>JAIXOO010000111.1 GCA_027486765.1 Saprospiraceae bacterium
AACACTGCATTTTAATCGTCGAAAATAAACAAAGGTATTCATCAAAACAATTCAGCTTGCTTGCTGTTTTCTACTTTGCTTCAATAAAAATGAAAATATTGGCAAAAAAACCTAAAAAAGTGGACCTTCCTCAAAAAATCTGCCCAGTTTGTAAACGTCCATTCAGCTGGCGAAAGAAATGGGAGAAGGTTTGGGCAGAGGTAAAATATTGTAGCGAGCGATGCCGGAGGGGGTAACCAAGGTTCCAGGGTTCCAGGGTTCCAAGGTTCCTGGGTTCCAAAGTTCCTGGGTTCCAGGGTTGGGCTGCTGAACTTTGGAACTTGGAATCCTGGAACCTTTTAAAATTGAAGAGATGTCAGAACAACACGAACAACCACACAACGAATACGCCTACCTGGCGTTCCACCCCAAAAACATCATTCTGGTGCTTTTGCTGATGGGGTTGAGTACCATTTTTATTGCCTTGTCGCTGGCCTATGTATACAACCGAGTGACTCAAGAGTTGCCTCCACTTCGCTTGCCCATTCTATTTTTGGTCAACACACTTATCTTGTTGGGCAGTAGTAGCACGATGGTTTGGGCCAAAAAATCCTATTTGGACGATCATACTGAAAATTACCAAAGGGCCTTGTGGTTTACGTTGGGCCTGTCCCTGTTGTTTATGATAGCACAAGCCGTTGCCTGGTACATGTTGTTCAGTGACGGCGTTTTGATGAGTTCAGACAATTCAGCTGGTTACTTGTACGTCATTTCTGGCCTGCACTTTGCTCACGTCATTGCAGGATTGCCGTTTTTGGGCTACTTCATCTATCAGGCGCGTTACCACATGAAGGAGCCAGTCAGCGTGCTGGTGTATTTTTCTGACCCGGAAAAACGCCTGAACTTACGCCTGCTGGGCATCTACTGGCACTTTTTGGATGTGCTGTGGGTTTACCTCGTAGTCTTTTTTTATGTCAATTACTTTATACGGTGATGCAGCCAAACCCTAACGGCGCAAGACAATTTTTTCTTTCAAATTAAACCGTTGGCCACGATTCAAAAAATAGAAAGGCCGAGTGGCACTTGGAGTTGAGCCATTGGATTGGCTCGCGTTGCCCGTGATGTTTTTGGCATCGTAAATGGCCACAAATGAATTGCCGATCACTTCGAAGGTGTCTTTTTGCACCACGATGGCGGTGCTTTCATCGATGCCGATGCCCAGGAGCTCGGGCTTTTGGCGAATCACTTCCACCAAATCAAATTGGCGATTGCGTACCAGGAGATGCTGATCGATCGCCACATTTTGAATAAAGCCAAGGCCTTCGGTGTGGTCGCCGACCATGATAGTATTGCCCTTGGTGTCTCCCCGAACCATAAATGAGCCTTGGATAGTCGCACCTGCCGAAGTGCCTGCGATCACACCGCCCCGTTCGAGTAGGGCTTTAAATTCGCGGTGAGCCAACGTATTGAGGTAGGAATCGGCCAGGCGCCAGTGCCGCCCTCCGGTGAACCAAATGCCAGTGGCCTTGTGCAAGGGGGCGACAAAATTGGGATCGTCGGCCTGCTTGCGGTCGCGGGTATGCAGCACGGTGACGTTTTTTACGCCCAAATGTTGCAACAATTCTTTTTCAGCCGAAGTGCCACCGCTGATGTTGACGTCTTCATTGGCAGTAGGGATGACCACAATACTGGCGCTTTCTCCGCCCGCCAGCTCAATGAAACGCGCCCATATGTCGGCACCTACACTACCTCCGCCGACAATCATCAGCGTACCATGGGCGGGACCAATGCTGGGGCTATTGTCTTGCGCACGGGCAAGTGTGCACATGCTGAGTAAAATGAGACAAAGTGGATGGATTTTTTGAATCAGGTTCATACGATGGTGATTTTTCAAGACCGTTAATCATTTATACACCTTGCGCTTTTTTTTTACCTGGAGCCAAGTGCCCCACATCTTATTGTAGGCATGCACATACTCCGTGGGATGCCCCTCCAGGTTGACCAAAGCCTGTTTGCGATTGACCCATTCAAAAATGCCGCCGTACAAATTGGCGGCTTGCGGGTAGCCTGCAGCCAGGAGTTTTTCGGCAATTTTTTCACTGCGGTAACCTACTGAACAATATACAACAATTGGGCTGGTTTTGTCTACCCGCTCCAGCCTGGCTAGCTCAAAGTCTTTGTAGCCCACCCAAATGGCACCTTTAATGTGGCTTACGGCATACTCATTCCATTCTCGGGCATCGATAAAAACGGGATGAGCGCTTAGGTTTTTGACCACCGCTTCTACACTCAACTCTGGTACGCTGTGTTTTAACAATTTACGTAGGACAAACTGATAGGAGCGGCTTTGTACCTGTGCATTCATGCCGGTGAACAAGCCCAGAAACATCAAAAAGGCAAACCAGATTTTGGCCTGGAGTCGGGTGAAATTGGGTGAAATGTTGCGCATCGGCGAGACTTTACTGCAAAATACTGCTTTTCTGGGTTTTAGACTGGTCATTGTTTTGAACAGAGGTGTTTATTGCGTCAAAAACTTGCGGATATCCGCCGCCAGTTTCACCATATCCGGCTCGTGCAAGTACATCATGTGCCCGGCCTCGTAGTAGGTTTTG
This sequence comes from Saprospiraceae bacterium, assembly GCA_027486765.1. GTDB lineage: Bacteria > Bacteroidota > Bacteroidia > Chitinophagales > Saprospiraceae > Haliscomenobacter. The sequence goes on from JAIXOO010000111.1 coordinate 2,592, forward strand.
GTAACCCGCTCGGGTACGATACCATTGCGCGCAAAGGTATATTCTGTATCAAAAAACGGGCATATCAGGTCGTAATACCCGCTGGCTACCAAGACTTTCATGGAGGTATTGCGGCGCATGGTTTCACCCAACTGGCGGGCTACGTTGACCGGCATGGGTTCCCAGTATTGGCCGTCGGGGACGGGCCGCCAGCGCCATTTTTCACCCACTTCGTCGTTGGAGGTCAGGTAAGGGCGATCCATTTCTACTTTTAATGCCGAGGCAAAATAGTGGTTCAATGCCGCCGTGTAAGCCCCACTGATTTGGTAGTCAGAAGGGTCGCCCAAGTCGGGCCCTTCGGAAACTTTATCGGCTTCGTCACCCATAAAACGACCGTCCAAGCGGCCAATGGCCAGTCCCTGGTCCGCCAGCAATTGTTTTTGAAAGCGGTGCATCAAGATGCTGAGGTTGGAACGAAGGATGTAGTTTTTGTCCAAACCAATGAAATAAGCCAGTTTTTCGGCAATAGTATTTTGCTCCGCAGCACTTAATAAACTGCCCCGATACAAGGCTGGAGCGTAGGTGTCGTAAGTGAATTTGCGGCATTCTTCAATGAAGTCTTCTAACTTTTTACCCTGCCCGGCTTTTTTGTGGTACCAGGCGGTAGCGGCCATGCTGGGCAGGTAGGTCAAGTTGGAGGTAATGTTGTCGTGAATGGAGGTAGATCCCGTATAGTCGAGGGCTTGCGAAATGAGCACCAGTCCATTTAAGTCCATCGTTTGGCCGTCCTTTTCCAAGGCATTGGCGACGGCGGCGGCCCGGGTGGTACCGAAACTTTCGCCAGCGATGTATTTTGGAGAAAACCAACGTTTTTGTTCGGTGACCCAGAGACGCATGAACTTCGCGATTGAAGCAGCATCTTCTTTCAAACCCCAATAATCTTCAGCCTTGCCTTTGCCCACTACCCGGCTGTATCCAGTGCCTACGGGGTCGATGAACACCAGGTCGGTCAAGTCCAGGATTCCATGTTTGTTCTCTACCAACGCATAAGGGGCAGCCCCATCATCCTTTTTGGCATCTGAATCTACCTTGACAATTTGTGGCCCAAACATGCCCATGTGCAGCCAAATGGAGGCAGAACCTGGCCCCCCGTTGAACACAAAAGTGACGGGCCGCTTGCTCAAATCCGTGACACCTTCCTGGGTATAGGCTACGCTCCAGATGGAGGCTACCGAATCCCCCTTGTCGTTCTTCAGATAAGTCTCTTTGGCGGTGGCTTTGTAGCGGATGATTTTGCCGCCAAAAATGCCTTGGTGGTTGGTGATGAAGGACTTGGCGGGTGGGACTTTGGTGGAATCGGCTTTTTCCTGAGCACATAGGGCTGAGGTCAACAGCATAAGAAGGCAGCAATACTGGATTTTTAGGCGAAGGCGCATCATATGTACGGTTTGGTGAACCCTACAAAGTAAATCATTTTTGATTAAACTTTTCGGAGTACATCCGCACGATAGCGCACGATCCGCACAATCAATTCCAAAGGCATGGGCTGATCCAGCGGAAACTGGATCGAACCTTTACCTTGTTTGTACGGCGCAAAATCGGCGATGAAATCCGGATGTTCCATCGGGATGGGATAAAAACCCAGGTGCTTTTTAAAGGCAGCAAAGTAGACCAAATTGCCTCCCAGGGTGAAGGTGGGCATGTCGTATTTGATGGTTTCTTTGGCTTCGGGCACTGTTTGTCGGATGGTTTCCCGGACCTGCTCCAAAATGACTTGAACGGCTGGCGGAAAACTGGCGATGTACTCGTCAATGCTACTGGGTTTGTTCCCGGTCATACCAATTGTTTTTGAAGTGATTTAAAATGCTACTCAATTTTACAATTGTGGAACTATTTGACCATCTTTTTCGGGAAAATTTTGGATAAAAATAAAAGTGCTGGGCAATGACCATGCATTCCCAGCACAAAAGGCTTAAACAACGTTAAATTGATTAACTCTGTTTTGGCACTTATTCGGATTGAACTAATGATGCAATCCGCTCATTGGCAATCTTGCTCCATTTTTCAGCCAGTTGGTATTCGATGGTTGGCGTTAAATTGCCTGACTTGACGTTGAAAAATTCAAAGGAGGTGTTTCCTTTATTGCTGCTAAAGACCAACTCAAACTTGTCAACAACTTTACTGCTTTGGTCTTGGTCACCCACCATTCTGCTCGTCTCGTTGATCTGGCATTTTTGGATGTCTGCCAGCATGACCCATTGTGCTACACTTGTACCGTGCAGGTTGCTGACAAAAACAATGGCCTGCTTGGCTTCATCCAGTCCGATGGCGGATTTAAACCAAAGATCATATTGGGTAATGGTAAAATGGTGATTAGAAGCGAAGTCCAAAAGGGCCTTCAGGTCTTGTTGTTTTTTCTTTTTGGCAATGTTGCTCAAAATGATAAATGGCACCACACAAAGCAAAGTGATGATGCTCCACAGCAGGATGTTTCCTAAATCCATCTTAAAAAAATTGAATGATTAACGAAAATGCACCCTGTAGGCATAGCGATGACTACAAGATTTTGAAACCTTAAAAATTGAAAAATGCGCGAGTTGCGCTGGATGGAAGAGCAATCACCAAAAACTGTGGAAAGGATAAATGATATCGCAACTGAAAAAACGCAGCAAAAGATTGCGGGCAAAAAAACGGTAATGCAAAAATGTACTTAGAAATACCTGCTCGCGGCTGCGGATGAAGGCGATAAAATCAAAAAAAGGCAGTTTGGAAAAAGAAGGAAAAACTTGTGAAACCCCGCTGATTGCACTTTCAATCGGGTTGCAGGGGCAGAGTAAATTACGGGCGCTGAGGGCGGTTTGTTGCGCCGATTCGGCAACTTGAGCTGCTTGCGCAGCCATCTTGGAATCCAACGGAACGCCAAGGTCTGAGCTGGTAAAGCAGCCAAACAGAAGCAACAAATGAACCAAAATGGTGATCCGCAAGAATTTTTTCACGGGGCAAAAATATAAAATATTGGCTAACTCGTTCCTAAAAAACCTTCAACTTCAGGAGATTGCCGAAACAGCCAAAATGACCGCAACAAAATGGCTGATGCTAGCCGCCAATACAAACAAATGCCAAACCAGGTGATGATAAGTGTATTTTTCCCACAAGTAAAAAATAACTCCCAGGGAATACAACACTCCACCGACCACAATCAGGGTGAGCACATCCGCAGGCAAGCTCACAAAAAAGGTTTTGCCTGCCGCCACCAAAATCCAACCCATCAGCAGGTAGATGACGGTAGATAAATAGTTGAAACGATTGATGAAGAAGATTTTAAACACCATTCCAGCCATGGCCAATCCCCACAACACGATCAGCAGGGTGATGCCTACCTGATTGAACACAAACAACAAAATGAAAGGGGTATAACTGCCTGCGATCAAAAAATAAATGCTGATGTGATCCAGAATCTGGAGCACCTTTTTGACCAGCGGTTCCTGAAACCCATGGTACAAGGTTGAACAAGTGTACACCATCAAAAAACTGAAGGCATAAATGCTGACACCCAGGGTAGCTACGGAGTTGCCACTTTTAGCGGCCAAGGCAATGAGCAAGGGAATACAGACAATGCTGAATAAAATGCCAAAACCGTGGGAAATACTATTGGCAATCTCTTGTTTGAGCACTTTGCTCGGATAAGACGAAGCGTCAGTCGACATGGTGATTCTTTGAGTGTTGAAAAGCAAAGGAACGGAGCTAGGGCTGGGGATATTGCAGCCAAGGCACGATAAGGAAATTTGTCCGAAGGAAATAGATCGCAAAGTTTTGAAAGAACCAGCATTTCTAATAAGTTTGAAAAAAAAACAATATGCCATCCCTGCCATCAGCTGCTGGAAGAACAACCGACGTATTGATCATTGGGGCGGGCCCCTTTGGCATTTGCCTTGCTGCGCATGTGCAACAACTTGGCCTGGATTACCTCATGGTGGGCAAACCCATGGAATTTTGGAAAAAAAACATGCCTGCCGGAATGTACCTGCGTTCAGCCTGTGATTGGCACCTCGATGTCGGGGGAATGTATACCATCGAGCGATACCTGGAAGAACAGGGACTCAAGCCCGCCGATGTTGAACCCCTCTCGCTGGACTTTTATTTAGCTTACGTCCAGTGGTTCCTGGAGCAAACCCAACTCAACAACCTGCCTACCTATGTTCAACAACTCGATCGGGATCTGGATGGGGTGTTTGTTGCAACATTGGAGGACGGTTCCCAAATTCGTGCGAAACAGGTCGCCATGGCCATTGGTTTCAAATATTTTGTACACCTGCCTGCCGATCTGACGGCTTTGTTGCCTGACGGCCGTTACGCACACACCTGCGATTTTGTGGACCTCCCGCAAATGCGCGATAAAGCTTGCCTCATCTTGGGTGGAAGACAAAGTGCATTTGAATGGGCGGCATTGTTGGCCGAAGCGGGTGCCAAAGACATCCACCTGGCCTATCGGCACGATACCCCAGCCTTCGTGGAAGCGGATTGGTCTTGGGTCAACAAAATCATCGATGGTATGGCGGATAATCCTGGCTGGTATAGAAATCTAAGTGAAGCAGACAAAAAAGAAGTTGGACATCAACTTTGGGCGGAAGGTCGTTTGAAACTGGAGCCCTGGTTGAAAGACCGCATTGCCATGGATCATGTCCACCTCTGGCCCAATACCCAGGTTGCTTCCAGCTCTGTCTTGCCGGACGGTTCCCTGGAACTGGAGTTTGACTCGGGCAAACAAATCCAGGTGGATCAAATCATCCTGGCAACGGGCTATAAATCTGCGATTGAAAAGGTTCCCTTTCTAAAAACAGGCAATCTGTTGGCTCAATTGGCGGTGAAAGATGGATTTCCCAAACTGGATGAAAATTTCCAGAGCAATATCCCGGGCTTGTTCATCACCAGTTTGCCCGCTGGGCAGGATTTTGGGCCTTTCTTTGGGTTTACAGTGGCGGTAAGGTTGTCAGCAAAATTGATCGGCGAGGGTTTGCAGATGGCTTACACCGTGTGAATGGCCAAAATTTTTAGCGCATCCGCTTAAAAAGTTAGGGCCAAACTCCAAATGATCACCTCAGAGCTGGCCCTTACAATAGCGTGTATGTGGTTATTATGTACTTTGATTTGGGTGGATAGGAGAAATTTTTCTTCATGGAGATAGCTAAAACAAGTGTTCTAAGAGGGCAAATCAACAGTTACAGTATCATCAAGGTAGTTAAAAGCATGGTTGAAAAATGACAGGTAAAAAGTTCCGAGAAAACCCAGTTTCGCGAACAAGGTTATCTCGGACTTGACAAATAATCAGCGTTCTAGTAAAATTCCTGAACTTCAGTTTTACTATGACGCAAGGTATTTGGCTTTACAGCGAAAAAAAAGGACAAATCACTGTGTTTTGTAGTCTAAAATAAGCTATTTTATTGAGTGTTTTTTTATTCAAGATATTGATTTAAAGTGAATTGTGTTGATGTAATTTTTGCTTGTTTATTGAAATTTGATGCTGAAAATGGCAATTTAAACCTTGTTAGGAACAAAGATTTTATGGCTATTTGGAGGTAAAAATTATGGTTTCTCCCTTTTTTAGCAGCAAATGCCAAATACTTGCGCTTTTTTTCAAGCGTTTTTCAACAGCAAGAGGCACTTGCCAATTGCCAGAAGGTAGTTTGATTTGTAAATTGCCACCTTGCTCGGCCATTACTTTGATCGATTGTGGCACTCCATCTTTTTGAATCGCCGAAATTAAAAATGCTCCTTCTGTTCTTAGCGACTCAAAAGAGACCTCTTTCCAACTTTTGGGCAGGGCTGGAAATACCTCAATCACCCCATCGTGGCATTGCAACAACAATTCATGGATGCCTTGCGCAAAAGCAAAATTTCCTTCCAGGGTAAAAGGGTGGTAGGTGAAATTGGAGAATTGCCCCCCTTTTTGATCACCATTCACGTGAAAACTGTTGGCCACACAAAAATTGTTGGCAAATTTTTGCAATAAATCGAGCGCCTGATCCCCCCGTTTGGCTTGCGCTTGTAAACAAGCTGCCCAGGCAAAAGAATAACCAGTCCACTCCCGGGTGCCTACTTTTTGCAACTGATCAAGCGATTGTTCCATCAACTCCCGATCAGCTTCCCGCTGGTAATTGAGCACTTTGAGCGGATAAATGGCCATCAAATGGGCGTGGTGCCGGTGGGTATGTTCAAAAGGCAAACCAGGAGCAATGCCCAGACCTTGATCGTTTTGAGCAAAAGCGGGCAAGTCCCGGAGGATTTGTTGCCAATACCTGGCCTTACTGCCTTTGCTCAATTGAGTGGTCATGGCAAATGCATTTTTCACCAGTGCCAAATCATGATTACTGAATGCTAAAAACCAGGCTTGGATGCTGTTGTTGAATACTTCCGGGCTGGAACTGAGCGGGAGCATGCGCCCCTTCCCTTCATTCTTGGTGATTTCGTCCAAATATTGTGCGACATCCAATAGATAAGGTCGTGCCTTTTCCTTCAAAAAAACCAGATCCATACTGTAGCGCCATTGCCAATAAAAATGCTGGGCCAGCCAGGCACTGGTGGTCGGACTCATTGAATATTGAATCCAGCCGCCCATGGGTTTGCCGCTAAGGGTGTTTACCCCGGGTACATTGAGCCCCTTGGTACCGAAATATTGCTGGGTCCAACGTTTGTTTTCCGACCGTGTCTGCCACAGCCAGTTGGTGAACGAAGCAGTCAAATCGAGGTGGTTGGCGGTATAGCCCGGCCAGTAACTCAGCTGGGTATTGAGGTCGTGGTGGTAATCACCTTTCCAGGGCGGTAAATTGCCATTGTCGGCAGTCCAGATGGCTTGTAGGGAAATGGGCGGGGTGTTGCTGCGGGCTACGCTACCAAATTTGTAGAGCTCGAGGTAGTACTGCTTTTCGAGCAGGCTATCTGGCAATTGTACACTGGATTTGCTCCAGTAATTTTGCCACCAGGCTTGGTGGCTGGGCCAGGGCGTGGGTTCATCAGACTGGGGTGGGAGAGGGGGCATCACGGCGGACTGATCCACACTGATGGTCCATTGGCCGATCAACGAGTTCGATTTGTACCACTGCCACTCCACCAACACTTCGTAATAATGCCCATCCCAGGTGGGCTGATGGTAGCGTATGGATTGGGCGCTTTGGGTCAGGCTGCCTTTGGCGTAGCCCAGGCGTTCGAGGCTTTGGCCTTCCACACTATTGCCTGTTGCACCGCTTTTACCCGTATTGTAATTGGGAATGAGCAGTTCGGGCATGAGTTCGGTATTGGTAAGGTTTTCGAAGCCAAAAAAACCACGCAATTCACTCGCATGCACATAATGGTTCATCTGGACGCCATTGTTGAATTCCACATTGGCGTAGGCATCTTTGATGTTCAAGGTGGATCTTTTGACTCCGCCAAATGCCCGACAATCAAACTCCAAGGCGGCACCAGAAATTTTGGTGGGCGCGGCATATTTTTCATAAGGCACGTCTCCGAGGGCTTGCACCGTGTCGTATTGGTTTTTTAAGACTTGCTCTTTTACCCAGGCAAAGCGCAATTTTTCAATCTCGGGCATAGGTCGGTCATCCCAAAGGTCGACCCGATCCAGGCTGAGGCGGATTTTATCGTTTTTTTGCCACAACAGGCCTCCCAGCCAGCCATTGCCCAGGGGCAGCCCTTCGTACCATTGGGTGGGCATGCCTGCGAATTGTAGATTGTGTTGGGCCTTGGGCTGGGCCGACAAGTTGCTGCTGAAGATGATCAGCAAGGTAAAAATGATAAGTTCGCGAGTTGAAATTTTCATAAACAAGGTCTTAAAGGCTTCTACAGTCACAATTTAGTGCACTGGATCAACCAAGATACTGATTCAACTTGTTGTCTTAACATTCTTCGAAAGAAAATCTACGCAATGAAATACCGGACATTAGGGAATACTTCCGAACAACTCTCCGCCATTGGCTTAGGCTGCATGGGCATGAATCATGGATATGGTGAGGCAAATGACGCGGAATCGATTGCTACCCTGGAAAAAGCCATTGAAATCGGCATCAATTTTTGGGACACTGCCGACATTTATGCCAATGGCAAAAATGAAGAATTGGTGGCCAGGGTGCTGAAGCCCAATCGCGATAAAATATTTATTGCCACAAAATTTGGTTTCCTGCCCTATGAAAAAGGCAAATTTGGTGGTTTTGATGGTTCCCCAGCCCGAATGCGGGTAGCCGTTGAAGTTAGCTTGCGCAGGTTGCAAACCGAGGTAATCGACTTGTATTACGCCCACCGCATCGACCCCAATGTACCGGTGGAAGAAATGGTTGGTGCAATGGCCGAACTGGTGAGAGAAGGCAAGGTGCGCTATTTGGGCCTGTCAGAAGCATCGCCCAATTCCCTGCGCAAGGCCCATAAGGTACATCCCATCAGCGCCTTACAAAGTGAATATTCCCTGTTGACCCGGGATGTGGAAGCGGAAATTTTACCCCTTTGCCGGGAGCTCAATATCTCATTGGTGCCTTTTAGTCCACTTGCCCGGGGGCTGATGACCAATACGCTGGATGTGAAAACCCTGGCGGATGGCGATTTTCGCAAAAACTTGCCGCGTTACCAGGAGGAGTATGCCGAAAACAACCGGAATTTGGCTGCGGCCTTTGCTCAATTCGCTGCGGAAAAAGCCTGTTCCCCTGCCCAATTGGCCATTGCTTGGGTACTGGCGCAAGACGAAAGCATCATCCCCATTCCTGGTACCAAACGGCGCCAATATTTGTTGGACAATGCAGGAGCGGTAGATGTGCAATTGTCTGCGGGTGATCTGGAAGCCCTGGAAACTTTGTTGAAGCAATATCCAAATGTAGGGCCGCGCTACAATGCGGAGAATGAAAAGTATTTGGATAAAAACTAAAAGTCCTATTTCTTTTAGCAGTTTTCTGACACAAACAGTCCAAAAAAGCAAGGCCAGCTCTGTTTAAAGAGCTGGCCTCTTGCAATAACGTCTATAATCTGGTTATTGCATTATCGCAAAACACTAAAACGTTCTATCAGGCTTGACTTTTCCGTATTCACGCGCAAGAAAAATAAGCCAGAGCCCTGGTTGGGTTGAATTTTGTGCTGATAAGCACCGGCCTTTTGCGAGCCCAGGTTATGCTTTTGTATTTGTCGCCCACTCAGATCGTAAACCTGGATGAACACTTCTTTACTATCTGTATTCAAGATGTAACTTACATTCAACTCAGCATGGGTAGGATTGGGGAAAAGCCGTAAATTATCCAATTGTAGAAGGTTTGGCTTGGCCACTGAGCCCGAAATTTCTGGTTCAATCACCAATGCTGCTGGGGTAACAAAAGTAGTGGCGGGCGACCAGGTAGTATAGGTTCCCGAACAATTAAGTCGTACCCGGAACTGATACTGAGTACCCGGTGATAATCCATTGAGCGTTGTAGCACCAACCGTTGTATTCGGGAGATTTATCCAACTGCCGGTCCCTCTACGATATTGCCACAAATAAAGCTGCGCGCCTCTGAGTAAGCAATTCAATTGGGCAGAAGTAGCGCTGAGGTTAGTAATGGAAACTTGATTGCTGGAAGGTGTTCCACATTCTTGTGCCGTGGTGCTGAATGTTTTTGATGCCGACCAAAGACTCCACGGTCCCCCAGTGGTGCATTGTACCGCTACCTGAAACTCGTAATTGGTACCGGCTGTTAGTGCATTTATATTTGCGAAATTTGAAGCGCCCGATGCCAAGTCAATCCAGGTGCTGTTACCAACTACTCGGTACCGCCAATCATAACTTACTACTCCCGTCAAAGAGCAGTTTAAAGTTGCGGTGTTGGCAGCAAGATTGCTGGTGGAAATTTGAAGTGTAGTTGGGGCTGTGCAAGTCGCGACCGTGGTGCTGAATGTTTTTGATGCCGACCAGGCACTCCATGCTCCACCGGCGGTACATAATACGGATACTTGGAACTCGTAATTGCTATTGGCCGTTAGCCCTGCCAGATTGAAAGAGTTTGTCGACCCTGCGGCTACATCGGTCCAGGTACTGCTGCCGACTATTCGATACCGCCAATCATATCCTACTAGCCCAGTTAAAGTGCAACTCAAGAGGATCGTGCCTGATCCTACGTTGCTGGCCGAAATCTGATCTGTAGTCGGTGCACTACAAGCTGCCGTCGAGGTGCTGAATGATTTTGACGCCGACCATGCTGTCCAGGTTCCGCCAGCGGTACATTGGACGCTCACCTGAAATTGGTAATTGGTGCTGGCACTCAAGCCGCTGATGTTTACAGTTGCTGCACTGGTATTGCTCAGGTCGGTCCAAAGGCTGGTGCCCGCCAAACGATACCTCCAATCATAACTAACCCTACCTGCCAAACTACAACTAAGCGTAGCACTATTGGAAGTGATGCTGGTGGCCGCAATTTGAGTGGTAGTTGGTGTGGAACAAACGAGTGCTAGTGTTGTAAACGTTTTGGAAGCAGACCATGCGCTCCACGCGCCTCCAGCTGTACATTGCACCGCTACCTGAAACTCGTAGTTGCTGGATGCCACTAAGCTACTCAAGCTGGTACTGCTGGTGCTGGTATTGGTCAAATCTATCCATGTACTGCTTCCTACAAGTCGATACCGCCAGTCATAACTCACCACACCAGTTGCACTACAGTTGAGGGTAGCCGAAGATGCCGTAACAGCGGAAGTGGATAGTTGAGCAGAACTGGGTGCATTACATGCCCCCGCCAGGGTTGTAAAAGTATTTGAAGCGGACCAGGCCGTCCAGGCGCCTCCCGCCGTACATTGTACTGCTACCTGGAACTCGTAGTTGCTCGCAGCCACCAAACTGCTCAAGTTGGTACTGTTTGCCGTCGTATTGTTTAAGTCGGTCCAGGTACTGCTACCGACCACGCGATAGCGCCAGTCGTAACCCACCATACCCGTTACACTACATCCAAGTGTAGCTGTATTTGCACCCACATTACTGGCAGCGATTTGGGCTGTAGTTGGGGCTAAACAAGCTGGTGCTGCCAGGGTTGTAAACGTTTTTGAAGCCGACCAGGCTGTCCAGGTTCCCCCGGCCGTACACTGTACACTTACCTGGAATTGGTAACTGCTAGCCAAATCCAAGCCGCTAATATTGACACTGTTGGCGCTGGTGCTGGTCAGTTCGGTCCAAAGGCTGGTGGCCGCTAAACGATAGCGCCAATCGTAGCTCACTACGCCAGTCATGCTACAATTCAAAGTAGCAGTTGTGGAAGCAATATTCGAAGCTGAGATTTGAGCAGTAGTAGGTGTGGTACAAACAGGGCCCGTGGTCGTAAACGTTTTGGAAGCGGACCAGCTTGTCCAGGCCCCACCTGCTGTACATTGCACCGACCCCTGAAATTCATAATTGCTGGTAGCAGTTAAACTCGTAAGGTTGAGCGTATTGGAAGTTGAAGAGGCTACATCAATCCAGGTAGTACTTCCCACCACTCGATAGCGCCAATCATAACCCACTAATCCACTGATGTTGGTTACCAAAGTAGCCGAGTTGGTAGTGACGTTGTTGGCTAAAAGTTGAGTTGTGGTAGGTGTACTACAAACCGCTACCCCTCCGCTTAGGCAAGTAGCGGCAGATACATTAGCGCGGATGAGATCGCCGGGTTGTTGGCCGAAGCCCAGATTCAGGTCAATGCCAATATTGCCCAAAAGGTGGCAATAACTCATTGTGGTTCCTTTGAATGGAGCCGTAGGAGCAGGCAAAGCAACACAAGAACCCGTTCCTGAATATCCAGCGGCAGGGCCACAACCATCCAGCGGAGTGTTGTTGCCATTCCAGGCACAATCATGGGTGTGGGGTGAGCCCAAATTATGCCCCATTTCGTGGGTGATCACATTGGCCGTCCAGGAATAGGTAGGAAATGCCGAGTAGGTACTGTTGACATAACTGTAAGCATAACCATAACCATTGCATAATCCAGGGCGATAGGCAATGCCCCCTCCGCTTGGCTGACCCCGTGACACCAAATGGGCGATGTCACCATTGAATGTAGGTCGGGCGCTGCGGAAAGAAACCAAAGTATTTGAGGTAGAATTGGTAGGGTAGGTATCTGGTGTGGTCCAGACAAAGATTTCAGAAATGACCACCGTTATGCCTTCGTTTTGGTACAACAAAGATACAACGTTGAAAATGCCATTGATGAAGTTGGCAGCTCCGGCAGCTCCGCCTTTTTCGTTGACCAGATCGTACTCACATTCAAAATAAACCCTTACGGTCTTATCAACCGCAGTAACGCCCCGCAACTCGGACAGCTTGTTTTCCGTTTGCCGGATTTCCTGGGAAACCTCACTTGATCCGCAATTGAAGGACTTGTCAAAATCCAGTTCATCTTCGGGGTAAACGGTGTAAGCATCCCGCAGGTTGATACCCTCCAAGCGGCCTAATACCCAGTTGGAACGTTCTGAAAAACCAATTACACCCATTACTTCATCTTTGAAAAAGCTCAAAGCAACGCTGGTTTTTGCTTCATTGCGCAGCACTCCCCGATAGTGAATGCCGGGTTCATAAGCAATCGGGCCATCGGCGGAAGTGTTGAGTTTGAAATCAGGAGTGTGTAAGTCAACCCGGATCAAATCTAGTTGAAAAACCTGCCCATTTTTGTCGCGGGGCAAGGCCAAAGACAAGGCTTCAGGGCCTTGCTTATTCAGGTCAGCTAAAACATTTGGGTCGATTTTCAGGACAATACCTTCCGGAAGGTTTGAGCGCAAAGGAAGCACATTTGCAAGCGCATCCTGGTAGCTAAAAAGTGAATAAGGACGGAAAACCATCCCCTTTTGACGAGCCGATTGAATCTGCTCCAATACCCCGTTTTGCTGGGCCTGGAGTGGAGTGACAAGGAAACAGGTCAAAAGAAAAAGGTACATCGTAGTAGCTGAAATCAGCCTGAGGAAACTAGTAAAATTGCTCATAGTTATGTTGATTGTTCACAAGGGAAATAAAGTCGTAAAAGAGAATGGAATTCAGGCGTTTGTATAGTAGGTAGGCTTTAGGAAACCTGAAAACCAGGTTGCCTAATTTACTAGCAAGATAGGGTGGTTTTTGTAGAGAAGAAAGGACAGATTGCCTTGGTTTTTTTATCGATTTTAAACGTAATTATTTTTGTTTTTTTTAATAAAAAAACTGATTGTGAATGATTTGATTTAATTTAATTTGGAGAGATTAGCTTGAAATAAATCACCTCTGCTTGTTTTTCCAGGAATGCTTTCTGGTTACCACAAAATAATGTCTGCTTGTGAGTGTCTACATTTTATTTATATTTACCCCCTCATTAAAGCGACAACTTGTGGTAAAGTGTTGATTCGACGCATCATACAACTATTGACCTCATTGGCATTGGTGCTTGTGATTTACGATTTTGGCTATGGTCAAGATCGTCGAGAGGAGGCTTTGATTTTTAACGCTTATTTTGGCCTAACCCTCAGTTTCGCTGTTTTAGAGTCCTATCGCTTGTACAAGGGCCAAATCCCTTTCAATCTCTTTTATTTCATTCGTTTGGTACTGCCGTACACCGCTTTTTCGGTGATAGCGGTGGATTTGTTGTTTTGGGGAGAAAGCCTTCGTGCGGCAGTGGTTCGCAATGAGGGTTGGTTTTTTGCCAATATCCTGCTGCTGGTTTTATACGGCATGTCGAACATTGCCAGTCTATTGTATCGACGCAATTTTTCCCCTGCCATCATTTTTGTGAGTAGCTTTATGATTGTGATTTTTTTTGGAACCATCTTTCTCAAGTTGCCCAATGCAACCAATGCCGGGATTACCTGGTTGGATGCCATTTTCACCATTACCAGCGCGGTGAGTGTGACGGGTTTGGCGGTAGTGGATACCCCGACTACGTTTACAATCATGGGCCAAACGGTCATCATGGTGTGTATTCAATTGGGCGGTTTGGGGATGCTGACCTTGACGGCCTTTTTCGCTTACTTTTTTAAAGGCAAATCCTCCTATGTGGAAGGGCTGTTTATCCGTGACTTTTTGAGCTCCGACCAGTTTGAAGGCTTGTTGGGACTGGCGATGAAAATTGTGTTGCTCACCCTCGGGATAGAGTTCATCGGCGCTTTTTTCATGTACATTAACTTGCCCGAACAGGAATTTGACTCCTTTTTTGATAAAGTCTTTTTTTGCGCCTTTCACTCCGTATCTGCTTTTTGTAACGCCGGATTTTCAACGCTGAGCAACAATTTTTACGAAGCGCCCTTTCGGTTCAATTACAATATTCACCTGACTACTGCTTTTCTGATCATCATTGGAGGTTTGGGCTTCAGCATCATGTTTAACCTTTTTATGCTGGTTAAGTACGCCATACTCAATTGGTACAATCATTTTGTGGTACACCTTGTGGCCTATCGAAAAGCAGTGCGGATCGCCACACTCAATACACGGGTGGTCATCTTCACTACAATCATTCTGCTCATAACCGGGACCCTTGCTTTTGGCGCATTGGAATGGAATGGGGTACTCAAAGAACATCCTACGCTGTGGGGTAAACTGGTGACATCCTTTTTTGGATCGGTTACACCCCGTACAGCTGGGTTTAATACTGTGAATATGGCTGAATTGTCGCGGCCCATTGTATTGGTAACCATCCTCTTGATGTGGATTGGGGCTTCCCCTGCTTCGACGGGTGGTGGGATCAAAACCAGTACTTTTGCAGTAGCGATCATGAACATTTTTGCTGTGGTGCGCAACAAACCGCGCATCGATTACGCGGGCCGGGAAATTCCACAGGACTCCGTCAACCGCTCTTTTGCGATCATTGTATTGTCCTGGTTTGTGATTGGCATAGGATTTACCATCATGGCCCAGGCTGAAAGCAACATTCCTTTTTTATCCATTCTTTTTGAATGTGTGTCGGCATATGCCACCGTTGGATTAAGTCTGGGCATTACGCCCCAACTGTCCGATATTAGCAAAATCACATTAATTGTGGTTATGTTTGTAGGAAGAGTGGGCGCAATCACTATCTTGATTGGGCTAATCAAAGATGTAGATTGCAAGAATTACCGCTACCCGCGGGAATCGGTACTGATCAATTAATGTATGAAACTTAATTTGTTGCCATTGCTGTGCAGTGGCTTGCTGTGTTTGGCTGTAAACCTGTTACAGGCTCAACAGACGAGCGCCTTTGACCTTTCCATTACGGGAGCTTATCAGGAGCGCCCCTTGCCCGAGATTCTGAGCGACCTGGAGTCGCGTTATCCGGTCAAGTTTTATTACATCCCCGAAAGAATCCCTTTTTATCCCATCACCATTGAATTCAAGGGGCAGCCTTTTTATCAGGTAATGAAAAAGTTGCTGGAAGGCAGTTTGTTGACCTTTACCAAATGGTCGCCCAACGAAATGGTGCTGGTGCCTGAAGACCAACGGAACCGCGCTTTTGTGGAAGGTATGATCAAAAAATGGAAAGAAGGGGAATGGCAAGCGCCAGTCTTGTCCAGTATTGCAGAAAAAAGTTTCACATTCGGCTCAGCCAATACAGCACCTACTGGAGGGAAGCTGAGCATCAAAGGCCAGATCCAGGACGACGAGAGCAACGAACCCATCCTGGGAGCCACGGTGCTTGTGCGCGAAACCGGACAAGGGGAAGTCAGTGACGAAAAAGGCAATTTTCAACTCAAACTAGCCCCTGGAAAATACACCCTGCAAATCACCTACATCAGCTACCAATCACAACTCAATTACGTGAGTTTATACGCCGATGGCGACTTACCTGTGCGCCTGATCAGCATGCCCCAACAATTAAATGAAGTATTGATCAAGGCCCAAGCAGTCGAAAAAGGAGCCCAGAGTACCAACATGGGCATCGAACGCCTCAGCGCCAAATCCCTCAATGAACTGCCCACTTTGATGGGCGAGGCGGATGTGATCAAAAGCTTACAAACGCTGCCAGGGGTCACCAATGCTGGCGAGGGAGTGGCTGGCTTTAATGTACGCGGCGGGAATATTGACCAAAACCTGGTCATGCAAGACGATGCACCCTTGTTCAATTCTGCTCACGCCCTGGGTTTTTTCTCCATTTTTAACGCCGACGCAGTGGATCAAATCAGCTTGTACAAAGGGCATATCCCGGCACAGTACGGCGGTCGTTTGTCATCGGTGTTGGACGTCCAGCTCAAAGATGGCAATATGCGCAAATGGGCGGGTAAGGGCAGTATTGGGTTCATCGCGAGCCGGATGGTGCTTGAAGGCCCGATTAAAAAAGACAAATTATCGATTTTAATTGGCGGCAGGCAGTCTTACTTAGGCCCCGCCTTGCAACAAAGCCCTAGCATCACCATCAAGGACAGCAAAGCTGCATTCAACGATGGCCTGTTGAAATTGACCTGGCGCGTCAATGCCAAAAACACTTTCCGCTTGATGGGATTTACCAGCAGTGATGATTTTCGCTACGCCCAGGATTTTGGCTACAACTGGCAGAATTATCAGTTGGCTGCCGCCTGGAACCGGGTGCATACGGATCGTTTTTTTACCAAAATACACCTGTCTTATGGTGCCTACCGAGCTGAACAAATTGACCCAGAGGGCAACGATGCTTTTGCTTTACGCAATGGCTTGAACAATGTAAAACTGAAAATCGACAATGTGCTGTCGGTGGGTACTGCTCACGCGTTGCGGATTGGGGCGGAAGGCAGCCAGTATTTTGCCAAACCCGAAACCCTGCGGCCACTCAGCGATATTTCGGTGTTTTTGCCCGAACAGGTTTCAAAAGACAATGGCCGGGAATTCGCGCTGTATGCGCAGGATGAAATCACGGTCTCCAAGCGGATTTCCATTTCTCTGGGCTCCCGCTACAGTTATTACCAAAACTTGGGGCCGCGTACCGTTTGGTACTATGCAGAAGGGCAACCTCGTGAAACTTTGAGCGTGCGGGATTCGGCGGTTTTTGGGCAAGGCGAGGTCATTACTTCTTACGGTGGATTGGAGCCGCGGGCTTCAATCAAATTAGGCGTGAGCGACAATACCTCTTTCAAAATGAGTTACAACCGCCTGCGGCAATACATTCACCTGACTTCCAACACCGTGGCACCTACTCCGGTGGATGTGTGGCAGGCTTCCAACTTGTACATCCCGCCTCAAATTGCCGACCAATATTCCGTTGGCTGGTTTTTGGATGCCCAGGATAAAAAATGGGAAACCTCGGTGGAGTTTTACTACAAGTCGATTTTGAATGTGCTGGAATACAAAGATTTGCCCGAACTGATCCTGAACCAACGCCTGGAAACCGAAATCCTGGCTGGAAAAGGAAAGGCATACGGGGCTGAATTTTCCATCCGCAAAACCCAGGGTAAACTCAGCGGCTGGTTCAGCTATACCTTTGCACGTTCGTTTGCCAGGGTAGTAGGCCCTTCAGCGGAAGAGACGATCAATGCCGGGCGCTGGTTCCCGGCCAATTTTGACAAACCTCACCAGATCAACCTGATCAGCCGACTACAGCTCAATCCAACCAACAGTTTTACCTTTAATTTCACTTATAGCACGGGCCGCCCCATCTCCATTCCGGTATCGAGTTATCGCCTTGGGAATGCGGCTTTTGCCAATTTTTCGGACCGCAACCAGTTCCGCATTCCCGACTACCACCGCCTGGACATCGCCTGGACGGTAGACAATCGCCAAACGCGGCTCAAGGGAATCCGGGGCAGTTTTACCGCCTCGATCTACAATGTCTACGGTCGGGCCAATCCTTTTTCGATCTTTTTCCGCCGCAATGAAGTGGGCCGCCCTTCGGCCTATCAGTTGGCAGTGGTGGGAGCCGCAATCCCGGCAGTTTCGTACAACTTTACTTTTTAAGCGGCAAATTGGTTAAAGCAAAGCTTATGAAGTGGTTTGAAAAATCTTTGTTCCGATGGAAATTCCTCTGTTTTTTGATGCTGATCCTTTGTGGGGGCTGCATCAAAGAACTCAATTTTGAATTGGGCCAGCAAGAAGATTTGCTCGTGGTATTTGGAACCCTTTCCGACCAGCCCGGCAGGCACATCTTTCGGGTGACGCGCACCAATGCCTTTGAGCGTCAGGTGGACAGTAGGCCCATTGAGGGGGCAACTTTGTTGGTTCAGGATTCCAAAGGCAAGCAATACCCTTTTGTAGCCCTGGAAGCAGGAACCTATCTGTTGAAAGACACCCTGTTTCGGGCGGTGGCTGGCGAACAATACCAACTAGACCTTAAATTACCAAATGGTGAGCATTACCGCTCGGATGTGGAAACCATGCCTGCTGCGGTACGGATGGACAGTGTATACCCGGGGATAGTGGTAAAGGACTTTGACCAATCTTTACAAATTTTTGCTGATGTCAAAATTCCTGCCGATCCCAACGGCGTATACCTGCGCTGGGAAGTATCGCGGGTTTGGCGGCGTACTTCGATTGATTTTGCCACTCTTTTTCAAGACTATTTCAGGTTCAAACCACCAGTAGTCTGTTACATGACCCTGGACCCTGAGCCTAATGCAATAAGGCTCTTTGGGGCAAAACGGCGGGATGCCTTCTCCTTGCGTCAGCAGGAAATAGCCCGTATCGAGGCCGATGAAAAGTTTTTTGAACGCAATGCGTTTGAAGTAACGCAGTACCGCATTTCCTCCAAGGCTCATGAGTACTGGAATAAAATAAATCTGGTGGGCAATCCCCAAGGAACGATCTTCGATGTGCCACCCGCAACCATTCGAGGCAATATCTACAATGTAGACAAGCCCCAAGAACGCATTTTGGGCTACTTTGAGCTAGCCTCGGTTGATTCAGCGTATACGTATTGTGATCGTGGCATCTTTCGCTATACCATCAACAATCCCTGCCTGGTTGATTACACTAAACCAGCCTGGGAGGCAACCTATGGCTATCATCCCGAGTGTGCATTTTGTGTAAACATCAAAGGGCATTCTACCAAAGTGCCTAAATTTTGGTAAATCAGGGACGGTACGGGAAATAAGATTTCCGAACCCCCTCAATAAAATAAAATGACTAAGGTTAAAAATTGCGCTTGTTTGTTGGTATTGTTGTTGCTGTGCAGCGCATGCATCAAGGAAATTAATTTTGAGTTGGGCCAGCAGGAAGACCAAGTGGTCATTTTTGGAACTTTGTCTGACCAGCCGGGCAAACACCTGTTTCGGGTGACCCGTACCAACCCCTTCGAACGACAGGTAGACAGTGCACCAATCGGCGGAGCAACCTTGTTCATCCAGGATTCCAAGGCCAACAAGTACCCATTTGTAGCACTGGAAGCAGGAACCTATCGGTTGAAAGACACCCTGTTTCGGGCGGTAGCTGGTGAACAGTACCAATTGGATGTGACCCTTCCCGGTGGCGAGCATTATCGTTCGGATGTAGAGGTGATGCCAACTCCCGTTCTGCTGGATCGGGCTTATCCGGGGCTTGAAGTAGAGGAGCGCTCTTATGATCAAACCTTCCAGGTATTTGCTGATGCAAAAATTCCTGCCAACCCCGATGGTGTTTATTTGCGTTGGGAGGTATCGCGGGTATGGCGCAGGACGTCCATTGATTTTGGGGCTTTGTTTGGGAATTATTTGCTTTATCCCGATTTCCCGATTTGTTACATCAGCGAAGATCCCGAGCCCAATACCATCCGGATTTTTGGCACCAAACGCAGGGATGCTTTTACCTTGCGCCAGCAGGAAGTGGCCAGAGTGGAGGCGGATGTTCGGTTTTTTGAACGGAATGCTTTTGAAGTGGTGCAGTACCGGATTTCTGAGCGAGCCTATGACTATTGGAACGACATCAACCTGGTCGGGAATCCCCAGGGGACCATTTTTGACGTGCCTCCGGCAACGGTTCGGGGCAATATTTACAATGTAAACAATCCCAAAGAGCGCATCCTGGGCTATTTTGAAGTAGCTGCAGTAGATACGGCCTACACCGCCACCGAGCGCAACATTTTTCGGTATTCCATCGATGATCCTTGTCGGCGCGATTTCACCAATCCGGCCTGGAGGGCTACCTTCGGTTTCCATCCTGAATGCGCCGATTGCACAAGAATCAAAGGTGCTTCGGAAAATGTGCCCAAATTCTGGTAGTTTTGTGTCCTAATTAGGAAGTCCATGTCAAACACCAGCTCCCGGAGCAATTACCAAATGCAGCTCTGGGCCCTTATCCTGGGCATCGCCCTGATGGCCATCAAATTCATCGCCTGGTGGTTTACCAATTCCAATGCTGTGCTATCGGATGCCCTGGAAAGCATCATCAACGTGGTAGCTGGGGCATTTGCCTTGTACAGCCTGGGGATTGCGGCACAACCACGGGATCACAATCACCCTTACGGGCACGGCAAAATTGAGTTTGTTTCCGCAGGTTTTGAAGGGGCACTGATTTTTTTGGCGGGCATTTCCATCATTGGCAAGGCTATCTACAACCTGCAATTTCCCCAACCGATTGGCGCATTAGATATTGGCGTAATCCTCACCGTAGTCACGGGCGGCTTCAATTACGTAATGGGCATTTATTTGGAAAAAAGAGGCCGCAAAGTGGAGTCCACCATCATGGTCGCTAGTGGCAAACACTTGCAAAGCGACGCATGGTCTTCGCTGGGGCTGATCATCGGGCTGGGCCTGGTATGGGCCACGGGCTGGTACGTGTTGGATAGTGTGATTGCCATCTTGTTTGCACTGCTGATCATCTACACGGGGTATGGCCTGGTACGCTCGGCCATGGCGGGCATCATGGATGAAACGGATACGGCCCTGGTGGCCGAAATAGTCGAACAACTCCAGGCACACCGCTCGCCCCACTGGATCGACATCCACAACCTGCGGGTGATCAAATACGGTGCTCACTTACACGTCGATTGCCACATGACGGTGCCCTGGTATTTCACTACCCGCGAAGC
>JAIXOO010000426.1 GCA_027486765.1 Saprospiraceae bacterium
CGGCAGGTTCGCGGATTTGTGTGGTGCATACGGGTGGGATGCAGGGCTGGCGATAATTTCTAAGGTGTTCCTTAAGTGCCTTAGGTTTCTTAGGTGGTAAAGAACTTTATTTTCACCACCTAAGAAACCTAAGACGCCCAGATTCACCTCAGTCGGGTCACTTCAAATCAATCACCCGCGCCACTTTCTCTTCTTCCAACACCTTATTAAAACGCTCCAAAGTGTTTTTCACCGCCACATCATAACGTTGTGAAATTCCCTCGTATACCTTTTTAATGTCGGTGTAAGCTTCAAGTACCCCACCCGTTGGACGGTGGTGATCTCCGATGAGTACGCTGTAAATCCGAGCCATGTGGTTGATGAAGCGGCGAGGATAGTTGAAGTTGTCCTGGCTGGCTTCGGCCTGGTTTTGGACGATTTCATCCTCCACTGCGGTCAGGCCTTTGCCCAATTCCGTAGCCAGATCCTTGATTTTGGTAGCATGGCCAGCTTTTACGGCCAGTCCAGCCGCATCTTCAATTTGTTCCCGCAAACTGCGCAGGTTTTTGATCTTGCGTTGAGAGTCGCTGATTAGGTCGCGCATTTCCAGGGCAAGTTTTTCCTGCGCCACATAATCCTCCTGTTTTACCTCTTTCCAACGTGGATCGGGGAGCACTTTAAAGGCCTGGGTTTTGCTTTCTTTCCCCACTGTCACGCGGACTTGATAATCGCCCGGTGCTGCGGGTGGGCCCATGATGGGAACGCCCATTTCCATCAGCACCAGCTTTTCCGCATTGATCGGTCCATCGTGCAACAGATCCCAGGACAAGGTATTCCAACCTTTTTTAAAAGCGACTTTGCTGCGGCGATCTTCACCTTTGGAGCTGTACTTGCGCACCACTTTTCCCTGCGCGTTCAGAATTTCTACTTTGCTTTCAGCATCCTTTGCAGGCTCATCGGCGAGATTGACATGGAAAACAGCCCGGTAGCCGCTCACATTGGTGCGGTAGGTATCGCGAGGTTTGTACAAGTGTAAAGCTGCTTTGGCTTGTTCGTTTTGCAGTTGTTCTAAAACAGATACACTTTCCAAAAGCCAGAATCCACGCCCTTGGGTACTCATGGCCAGGTCGCCGTGGTGAACTTCAAGATCGGTGATGGGTGTATACGGCAGATTCAATTGCAGCGATTGCCAATGGGCCCCATCGTCGAAGGAAACGTACATGCCGTATTCGGTTCCGGCAAACAGCAAGCCTTTTTTATCCGAATCTTCAGCAATGGCGCGGGTAAAGTGGCCACTAGGAATGCCATTTTTACCATCGGTCAACAATTGCCAGCTTTTGCCATAATCATTGGTGCGCAGGATGTAGGGTTTGAAGTCGTTGTTGCGGTAATTTTGTACGGCCACGAACGCCCTTCCTGGTGTATGTACCGACAACTCAATTTTATTGATGGTACACTCAAAAGGGATGATGCCTTTGGGCGTGATCTCGGTCCAGGTTTTGCCCCCATCGCGGGTGATGTGGATGCGGCCATCGTCGCTACCTACCCAAAGTTCTCCAGCGGTTTGCGGCGCTTCTTCAATTACGAAGGCGGTGCTATATACTTCCACCCCGGTAGCATCGTGCTGAATAGGGCCACCGGGCATGATCAGGTATTGATCCATTTTGCGGGTCAGATCGGGACTGATGATTTGCCAGGTCTGGCCATCGTCGGTGGAGCGGTGTACGTAATTGGAACAATAATAGATGGTGTTGGCCTGGTGTTTGGAAGCCAATACGGGGGCATTCCACTGAAAACGGTACTTCAGGTCGCGCATTACGGTACCCTCGGTATAGTGTGGATAAGCGGTCAGCTGGCGAACCTCTCCCGTGGCGCGATTCATCCGGGTGATTTCACCGCTGTATGCCGTTGCCCAGATGATGTTCGGGTCGGTCGGGCTCACTGCTACATCCGCACATTCGCTGCCACCCGCATCGTGCCAGTGCTCGGTGTCGCTCAGGCCTCCGGGATCGCGGGAAGGCACGCTGATGGTGCTGTTGTCTTGTTGACCAGCGTAAAGCAGGTATGGGAATTGTTCGTCAACGGTGACGCGGTAAAATTCCGAAGTAGGCTGATTGTGCTGATCGGTCCAGGTTTTGCCGCCGTTCAAACTCACCGTAGCACCCCCATCATTGCAGTTGACCATGATGTTGGGGTTGTCGGGGTTGAGCCAGATGCCGTGGCAGTCGCCGTGGGGTACATTGATTTCTTCAAAGGTTTTGCCGCCATCGATCGACTTCATGAAGTCGACATTGTTGATGTAGACCGCATTTTCATTTTTTGGGTCGGCGGTGACGTGGCTGTAGTACCAACCGCGTTGTTGCAAGCGGTGGTCGCGGCATACCCGGGCCCAGGAATCACCAGCGTCCTCACTGCGGTACAGTCCGGAAGTGGCGTCGTCGGGGGTGATGACAATGGCCCAAAGGCGGTTGGGATTGACGGGAGAGGCGGTGATGCCAATGCGACCCAGCAGGCCAGTGGGGAGGCCTCCTTCCAGTTTTTTCCAGGTAGTGCCACTGTCGACTGATTTCCAGATGCCGCCTTTGTTATTGCCATCATGAATGGTCCAGGGTTTGCGCTCGGCACGCCACATCGCAGCATAAAGGATGCGTGGGTTACTCGGATCCATTACCAGGTCGACACAGCCAGTGGAATCTCCGGCCGTATGTACCAAATCCCATTTTTTTCCGCCGTCGGTCGTGCGGTATACGCCCCGTTCGGGGTTGGGGCCAAAGGGGTTGCCCAGCGCTGCCACAAAAGCCACATCGGGATTGTGGGGGTGTACTTCTATTTTGCCAACCATCCC
>JAIXOO010000016.1 GCA_027486765.1 Saprospiraceae bacterium
TCCTTATAATGTAAATGTAACATGACGGTGAAAAAACAATTTATTGGCTACCTCGTCCCCGGCTTACTAGGGGTCTTGTTCATTTTTAGTGCTTGTACACAGGAAAAAGTAGTAAACGTGAATCCAGTTTGTTTTGAAAAGGACGTTTTACCCATTTTTATTTCCAACTGTACACAAAGCGGCTGCCACAACAGCCGGGATCGGGAAGAAGGAGTGGAATTGACTTCTTACGCAACAATTGTATCCAATGGTGTCAATCCTGGCAACTACAAGAGCAGCAAGTTGTACCAGGTACTGGTTTCGGTGGGTGAAGAATTGATGCCTCAGAAACCTTACAATCGGCTTACCTCAGAGCAGATTGGCACCATCGCCCTGTGGATTGAACAAGGTGCCAAAAATACCACCTGCGCCAGTACAACTTGTGATGTGAGCAAAGTGACCTATTCAAAAACGGTAAAATCCATCTTGGACCGCTCTTGTAATGGTTGCCATGCTGGCAGCGCACCCTCCGGTAACATTGATCTATCCACACACGCAAACGTTAAAAGGTACGTTCAAGATGGAAGTTTGTTCGGAAGTATAAACCATGATGCTGGTTTTGTTCGTATGCCTGATGGGGCTGCGAAGCTTCCATCCTGCGAAGTCAGTTCCATCAAGGAATGGATTCGCCTGGGCGCCCTGAACAACTAGCCAACCCACAAGAATGGGTGTGGGTGTGAAGTGTGAATGTGTGGGTGTGTTGGCTTTCCATTCCCGCAAAATACCCGCCAACCCACGGATTTATCCACAAGAATGGGTGTGGGTGTGAAGTGTGAATGTGTGGGTGTGTTGGTTTTCCATTCCCGCAAAATACCCGCCAACCCACGGATTTATCCGTGGGAGGCCACCATAAAAACCAACCCATGGCTTTAGCCGTGGGATTCTCGAAGAGAAAAAAGAAAAAAACTTTAATTCTATGAACGCAACCCGCTTTTTCTTTCTGCTGATGCTGCTTGCCAGCATCACTACAACTACAAATGCCCAGACCAAGTACTTTACCCGTACCGGAACCGTCATCTTTGATGCTGAGGGCAAACTGGACGACATTGAAGAAATCAAAGCTAAGAATACTGCTGCTACCTGTGTATTAGATGCCGCTACCGGGCAAATGGAATGGTCTGTGACCATGACTAAATTTGCTTTTGCCAACTCCCTGATGCAGAAACACTTCAACGAAAACTATGTTGAAAGTGAAAAATACCCCAAAGCATCATTCAAAGGCAAAATCAACGACATCAGCAAAGTCAACTTTGACAAGGATGGAACCTATCCGGTTGGCGTAAACGGTACCATGACCCTACACGGCGTCACCAAAGAAGTGGACGTCAAAGGAGTCATCACTGTAGAAAAAGGTAAAATTCTGGTAAATTCGGGTTTTGAAATCCTACTTAAGGACTATAAAATTGATATTCCTAAGGTTGTATTTGTCAAAATTGCGGATAGTGCCAAAGTCAGCGTAAGCGCAGCCTTGGAAATCCTAAACGGTAAATAAGTACGATGAAAAAACTCTGGCAACGATTAGCGCTATTGGCGCTTTTACTCAACATTAGCGGCAATCTCTTCGCTCAAGATGATAGCCTGCTGGGTTTATTAGGCGAAGAAGAATCCGGTGACAAAGTGGTCAACGCCTTTAAGTCACCACGGGTCATCAATGCTCACAGTATGGAAATGCTGGACGCAGGTGCACTTGATTTTCGGATTTTGCACCGATTTGGCAAAATCAATCAAGGTTTCTACGACATGTTTGGTTTGGACAATGCCTCCATGCGGATGGGTTTTGATTACGGCATCACACCCAATCTTACGGTTGGGGTTGGCCGCAGCACTTCCCGCAAGGAACTGGATGGCTTTGTAAAATACCGCTTGTTGTGGCAAAGTATGGGCAGCAAAAGTGTTCCAGTTTCAGTGGTTTTGGTCGGAGGGCTTACCCACAATGGATTAAAGGAGCCCTTTGCCAGCTTGGAGATTGAGCCAAACTTTGCACGCCGGACGGCCTATTATACCCAGGCCATCGTCGGGCGCAAGTTCAGCGAAAAGTTTTCGGCACAATTGGTTCCCACCTGGTTGCATCGCAATCTTGTGGAGAATGAATTGGAATCCAACGACATGGTTGCGCTAGGCATGGGCTTGCGCTACAAATTTGTCAAACGAGTAGCGCTGGTGGTCGATTATTACTACGCCTTCAATCGTTTTCCAGATGATCCAACCTACAACCCTACCTCGATTGGTTTTGACATCGAAACGGGTGGCCACGTTTTCCAATTGCATTTTTCCAATGCAGTGGGCATGAACGAGCGCGCCTTCCTCACCGATGCCAACGGCAGTTGGTTGAATGGTGAAATTCAATTTGGTTTCAACCTCTCGCGGGTGTTCCAGTTGAATGAGAAGAACAAGAAGTCTTAATAGAATATTCCTGAAAGGTGGTCCTGAAGTTTCGGGGTCACCTTTTTTTGCTAAAAACTGATCGTCTTCGCCCCTCGAATCCTAGCACCTTCCTCTGCTACCACTTTTCCTCTCGCCCCTAAAAACCGACGCGGGGCATCAATTCCCTCCCAACTCAGTCCACAAGCATTGTGCAAAAGTGCTCCACTGCCCAATTCTAAACGGCCACCCGGTTCGATCGTGATGCGGGTATTTTCAGGTAGGGATACCCGGGCTTGAATGCGTAGTACTGCTCCCGCAACAATTGTGAGATTACCGTACAAATCTTTATCCCCCTTCCAGACAATGGTGTCTGTAATCGTCAAATCATAATCGGGCAAGCGTTTGCACCAGTAGGGAATTAAAAAACGGCGCTCAGAACTGCTGGTATCCGCCATCCTGGCCTGCATGGTACCAATTTGGCAAGGGGAAAGTGCGTTTTGCAAAGCATTGTAATCCATCATGTTGTTGGAGGCAGCAGTATCGCAGGGGGGATCAGGAGTTTGGTTCCAGCAGGGATTGCCATGTGCTGGTGTATCGTCGCAGCCATCGTTGTAAAAGGCATGAGCCAGGCCCAGAAAGTGCCCTACTTCGTGGTTCAGGATGCCTCGATATACCCAGGCTGGTTGTTTGCTCTCGAACATGCCCGCCATTTTAATGGCATTGCCTAGCATCACCCCTACTCCACCGCCCTGATGCTCGGGATGGTGGGGCATGATGAAGATATTGAGTACGGAATCCCCTTGTACCTGGTATTTCCTGATCACCTCCATCCGGTCTAAATTGGCAGCTGGACCTTTGTGGATGTAAAAACTCAG
This sequence comes from Saprospiraceae bacterium, assembly GCA_027486765.1. Classification (GTDB taxonomy): domain Bacteria; phylum Bacteroidota; class Bacteroidia; order Chitinophagales; family Saprospiraceae; genus Haliscomenobacter. Next base: position 3,279 of record JAIXOO010000016.1, read on the forward strand.
CGTGTCATCGTAATGAAAATAAACGCCCTGATCCGGAGCTCCAGGCGCGGAAGCAGTCAACGCGTACTGATAGCGGGGCTGAATGATCGGCAAATTGTTGCGGTAAGGCTGCCAGAGTTTGTTGTTCTTTTGGAGGTCCAGATTGGCGTAATAAATCAAGTCTTTGGCCAAACGAATGGCTTCTTCTCCTTCGTAATTGTAAGCCCGGCTACGGGTGTTCATAAAATGTACATTCAACCGTAAGTAGCGTATTGGGCTATGTTGGAGGTAAGCAGTATCTGGCACATAATGTTCAGGATTGCGGTAAATGATGTTCAGGCGGCGGGGGCGCTGGTCTGCACTTGCAGTAGCTTCCCGCCGAATGATTTTTTTGTCGGGCAGCCATTTTTGCGCCAGCACGGGCAAAGGGAGGATGAAGAGACACAAGCCCAGAATTCCCTTTGCCCAATGCATATTTCACAATTTAGATATAAAGACTGTCAAAATCAGCGGCACAACTATTGGAGAAATAAAAGTCTTTCAACTTTTCAACTCCTCAACTTTTCAACTTTTTTCCAACTCAATTACCAGTCTCCACCGGCTCCACCACCGTCAAAGCCATCGCTACCGCCAAAGCCGCCCCAGTCGTCGCCACCGCTGCCGCCCCAATCGCTATTGCGATCTGAACCGCCACCGCCAAAGCCGCCGCCAGGGAAAATAATCCAGCCGCCACCGGGGCCATAACCACGGTCATCGTATCGACCACCGCCATAGTAGCCACGTCCACCATTGTTGGAACGACGTGAAAGTACGGAGAACAACACGAAGACCCCGATAATAATGGCCGCCAAGATCAAAAAAGAAATGGCACCACCAGCAGCAGCATTGCCTTTGGAATCGTTGGTGTATTCACCCGCCGCAACCTTAATGATGTCATTTACAGCCCCATCCAGGCCTGCATAAAAATCACCTTTTTTAAATGCGGGAGTGATGGTGTTTTCGATGATGCGTTTGGAGAGGGCATCAGTCAGGAAGCCTTGTACCCCCACGTTGGTGACGATGCGAATTTTACGCTCGGCTTGAGCCACGTAAATCAGCACGCCATTGTCTTTGTCTTTTTGGCCAATACCCCAGGCCTGAGCCAAGCGGAAGGAGTATTCAAAAGCATCTTCACCTTCCAGGGATCGATCAATAACTATGGCAATTTGAGTAGAAGTTGAATCTTCATAAGCCCGCAATTTTTGCTCCAGCGCACTGGATTGTGCCGGACTCAATACACCCGCGTAATCGTTCACCAACGTTTGTGGGCGGGCAGGAATTTCTTTGGCAAAAACCCCATTCATGACCCACAGTGAACTCAACAACAACAGCAGGGATTTCATTTTCATCGACTGAATGTTTAAGAACAGGTTCTAAACACAAGACCTACATGTCGTAGGAAATATCATCTGGTAGTTCGTTCGGATTTTCTTCGTCTCCGGCTTGAGCAGGGAAATATTTGTGGAGTTTGGCCCCGATGAGGCGCACTCCAGCACACAGACCTTCGGCAAAATCCTTGTTGCGAAAATGCTTCAACATTTCGTCCCGGACGTTGACCCAAAAACCGTTCATCACCTGGTCGTGAATTCCTTTGTCGCCAATAATGACCAATTGATGATCTTTGGGTACAATAAAAATCAGCACCCCATTCCGTTCCTGGGTATTGGCCATTTTGAGTTGGTCAAATACCCCCAGGGCATCTTCCCAGGCCGTTTTGTGTACTTTGCCTTGTAGATGTATCCGAATTTCACCAGTCGTTGCCATTTCTGCTTCTTTGATGCAGTCGATGACACGCTTCTCTTCGTCGGATGACAGAAATTTGATCATAATGGAAAGGTTCGGGGGTCCAAAGTTCCAAGGTTCCAAAGTTCCTGAGTTCCAGGTAGGTTTAACCTCGAACTATGGAACTATGGAACCTTGGAACTTTGAAACTTTTATTCAAATTTTACATCCGGAGCATCCTGTGCATTCTGTTCTGCCTGGAATTGCGATTTCTGTTTGAAGCCTGCCATACCGGCAATGAGACTGGCGGGGAAGCGACGGACTTTTTTATTGTAGGCCGTAGATACATCGTTGTAGTTGTCCCGGGCCACCTTGATGCGGTTTTCAGTACCTTCCAGTTGTGATTGGAGTTCCAAAAACGACTGATTGGCTTTGAGCTCTGGATATTGCTCGGCAATCACCATCAGGCGACCCAAAGACTGCGAAATTCCCCCTTGAGCTTGTTGAAAAGCAGCCAATTGTTCTGGAGTAGCATTGGCAGGGTCGATGGTGACACTGGTTGCTTTAGAACGGGCTTCAATCACTGCGGTCAGGGTGCTTTTTTCAAAATTAGCCACTCCTTTTACAGTATTGACCAAATTGGGTATCAGGTCGGCACGGCGCTGATAGGCAGATTGCACTTTGCCCCATGCATTGTCTACATCTTCATCTGCATTGACCATTCCGTTGTAGGTGCTGCAGCCTCCCAAAAGTGCAATCAGCCCCACGAGGATAAGTACTACTGCACTGACTAAATTCTTCATTGTATTGGTTTTTTAGAAATTTTCAAAATCTGGAACAATATTGGACTGAAAAGAACTGTCTCCGAAAAATTTCCTCCCAATTGCTACAAATTGTCGGCGAATTGGGTCTTTTTTGGCTTGACCAAGGTAATAAAAGTTTTACTTCTTTGAGTCCAAAAACAATCGAACCAAATCTTCTGCCGCATGAAAGGGCGACTGCTTTTGAATCAACACCTCAGCTTCTTTTTCGTTCAGCAACGCCGCCACCTGTGGATCTTGATAAAATTGCTCTCGCAGGGACTGCTGGATGGTTTCATGCAGCCAATAGCGGGACTGGGATTGGCGTTGGTGTTGAAAAAAACCATTCTCCTCCGTAAAATTCCGAAATCCCTGTATTAGCTCCCATATCTCGGCTACCCCCATTCCGCTCAGAGCGGAGCAAGTCAGCACGGGTACAGTCCAATTGCTGGATTTGGGTGGAAATAGGTGCAGGGCATTGCGGTAATCTGCGGCCGCGCGTTGGGCTTTTGCACGGTTGTCGCCATCCGCTTTATTCACCGCAACAAGATCTGCCATCTCTACTATACCTCTTTTGATGCCCTGAAGTTCATCACCTGCGCCAGGAAGTAGCAGTAAAAGAAAAAAATCGACCATGGAGTGTACTGCCACCTCAGATTGCCCTACTCCAACCGTTTCGATGATGAGGGTATCAAATCCAGCGGCTTCGCACAAAATTAGCGTTTCCCGCGTTTTGCGGGCTACCCCGCCGAGGGATTCACCTGCTGCCGAAGGGCGGATGTACACATTGGGATCGACGGCCAGTTTGGCCATCCGGGTTTTATCCCCCAGAATGCTGCCTTTGCTGATTTGGCTACTGGGATCGATGGCCAACACGGCCAATTTTCGGCCATTCGTACTCAAGTTTTGCCCCAAGGCTTCGATAAATGTACTTTTTCCTACCCCAGGCACCCCGGTAATGCCGATGCGAATGGAGTTTCCGCTGTGGGGCAAACAGGCTTCGATGATCTCATGGGCCAAAGCTTGATACTTGGCTTGTTTACTCTCTATCAGGGTAATGGCCTGACTCAATAGTACACGATCCCCGCTCAGAATACCCGTGATGTATTCGTCAGCCTGGCTGAGCTTGCGCCTTGTTTTGGGTATCCAGTCCGGATTCAGCGAAGCCGGTTGTGGGATGCCCTTTTGAACAGAAGGCGTGGTATGGTCTTTTGGGTCTGCCATAGGTCTGCTGCTAGTTGCCTTTAAATCGTGGCTGCCGTTTTTCCAAAAAAGCCTGCACCCCTTCGGCAAAATCAGCACTCGCTCCTGCCTGACCCTGCAACTCCATTTCTAATTGCAATTGTTGCGCCAAGGAATGACCATCTGAGGCTCGAATGGCTTGTTTGATCAAACCCAATGCGTAGGTAGGCATAGCAGCCAGTTTTTCTGCTAACGCCCATGAAGCATTCGCAAAGTCTTCATCGGCATAAACTTCGTAAATCATTCCAATATTCCGTGCCTCAGTAGCACTGATTTTTTCACCCAACATCATCAAGGCTGTAGCCCGTTGTTTGCCCACCAAACGTGGCAAGGTAAAGGTACCACCACTATCTGGCACCAGCCCGATTTTACTAAAAGCCTGAATAAAACTGGCGGATTGAGTGGCTACTACCAGGTCACAGATCAGCGCCAAATTGGCCCCGGCACCCGCTGCGACGCCATTTACAGCGGCTATTACAGGTTTGGGTAAGTTGTTGATTTGTAAAATGATTGGGTTGTAATGTTCGCCCAACAGCTCGTCAAAAGTGGGTGGGTTCGGTTCCTGGAGTTCATTGAGATCCTGGCCCGCACAAAAGGCTTTGCCCGTTCCACTGAGGTACACGGCCCTTATTTCATCGTCATTTGCACAAATCTGCAATGCATCCTGCAAGGCTTTGCCCATGGGGCGATTCAAACTGTTGTAGACAGCAGGCCGATTCAAAGTCACCCGGGCAACCTGGCCTATTTTTTCAAAGAGAATACTTTCCATTTGGTTTTATTGACTTACAGCGTTGTTCTTTTCAAATGTACTATGGGAAAAAGGATTTTTTGAAAAAAAATGAATTTCTCGTTTCACTTTCTGTTGCTTTATCTTGTTCTATCTGTACCTTCGAATCAGAGCATGTTTAATGCTACAAAATTCTTCCCATGGAGAAGCAGTTTATTCAAAAACTCTACGAGTCACATCAACAAGCCCAACAAATGCCTTCCCCTTCGGCCATTTCAACCTGGCTCAATGGTATTTTGGGGCTTTTGTTTCCCGAATTTTCCGACCATCGCTACGTCAATCCCCGCGAATTTGAGCAGCATTACCATATGCTCAAGTTGGAATTGAACAAAATTCTGGATACTGCCGATGGCGCCCTACATACCAAAGCACCGGAATTAGAAGGCGAATTCATGTCTTGCTTACCCAGAGTACGCCAGCTGCTGATCAAAGATGCCGAGGCCATCCTCAAGGGAGACCCTGCCGCAACCGATCTGCCGGAAGTAATCCGTACCTATCCTGGCTTTTATGCCATAGCGGTGTATCGCCTTTCTCACGAGTTGTACGAGATGCGGGTTCCACTCATTCCCCGGATTTTGACCGAATATGCGCACAGTCGTACTGGGGTAGACATTCACCCTTCGGCAGAAATCGGGGAAAATTTCTGTATTGACCACGGTACGGGAATCGTAATTGGTGGTACTTCAAACATTGGCAACAATGTAAAAATATATCAAGGAGTTACCCTGGGGGCCTTGAGTGTCAAAAAAGAACTGGCGGCCACTAAGCGCCACCCAACAATTGAAGACAATGTGGTCATTTATTCCGGTGCCACCATTCTGGGCGGTGAAACCGTGATCGGGCACAGCAGCATCATCGGTGGTAATGTATGGGTCACCAAAAGTGTACCGCCCTTCAGTCGGGTGTATTACAGCTCCAACGACAGTCACCAGCAAAAATCCAACGTTTAATTATGGCTTCAGTAGCAGATTTGATTGGGAATACGCCTTTGGTAGAGATACGCCACGTCATCCAGAAACCAGGCATCAAGGTATACGCAAAATTAGAAGGTCAAAACCCTGGAGGCAGTGTCAAAGACCGCGCTGCCTATGGTATGATCAAAGGCGCCCTGGATCGGGGTGAGCTCAAACCCGGCATCCGCTTGGTCGAAGCAACCAGTGGGAACACGGGCATCGCACTGGCCATGATTGCCCGCCTGTTTGACGTAGAGATTACCCTGATCATGCCCGACAACTCCACCGCCGAGCGGGTACAAACCATGGAAGCTTTCGGTGCCGAGGTATTGTTGACTCCAGCGGAGCGCACCATCGAATACTCTCGCGAATTGGCCGAAGAAATGGTGGCTCAAGGTGGCTACCTCATGCTCAATCAATTTGCCAACCCCGACAACTGGGGTGCCCACTACCGCAGCACTGGCCCCGAAATCTGGCGCGATACTGCGGGCAAAGTCACCCATTTTGTCTCCTCAATGGGTACCACGGGCACCATCATGGGCACTTCGCGCTACCTGAAAGAACAAAGTGAAGCGGTGCAAATCGTGGGCGTACAACCTACGGATGGCTCCAATATCCCCGGTATTCGTCGTTGGTCCAAAGAATTTTTACCCGAAATCTACGAAGCAGATCGCGTAGATCGCATCATTGATGTATCCCAGGATGAAGCGACGATTATGATGCGCCGCCTGGCCCAAGAGGACGCCATTTTTGGTGGAGTAAGTAGCGGTGGCTCTGTAGCTGCTGCCGCAAAATTGGCCGAGGAGTTGGATGAGGCCGTGATCGTGTGTATTATCTGTGATCGGGGGGATCGGTATTTGTCCTCGGGGGTGTTTGGGAAATAGTACGCCAATATTTCAAGTCATACATTTATAAAAGCTTGCCATTCACGAATAATTTTTTGGAATTCTGGGATGGTTAGCCTGGATGACTCAAATCCATATTGGTTTTCAAAAGCTTGGAAAGTTAATTCAAGGTCACTAATGATTAATATACCTACATCATAACCCAAAAAACAATGAACTAAAATTCCTTTTTCGCCCTTTTGAATGGAATCAAGAGTTTGAACAATAGTACCACTATGATCGGCTACAAAATAGGCCAGTGCCTTGATTTTGAACAAGTCATTACCGGTCAACTCAGATTTTCTTTGGTAATGCTCCCAGAACAAATTATATTTTTCATACTCTTGCGGTTCGAATTTCATATATACATAAGAGTATACATTCAAAACATTAAGTTCGACCTCTGTGTACTGCTTTTCTAACAAAATAAATTCTCGCCAATTTAATACAAATTCTTTAAAATTTTCATACGAAACCTCAATAGTTAAGGAGCCGGGATCAAGGCCGTATGTTTGAAAAAAAACTCGCTGATGGTTAATACCCAAGCAGCCTGCACCATAACCAATTTCAAATTCTAATATTGAATTGTCAGTACTTTCAAGCACTTTCATGAACCGATCAATCAAGAAAATGCTTTCGTAGTTTAAAAAGAAATAAGAAATAAGTATAAACTTTTCGTGGGCTAAGCTATCAAGCATTAATAGTGTTGGCCTATTTTCATATCCCCGACTAAAAGCTACATTAATTCTTTTCATCCGTAGTTTTTTATTTTGTAGTTAGATGCCTTTGGGGGAAGTTGATAGCTTCAAAAATTTGAATTACTGCTTCTAACAATCTAATTAAATCCGTTAATTCTAATTGAGTCCAGGCCAGGTTACCATAAATAGGCTGTATCCATGTAGTTTTTTTCTCCAAATCAAATAATACCCTAACTGTAAAATCCATACTTCCCCCAATGAATGCATAAATCGATGAATTTATTTCTATGAACCCATAGAGTTCGTTTTGTATAAACTCTTCGATCATTTTTTGTTCTCCGTTTAGTTTTTCTCTAAAATTCAACAAATGATTGTATTCCAGCAATATATCTTGAGTGTTTTTAAAAATATTAAGATACTCAACGAGTAGTGAATGTTCCTCAGTACTTGGATGAAACTGAATTTTAAAATTATGATCCCATGTGCAACCAGAACAGATCATGAATAAATTCATCTTCCTTTCATTTTTTGGCGCGTAATTGCCTTGGATGGGGTTAAATTTGTAGATTATTGGCCTATTTTGAAAAATAAATGGATTTCAGAAGTTCACCTTATGGCCTATTAAAAATAAAAAAGCGAAAAGCCTTAGCAACCAGTATTGAAAAAAATACTTTTCGCTTTTCGCTTTTCGCTTTTCGCTTTTCGCTAAAAAAAATTATTGCAGCGCAAATCTCACCACTACCCCACCCGAAGAATCCGTTCTTGGATACCCCGCAGAGGTCTTAGGCTCACTCCGACGATAATCCACAAAGAAGCGCAGCGACAGGCGCTGGTTCAGCTTGTATTCAGCCGAAGGAGAAATGCTCAGGTTGTAACTACCACGTGTTGGTTCCCGCACCCCTTGATCGAGCAAGTGGTTGAAGGTCACGTCATCGCTGAGAGAGAAGTTGAACTGTAAGTCCAGACCTCTGGGAGCGATGGCCGTGCTGCCCGGCGTGGAACCCGGAGTCGTACTTGGTTTCGGCGCTGGCCGTTTTTTCTTTTTGGTTTTGCCAAAAAGAGAGCTGATGTCGAAATCATTGATTTTGTGGCCAAAACCAAAGACAATCTCCTTCCGCCGCGTTTCCGCCAGCTGGTTGCTCACAAAACTCATGGCCAGGTTGCGGGTCAACTTGTAGTCGAAGTTGAAGGTCATGCCATTTTTCATGGCAGCACTCACTGCGATCAGTGGGTTGAACCCTTCCTGAATCACCAATTCGGGTACTTCCAGACGAGGGTAAAAGTTGTTGTTCAACTCATTGAGGAAACCCTGATCGCGAGTGCGCAGGAAGTCCAGACCCGTATTGAAGGTATTGATGGTGAGTGCTGATTTGTAACCGTGCGTCAAACTGAAACTCTGGAAATACTCCTTAAAGAAAGGCAAACGACTCAAACCATTGTAGGTAAAGCGCCAGTTGACCTGTGGGAGCAATTCAAACAAATTCAAGTTGACGCCCCGAGCATCTTGCCCGGTATAAGCGGCCAAAAACGCCGGAATCAACACCTCTTGCTGAGTACGCCCGTAGCCAAAGGTATAGCCCTGCTGCGCCAACGTAGTATCCACGTGCTCTCCATTACCCAAACGCTGCGAAATGAGCACCCGATTGTCTTCAAACGTTTTGAAGAGGGTGCGCAAATCAGCGGTATCGCCTCTGAACAAGGTTTTGAGCGCTGAGTATGACATGGTCAAAGTGCCCACATCCTGCGGAATGGCGTGTACAAAGCGCGCATTGTTGTCCAGCAAGGTATCCTTGAAGTACTGCGAATGGTTTTGAGTATAACTACGGCTGATATCCAGGTCGAGGCGCATGTCCCGGAAGGGTTCGATGGTGACCCGCGCATCCCAGTTTTGGGTAGACAGCTGGGTCACTTCGCGGTTTTGGAACACACTGCTCGACATCCAGCCCTGATTCGCCGACTGAGCCAACCAGTCCTTAGCTGTGCCATATTCATCCTCGCGCAATTTGCTGATGCGCGGCTGTATCCCCGCTACAAAGTCCCAACCCGGAGAATTGAACTGGTTCATCCCCAATAAGCGAGAAGCAGGCATGTAACCTGGCACTACGGTATTGTGTTGTTCGGAGTAGTTAAAGCGTGCCTTGCGGAGTGACAACAGGGGCCGCAAGATCAATTTCAGCGCTGGCGACAATTCGGCGCTGGCTTTTTTCTCCTTGTCCTTGTCATCGCCCTGGCTGCCCCGGCGGTTTTCCTGATTGGATCCTCCCGTACGCGCTACCTGCTCGATTTTGCGCAGGAAGGGGATTTTATTGTACAGCTGGTCAAAGTTGAAGTCGGCGTTGGCCTGAATGTTCTGCCCGTTTTGGAGCACGTTGCCCAAGGAGTCGGTGTTCAAAGCCGCTGCGGTCCAGCCATAATTACCCCGGTATTGACCTTTGATGCCTATCCACTCCATGTAGGGGATCAGCTTGGTGGGTACGGTATAGTTGAGGGTAAACTCGTGTTGATAGTTTTTGGTCCGCCCCAGGTTTTTGACGTTGCTCCAGATGCTGTCCCGGCGGTAACGGTTTTGTTCCGCCAATGGCAGACCACGTTCCCGCAATTCCGATTCATCGGGTTCGTCGATCACTGCATCGTTGGCTGCGTTAAAGTTGAATTTCAGGCCTTTGGTGAAATCCCATTGCAGGTTGTAGTCGCGCGCCCAGAGGAATCGTTTGTTGAAGAAGGTGCTATACTTGGGATCCAGGTCGGTAAAGCGGTATTTGGTGGTCTGAAACTGCCGATCCATCAAGGAACTAAAGGTAAAAGAGCTGGGGAGCGGGTTAAAATTCAGTTCTGAAATCAGTTTGAGCGCACTGCCCTTGAGTTTTTTCAAGGGCTGGATGTACTTGGCTTGCGTACTGAACTGGTAATTGATCCCACCATTGTATTTCTCAATCTGGTCGCTTTCGATAAAGGGGTCGCTGCGTTCGGTAGCCGTATAGCCATAACTCACCGAGAAGTTGGAGATATCCCAGGGCATGGGTTTGCTCTGGTTTTGGCCACCACGTTCCTTGCGCACATTGGTGAAGTTGTAACTTTTTACAGTGCTGATTTCACGGGTAGTCCGTTCGATGGAGTCACGCACGGTGGCATTGTCCGTTTTGCGGATTTTTTCTTTCAAAATGATGTCCAAGTCGTAAGGATCGAATTCAGGCGTTTCAACATTGCGAGAGTATTGGGCGTAAAAAGGCAGGCGCAAGTTCCAATCTTGGGGCAAAAACTTGTTCAATTCAAGATTGCCGGCAATGTCGAATCCGGAATTGTCAAAACGACTGCGTTGTTGCACTTTTTGATCGATGGCACCATAGCCAATGCTACCGAAATTACCAGCGATGGTCACGTTGCCCAAGTCAGCCATTTGGATATCCATCCGGGCGATCCCTGCTACCCCACCCCGCTCGTCGAGGCCAGTAAGGCGCATTTCATTGGCCCAAACTACGGCACCGGATGGCTCAACAAGGCCTCCCTTTGGATTACGAACGCCAATCATCACAATTTTGGCATTACCCAGGTTAGGATTCCCACGCACTTTGACCCAACGGGTTGCTTTTTCCTTGTTTTCCAGTTCGACTATGACTTGCTCGACGTATTCTTGATCAAGGTTAGTCCCTATTCCATTTCGTCTTTCTTTGGCTTCTCGCAACAATGCTAGCGGAAAATCGAACTCGTTTTCGAGCCGCCACACCTCCTTTTTGTATTCTGGAGAAGTGCTAGGGGTTTCCGTCTTAGGCAATCGACTGAGTTGGGAAAAAGTCAATGGCATTTCATACTCATAGTAGTTGTTTTTGAAGTCACTACCCAAACGTACAAAGATACGCAAGCCAGAACTGTCTTTTTCAGTAAGGGGTTGCTCAAAATCTTCAGCGTGTACAAACATTTTGAAGCGCTCGTACACCCGCATGTCCAAGCCGATGTTTTTAAAGACCGCTCGTTCATCTCCATCACATAATCTTTGCAAACTCAAAGATAAAGACTGTTCATTTTGCAGCGTATTGATGACCCCTCCGATGGATTGTTCCCGTTGAATGCCAATAGGCAATACATAACCAAATGGGCGTGCTTCACTGGGGTCGGTATTTTCTTCAATATTGACAGCATCTACTTCAAAAACCGTCAGTTCATCAACTCCACAGGTTCTGTCTACCTCCGGCGATAAATCCTGGGTATATTTCCGCCACTGGTTGCGCACAAACTCCATAGTAGCAAAACGGAAGTTGACCTGGGTTTCGAAACCATCCAACAAAATCCGCATAAAGCGAATGGAGCGGAAATCCCGAATCCCGCCTACCGCCCGATCAAACTGGCTCAGTGGCATCCGGAAACGGTACCAGATACGGCCCTCTTTTTCGATGCGGTCCGTGACCAGTTTCACCCCTCCATCACGCAATGTTGCCGAATCCAAGTTAATTTCTCCATTTTTATCGTGAAAAATGGGAATGCGGTATTGGAAGTAGGCTTCCGTTTCGTTGAGGGTATTGTCGAAGTTGAGGTCTTCCGCATCGGGGTTGTTGGTGGAAGAACTTTGGCTTTGGCGGCTGGTGTTCGTCTCTGAGTTGCCTTCCGGGTTGTTGAAGTCGCGGTAACGGGTAACTACATCAACGTTGTCGGGGAAACTAGGGTCATTCCAGAAGCGGAAGTTGTCACCCGAGGGGTCTTGCTCCAAGCGTGAGGCGGCATTGGTGTTCACAGCGCGGATGGCATTCAACCAAGGTGCAAATTTTGCCCGTTCACCAGCATCACTTAGACCATCCAAGCCAACATCCTGCAAACGCCGCGAAGTGGTATCGTTGTCAAAAGCGGCGGTAACCTGCTGGGTAAGGGGTACTTTTGACCAGGAAGTCTCTCTGGTTCGACGGTCTTTGTTGAAACTACTCGGTAGACCATTTTCAAAAAAGCGCAGACCGTCTTTGAGGATATCTTCCGAAATATTCCCCAGTTGGAAGGTCAAGTAGCCTTGTTTTTTATCGGCATCTGGCGCTGCGGTCGGCATGGGAGTACCCTCTTCACTAAGGAATGGACTCAACATCCAGAATTCCAGGAACTCAATATTGGCGGTTTGAAAGTCATTCGTGGTCAGTGCCCGCATCATACCACCCCAACGAGACTTGGGATCGCGTAAAAAAGTTTCTCCACCAATAAATTCCAGCCCCTTGGAAAAGGCACTACCATTGGGTTGTTCAAAGTTGTAGGGTCCCCGTTCCCGAGGGTTAAATACGATGTCCAGGGTTTGAATATTGGGCAATTCCGTCAATTGCAATTGGCGATTGGGGAATACTTCGTTTTGGGGAATAACCCGGGTGTAGGGGTTGACGTTGTCCTGCTGTCCGGTACGGATGCCAAAGTTGTCGATGCGGTACCAGCTCAATTTGGCGCGGTTGTAGCCATAGGTCACATCGTCGCGAAAAAGGGCTTCGGGACGTGCGGCGGGGTTGCCGGAGTTTTGATCAGATGGCGCACTAGACAGGTACCAATTGATGATGGGTTGACGCAAGTCGAAGGTATTGTTGGCACCTTCAAAGTCGTCGACGTATACCACCCCACCTTTATCCTTGCGGTTTTGGTTGATCGCTTTGGCGTGGCCAGGACGGATTGCAGCCAATTCCCCGGTGAAGCTGATGCTGGAAGGAGCTTTGGTCGAAAGGCCGGGAATGGCGTCAAGAGCTTTGGTCAACCAGGGGGCTTCCCTTTTGAAGTTGACGTCGAGGCCGTACACGTTGTTGTTGATGGGATCTTCCCCAATGTTTACTTTTTGGGTGAAGGGCCGCTCCCAAAGCTTCATGAGGGTTGCCCCGATGTTGAAGTTTTTGTCGATTTCGTAATCGGCGCGCAAACCCATCATACTCCGGTTTTGGAAACCAAAGAGGGTATTGTCTTCCAGGGAAACGTTGATTTGGGCACCCGAAGCCAGGATGGCATCATTGAGGATACGCAATCGGCCCAGGTTGTAGTCGATTTCGTAGTCGCGGCCTTCAATCAATTGTTGTCCACCGCCACTCACTTTGACCGATCCTTGGGGAATGTTGAAGGCACCCAGAGAGATTTCGGAAGAAACACTCGATTTGTAGGTACCCTTGATCACATAGCGGTTTTTCTCCTGAAATTCCTGCGCCCGGAACAAGGTCGAGTCGTACAATTCCTGATAGATGTATTTATTGGCGATATCCGTCGGAGTGTCCTTGATCTTTTTGAGCAGGGACGACCCAAAGGGCTCCAAAACCGGGAACATGATCCGTCCGGTGTTGGTATTGATGGTCAGATCCGGCACAAAGTCGAAGACCCCATCCGGCTGCGGGTCACCCTGGATGTTCAGTACGTCCACGTTGAACACGCGCAACAATGGCACCCCTTGTAAGTTGGTTTCGGGCAAAAATCGTTTTACCCCCTTCCCTGGATCTTCGTAATAAATGTCTAGGCGGAATTCTTTTTGGTCTACCTGAACTGCGCCAGTTGGGTAGATGTTCTTCATCATCAAATCCCAGGTGGCCACGTCGGTGCGTTGAATGGTGCTTTTGAGCAATTTGACGTACAACACGTTCAGCGAAGAGTCGGGGCGAATGTTTTCGGAGTTGTTGGACAATTCCCCTACCTTATAAGAGCGACCGTTGTAGGTATATTGGTAGGCAACCCCTACGGTTTGATCAGGTAATACATTGATACGCAAAGAAATAAACCCTAGCTCGGGGTGAACAGTATATTCCGTTGGTTTCAGTTTCCGCGCGGTTACCTTTTCAAAGTCGCGGGTAGGCACCATACCGAATTGGCTTTGCAGGGTACTGATCGATTTTTCGATGGCACGAGCGTCACTCTGTCCAATTACCCGATCGTAGAGGTTATTGGCCCGGTTGTCGGGCAGGGGAATCCCCGTAATGTCCTTAGGTGCGCCAGGGCGGATGTCGACGGAGTTGCCATTGACCAGCCACTCTTCCCGGCCTTCGCCCAAATCGGATAAGGCTACGATGTCGCGTACGTTGTCCACTTCGTTGCGGTCGTTGGTGATCCACACTTCGATGTTTTCCAACTTGAACAAGGAGCGGATTTGGGGCAAGTTTTGCAGCGCTGGTTCAAATACTTCGCGGTTGTAGTGTGAAAGCAGGAAGTGGCGGTTTTCATCGTATTCATCGGCTTTGACATCAAATTCCTGTTGTTGGCTACCGCCCTGGATCTGGATGTTTTTGCGCTCTGATTTTTGTTGAGAAACCAAACCTGTGAGGCGCAGGTGACCAAACTGGAGCTCGGTTTTGATCCCAAAAAGACTTTGAGCACCTTGAATCAAGGTACCACGGAGGGGCATACTGACGTTACCGGCTTCGATTTTTTTCAGGATATCATCTTCCCCAAATTTTTGGCTATCGTAGTTCAATTTGATGACTTGGTCAAAGTCAAAAGCTGCACCGGTATTGTAATTGGTATTGAGGTTGAGTTTTTCCCCGATTTTACCTTGCACGTTCATTTGAATGTTCATGTCAAAATCGAACAGGAACTGATCGCGTTGGCGCAGGTTTAGAATGGGGTTTTCAAGGCGTTGGTAGTCGTAACCAAAGGTGAGATCTACGTTACCTTGCGGCTTGATATCGATGGTGTTTCCCCCAAATAAGCGGTCGATCAAATCTTTTTTGATGTCGATTTTGCTGAAGGGATCCAGAGGGTTTTTATCGTCTTTTTTGCCCCTGGTTTTCGACGACAATTCGCGAAAATAAGACACTTCGTCTTGCTTTTGACGGTACTTGGTATACTCATCAAAGGTCATGTAAGATGGTGGGCGGAAAAAATCCTCCCCAATCCGCTCTTCGATGAGGTAATTGCCCGAATTAGGGTCATATTCCACTTTTTTATCAATGGCCTTAGGGTCCTTGATGTCAAATGGACTGGTTTTGGGCGCATTGATGAAATTGTCTTTGCGATCCTTGATCGGCACGGTGTCGGTCAAAGCAGTGGTGCTTCTTCGGTCAGGCCTGGTGCCGAATTTGAATGTCGGATGATAGGTTACGTCTACCGCGCTCAGGGTAACGGCAATTCCTAACAACAAGCTGAATGGTAAAATTGTCTTATTCATATTAACAAACTGCTGCACACGGGAATGATAA
>JAIXOO010000207.1 GCA_027486765.1 Saprospiraceae bacterium
CGGGCGTAATCCGTAGTAAAAACCCACTCATCGAGGGTATAGAGGTAAAATTTTTCGCCAAAACGAGCTTCGAACTGCTTGCGGCGGTCTTTTGAAAAAATAACTTCAGAAGGATTGAAGCCTTGTAGCAACTTGTCAATGTAGGTCCAATCCCCCTCGCTGACCAAAAACTCCCCCGTGGAAATATCCAAAAAGGCAACCCCAAAATCGTCTTTTCGTCCAAAATACAAAGCAGCCAAAAAGTTATTGGATCGATGGTCGAGTAACTTGTCATCCACGGCTACCCCTGGCGTAATCACTTCGGTGACGCCACGACGCACGATTTTTTTGAGTGGAGAAGGTTTTTCCAGTTGTTCACAAATGGCCACCCGGTAGCCCGCGCGCACCAGGCGGGGCAAATACAAATCGAGCGAATGATAGGGAAAACCGGCCAATTCAGTGTCGTTTCCCCCATTGTTCCGGCTAGTGAGCACGATGCCCAACACCTTGGACGCAGTCACGGCATCACTGCCAAAGGTTTCATAAAAGTCCCCTACCCTGAACAACAGGATTGCATCAGGATACTTCTTTTTCACCTTGTTGTATTGATCCATTAATGGTGTCACTTTCTCTGACATAGCGTGGAATGGGTTTGGGGACGGTTTGCAAGCGTGCAAAGATAGAGCAAATAAATAGGGTAAATAAAATCGAATTGGTAGATTTTATGAAATTAATGCGAACTCCTTTTATTTTTGCGCCTAAATTGAATCAACTGAACCAGGACACGTTTCTGGTCGTTTACATTGAAAATTCTCTGACCCATGGCAATAATGATTACCGAAGAGTGCATCAACTGCGGTGCATGCGAACCCGAATGCCCCAATAATGCAATCTATGAGGGTGGTGTAGAGTGGGCCATTTCCGATGGTACCAGCATTTCAGACGATTACACGCTGGAAGATGGTAGTGTAGTGGATGCCAGCGACAAGCAAAATCCAGTTTCGGATGAATTTTATTATATTGTACCCGATAAATGTACAGAGTGTGTAGGCTTCCATGAGGAACCTCAGTGTGCGGCAGTGTGTCCCGTTGACTGCTGCGTGCCGGATCCTGAACGCGAGGAAGGGGAAGAAATCCTACTGGCGCGTAAAGAACGCTTACACCTGTAAAGCTTTGAGCGATTGCGTCTGAAACAATCCAGGTGCAATCGCTTGTATTGTTCACCAATTATTGTGCTCACATTGGCCTACAGAACGCTGCTTGGTATTGTGTTTTGTTGCCTGCACCTCGTGTTACGGGCGGGGGAAAACGATGTTCAGCCGCCAGCCAATAGCAATCCTACCATTGATAGTCTATTGGCAATTCTTCCTAAATCAGCGCCAGATACCCACAGGGTTTTGATCTATGCGGCGTTGTGCTGGCAATACCGCACCCTGGACATGCTTTCTGCCGTAAATTATGGCAAGAAGGGTATTGCCCTGGCAAAAAAACTAAACTACAAAAAAGGTGAAGCCGAGATTTGCCGCTTCATTGGGGTGACTTACCGCCACTATTTTTTATTTTCCGAATCACTAACCTGGTATTTCAAGGCACTGAATCTTTCTACACAGATCAATGATGTGGTTGGCATTGGTTTTTGTTACGACAACCTCGGTGTGGTTCGTTTCAACCAAAAACAATTCGACGATGCCCTCCAGTATTTCAACAAAGCCAAAGATCACTTCGAAAAAGCCAACCACCAGGAGGGCTTAAGTTATGCGTACAACCACATTTCCTGGGTCTTGGTGGAAAAAAAACAGTATTCTTCAGCACTGGATTACATTCAGGAAGCGCTATTTATTCGTAGAAAAATCAAGGCCTCGCCAGAACAGATCAGCAATACCCTTGGCGATGTAGCCACCGTTCAAATTGCACTAAAAAAATACAGTGCCGCACAGATTACCCTAAAAGAAGGCATTCAACTGGTTCAAAAAATGAACAAACCAGTGATCGTTTCCGCGCATCAACTCACCTTAGCTTCTTTATATCTGAGCAATAACCGAATAGAAGAAGCCATCAATATTGCCCAAGCCAGTTATGAGCTCGCCAAAAATTCCAACAACAGTTTACAACAGATGAAATGTGCCAGCACCTTGGCCAAAATTTATGAAGCGCAACAAAAATATGATCTCGCATACCCCTACCTGATCGAGCAATACGCATTGAAAGACAGCCTTTTTAATGAGCAGATCAACAACAAAACGGCCAATTTGGAAGCCAAATACCAATTTGACCTCAAAGAGCGACAATTACGGGAACTTCAACAACGCGAAGAATTGGAGAACAAACGTAACCTTGACCGGGAGCGATTTTTAAGTTCCCTCTTGATTGCAGCGCTCCTATTTGTTGCTCTCCTAGCTTATTTTATTTATCAAAAACGCAAGCAGGATAAGTTTGTCAACGAGGAATTGGTACAAAAAAACGCCGAAATCAGCCGAAAAAACCAGGAAATTCAGGTACAAACCACTCAGTTGGCCGAAAACAATCGCTTCAAAGATCGCTTGTTTTCGATCATCTCTCATGATTTGCGCAGTCCGGTAGTTGGCTTGGTCGGTAGTTTGGATTTGGTGAACGAGGGCCTGTTGTCAGAAGCCGAATTTCGCAATATGCTCCCCGATCTGGCACACAACATCAACAGCATTCAAAGTTTGTTGGACAATCTCCTGGCCTGGGCACGAACCCAAATGAAGGGCATCGCCATTCTGCCCGAAGCGTTCCACATTCGGGAATTGCTGGATGAAAAAAACAGCATGTTTAAGAAACAAATCCAGGCCAAAGAAATTAACATTGTCAATCACATCGAAGCTGATTTACAGGTCCTTGCTGATAAAAATATGATTGATCTGGTGGCCCGCAATTTATTGTCGAATGCCATCAAGTTTTCCCGACAAGGGGGCACAATTACCCTAACTAGTACGCGCCAAAAGGGCTACTCCCAAATTTGTATCGCCGACAATGGCATCGGCATCTCCGCAGAATATCTGAATAAGTTATTTGATACACAAACCGTCTCTACCAAAGGCACAGCGGGTGAAATGGGAACCGGTTTAGGGCTTTTGCTTTCCAAGGAGTTTATTGAACAAAATGGGGGGAAGATTTGGGGAGAAAGTGTGATTGGTGAGGGGAGTACGTTTTGTTTTACCATACCGGAGTAGATGTCAATTCTTCAAAGGCAGCTCCCCCAACAATCCCCGCAACACCCCATTGGTCCAGCCAAAGCCATCCTGCACCGGGTATTCACCGCCGCCAGCTTTCAACGTAATGTCGCTGACATTGTATTTTTCTACCATTTTGCCGGTTGCCTTATAGGTCTTTACATTGAGCTTGATCCAGCGCGATTTGATGGTTTCCGCCAGTTCCTCCTGCTCGTAATGCCGGAGCCCCTGGATACTCACCCATTGCAAGGGTGCCCAACCATTGGGCGCATCCCATTGTTGGCCATTGAGATTAGCGGTGCAAACCAATCCGCCGGGTTTGAGGAAGTTCTTTTCCAACACTTTTGCTGCACTGGCGGCTTGGGCTGGAGAGGCCAATTTGTAAAACAGCGGGAACATGCCCGCTAAAGAAAGTACTCCCGTTGGGCTGCCTTTGACCCAGTCGTAATCTACAAAATAGCCCGCCTTGGCATCCCAGCAATACTTCTGAATCGCCTTGTTCCGAACTTCCGCCAGGGTTTGATATTCCTGAAATTTATTCTGATTTTTATTGATTTGATGGGCTTTGGCGATGGTCATCTCCAGGTTGTAGAGTAGTGCATTGAGGTCGACCGGAATGATCCAGGTGGTGCGAATGGTACTGAGTTTCATCGGATCGGTCAACCAGCGGCTGCTAAAATCCCAGCCCGATTCACAGGCCGAGCGCAAATCCCGGTACAACTCTCCCGCCGGGCGCTTGGTGGTCTTGGACAGCTCCACATCCGCCGCGTACATTTCAGCCCGCGGGCTGGCGCTGTTGTCGTAATAACGGTTGAGTACCGAGCCATCCTCCATACGCACGACCTTCAATTCAGCTTTGTTTTCGGCACTCAATTTTTCCCGGCCTTTCATCCAGTATTGGTACTCTTTTTCTAGTTGGGGCAAGTACTTGACATAAATATCGTCCCCTTTTTCTTCCGCTAAAATCTTCACCATCCCCGCAAAAAATGGGGGCTGTGAGCGAGATAAAAAGTAAGTTCGGTTGCCGTTTGGGATAAAACCAATGGTATCGATGAGGAAAGCAAAGTTGTCGATCATGTTGTTGATCAGGTCGGCCCGGCCATCTTCTTGTAAGCCCAACATGGTAAAATAACTGTCCCAATAATAGACCTCTCCGAAGCGCCCACCGGGAACGACATATGGATTGGGCAGTGGGATCAAAGTGCCCCGATGCCGTTCATCGGGATTGCGGGTCAATACGTCCCAAAGTGCTTGAATGTGTTTTTCGGGGGCCTGACTGGTATCTGATTTGAATCCACTGGAATAGGCGTGGGGCATTTCAAATCGATCGAGCACAAATTGCTTGAGGTTGAAACTGGGTTCCTTGCGCAACTCTACATAGTCCGCCATGATTTGATCAACGCTGACTTTGGGTGTGCAGTCCGGAAAGGTTTTGCCATCGGGAAATATTTTGCCCAACTGCACATCAATAAACAATTGCCCCAGGCGCTGTGCAGGATCGTACAGGAATGGTTCACTAGCTTGGGCAGCACTCGTGGACCCTCCCTGAGAAGTGGCTTGACGACATGCTGTGGTCAATAAAATCAGCGCTAAGGGCATGATGTTGCTCAATTTCATGCGGTAAAAAATTGGTTACAGCCCGATGTAGGTATACATAGGGGCGATAAAAAAATAAGTGATCATTTTGCCAGAGGATTAGATAAGTAAACGTTTCATTTCAAGTGTCTTATCTAACCCTCTGGCTCAGAAAAAATGATCACTTATTTTTGCCCCACTACATGGGCTTGCGTTTTCCGATGGGTTAAATAGTCGGGCAAAATAGGGAAATTGATGGGGAAGTACAAAAAAGGGAGAAATTTTGTTGGCTATCCGTCGCTTTTTTAAAATTTATTATTTGCATTTTAGCTTGTTGTCCTATTTTTTGTAGCTTGATCATATTAAAATTTTCCCAACTTCAGTCAAAAAATCAATCATACGATCAAAAAAAATATCCTTACATTTGCTATCTTCCTATTCTTAAGAACAGTTCGTTCAAAATCTGGCAATTTTTTCAACCTATGGTCATCCAGCAATCCATTTATGCTCAACAGCAATGGACCGACCTGCCTTCGGAGGGCAGTGTAGGCGAGGATGTTCATAGCCAATTGGTGCTGATTTTTGGGGATAAAAACCATGTCTCCAATGTTGATCTACGCGCCCAAATCCGTACCCGTTACCCCAGTGCTGATTTGGTATTTGCTTCCACCGCCGGTGAAATTTTCGACAATCAGGTGCTCGACGATACCCTCTGCACCATCGCCATCACTTTTGCCAATACGCCCACCCGTTGTGTGTTCAGCAATATCCACGATTATCCCAGCAGTCATGCCATGGGGCAATGCATGTTCCAACGTTTGAACCAGCCCAACCTCAACAGCATTTTTTTGGTGTCTGACGGTACTTTGGTCAACGGAAGCGACCTGATTGCCGGATTAAATACAGAAAACAAACAGGGGGTAACCATCAGTGGCGGACTAGCTGGCGATGGGGATCAATTTGCCAATACCCTGGTCGGACTAAATGACGACGTGGGGGTGGGGAAAGTTGTTGCCATTGGGTTTTATGGCGATGCTTTACAAGTTTACCACAGCTCCATGGGCGGCTGGGATGAATTTGGCCGCGACCGCATCATCACCAAGTCGGACAAAAATGTACTGTACGAATTGGATGGCAAAAATGCACTGGATTTGTATAAGGAATACCTGGGGCCATTCTCTGCCGAACTGCCAGGATCTGCACTGCTATTTCCCATTTCCATCAAAACAGCGGAAAGTGAGCAAAAACTAGTGCGCACCATCCTGACTATAGACGAAGCACAAAAGAGCATGACCTTTGCCGGAAACATGCCCGAGGGTGCCACAGTACGATTAATGAAAGCCAATTTTGACAAACTGACCGAAGCATCTGCTGAATCAGCTCGGCAACTCATGCAACACGCGGATCATCAAAATCTTGAGTTGGCCATCCTGATCAGCTGTGTCGGGCGCAAATTGGTGCTACAAGCCCGTACCGAGGAAGAAGTCTGGGCTGCCAAAAATATACTGGGAGAGAAGACTGCTATTGCGGGCTTTTACTCCTACGGCGAGTTATCGCCCTACAACCCCAGCGGTCGTTGTGAACTGCACAACCAGACCATGACCATAACCGGATTTTGTGAAAAATGTTAACCGTTTTGTTTCTAAACCATGGATATACACCCTACACTAATTGCCCAAGTCAAAAAACACCTTTCTGAATCTGCCCAGCATGATCCTGGTTCATTGGCTTTGTGGCAATCCATTTCGCACCATTATTATTCCATGGAGCGCGACAAAAGATTGACCGAGCACGCCTTTGAAGTCAGTGAAAAAGAATACCAGGAGCTGTTGAACGACCTGCGCCGCGAAAACGACCTCAAACAGCAGTCCATCTCCAAAATCAAAGCCGTCACGCTGGCCCTTGACGCCAACTCCAGCACCGAACACCGCGAGGGGGAAGATTTGCTGGACGTGATCCAGTTTTTGGAGCGCCAAATTGTCAAGACCAAAATCCTGGAAGAAGAGTTGCTACAGGCCAAAGAAATCGCGGAATCCTCCTCCAAAGCCAAAAGCAACTTCCTCTCGGTGATGAGCCACGAGATTCGAACGCCGCTGAATGCGATTATCGGTTTCATCCATTTGTTGTCGACCGAGCCTTCCTTACCTACTCAGGTGGATTACATCAAAGCCATCAATATTTCTTCTCAAAACCTCTTGAACCTGGTCAACGACATCCTCGATTTTTCGAAAATAGAAGAAGGTAAAATTGAATTCCTCTACTCCAAAATCAACATCCGCACCCTCATCCACGAAATCAAACTGGCCAATACCTTTCGCGCCAACGAACGGGAAAACCGCATCACTGTGATGTTGGACGAAGACTTACCAACTTATGTACTGGGTGACGAAGTGCGCTTGAACCAGATTCTCAATAACCTGATTTCCAATGCCATCAAATTCACCCACCGCGGTCAAATTCGCATCGAAATCCATAAATCCGCAGAGTGTGACACCCACCACCAAATCCAGTTTGTAGTCAAGGATACCGGAGTAGGCATTGCCCAAGAGGCCAAAACACTCATTTTCGAACGTTTTACCCAGGCCAATTCCGAAATCGACCGTCAATACGGCGGCTCCGGCTTGGGTTTGTCGATTGTCAAAAAACTCCTGGAATTGCAGGGCAAAGACATTACAGTGGAAAGTGAACCCGACAAGGGCTCTACCTTCACCTTTTGTATGGATTTTGGGAAGTGCGCCGAAGAGGAAATGACCCAGTCGCCCCACGAAGACAGAAGCAGCCAGCACCTCGCCGGGGTTAAAATCTTGCTCGTTGAAGACGTGTACATCAACAGCGTGATGGCCAAAACCATGCTCAAAAACTGGAAAGCGGAAGTAGATTTGGCCGAAAATGGGCAGATCGCCATCGA
>JAIXOO010000470.1 GCA_027486765.1 Saprospiraceae bacterium
ATCCTGAAAATTGGCGAAGGTGACAAAGCTCCGGTGGACGTAGCAGGTTATGACATTCCCGATGGCGTCAAACTGATTCGGGGCGACAAAGGCACTACCGTGAAGCTCACCCTCAAAAAAGTGGATGGCACCATCAAAGTGGTTTCCATCGTGCGGGAAGAACTGAAATTGGAAGAAACTTTTGCCAAAGCTTGTACCATCAAAGACGGCAATCAAAAAACGGGCTACATCTACCTGCCCAAGTTTTATACCCCGATGGGCGACGAAGGTGGCCGCAGTTGCGCTGCTGATGTTGCCAAAGAAGTGATGAAACTCCAGGCTGAAAACGTGGATGGCATCATCATCGACCTGCGCGACAATGGTGGCGGTAGCTTGTCCGAAGTGGTAGATATGGTTGGTTTGTTCATCCCTGACGGCCCCGTGGTACAAGTAAAAAATGGCGATGGCCGTTCTTCCTTCTTGCCTGATGAAGACAACGGAAAGGTATTGTACAGCGGCCCACTGGTGGTGATGGTCAATGAATTCAGTGCATCGGCTTCTGAAATTTTTGCCGCAGCCATCCAGGATTACCAGCGGGGGATCATTGTAGGCAGTACTTCTACCTATGGTAAGGGAACGGTACAACGCCCCATCCCATTGAGCCGCCTGACCAGAGATGAAAACACCGATTTGGGCACCGTGCACCTGACCATCCAGAAGTACTACCGCGTCAATGGTGCTTCTACGCAGTTGAAAGGGGTAGTACCAGATTTGGTGCTGCCAGGTTACTACGAGTCGTACAAATTCAGAGAAAAGGACAATGAGACTGCCCTCGCCTGGGACGAAATCAAAAAATTGAGCTATAAGCCCTGGGCGAAAACCCCCAATATGGATGTGTTGCGCCAACGTTTCCACAATCGCATCGATAGCACGGGCTTGGTTCAAAAGGTGCAACAAAATTCCGCCTGGTTGTCGGCTCAGCAAGATGCAGCCCTGGATTTGAACCTGAATAAATACAAGGAAAAAGAAAAAGCGGTCAATGCCAAAGCCAAACAGGCCCGCGAATTGTTCGTGATGAGCAAAGAAATGGACGTGGCCCGAGTCGGGGAAGACCCCAGCGCTTCGGCAAGCAGCGCGACTTTCAACACCCGTTGGGTAAATTTTCTGAAAAAAGACCGCTATCTGTATGAAGCAACCAAGGTAGTGGGGGATGTTGTGGAATTGACGGGTGGGAAATCGCCGTTGACGATGAAGAACGATCGGTAGAATAGTAATATAAACGTGAGTTTTATACAAAACAGGAAACAATGGGCAACTTCTGAGAAGTTGTCCATTGTTTTATCAATGCAATTGATCCGAGATTGAGCTAAATAATAACGTATCAAACCAATTACTTTCTTTTTATTTGTGGAAACTAAAACAATGAAAATTCGGCTTTCAAAATTAAACATTGGTTTTGGGCTTCTGGTCTTTTACTTTCTGATTCACACCATTGATGCTTCAAGTCAATCTTTAGACCAATTGGATCAAGATTATGGTTTTGCCCCTTATATTTTGGGCTCCGCCCCTTCTGCAATAAAAAAAATAAAACTCATTGATTGTTCAATTCGGACAGGCTATCACGACAAAATTTCTTGTTACTATCCTGGTTTTAAACACATTAAAAACCCGTGGAACTTGGATAGTCTGTATGGTCATTTCACCTTTTTTGACGAGCAGTTGATGTTGATGGATATCAGTATTTCCAATCAAAATGGTGAAGAGGGATTTGAAGCGATTGCCAAGCGATTAATAAAACAGATTGGGGAACCAAATGCTACAGTACTTCAAACTTATGGTAATATTGAATTGGTCAAAGCTTATGGCTGGGTAAGTTCGAGGGTAAAAGTGGAGCTGCGATTGGAATTGTTTGAAACCGATACAATGGGTGAACTGCTGGATACCAATTTAATTATTTACAGCATCCCTATCTTTGCACAATTTGAAAAAAGTATTCGTTAAATGTCATACAACCTCCACTACCTCGCCCGCCGCACCCACCGCTACCTCGGCCTTTTCCTCGGCATCCAGTTCCTACTCTGGACCATCGGCGGCCTCTATTTCAGTTGGTCCGATATGGACTACATCCACGGGGATTACCAGCGCAAGGCGGCGCCCATGTTACAGGTGCAGTATAGTTTGGCTTCGCCCAATCTGGTTTTGAAAAACCTGGCCACGCGGCACCCCATTGACCAAGTTGCCAGCATCCAGCTCATCGATATTTTGGGCAAGCCCACTTACCGGGTAGAGATTGTACACAGCATGCACCACAAGATGTTCTTCCTGGCAGATGCGGTGACAGGTAAAATCCGCCCCGCTTTGAGCAAAAAGGAAGCAGTGGCGATGGCGACCCAGCAATTCAATGGAGCGCCCAAAATCACCAAAGTCCAGTACCTCACCACGACGGACGGCCACCACGAATACCGCGAAAATCCTTTGCCTGCCTACGCCATTCGTTTTGACCATCCGAGTCGCACCACCGTGTATGTGGCAACGGAGTTGGGCGCAGTGACCAAGTTCCGCAATGACAAGTGGCGCATTTTTGATTTTTTGTGGATGTTGCACACGATGGATTACCAGTCGCGCGACAACCTGGGGAATGTGCTGCTGCGGGTGTTTTCGATCATGGGTTTGTGTACGATTGCTTCGGGCTTTTTGTTGTTTTGGTTGAGCCGGAAAAAGATACGATAACCTCTTAGGTGTGCCTTCAGTGCCTTAGGTTTCTTAGGTGGTGAAAAATGTTTTGCTAGGTATTCTTTTTTCACCACCTAAGAAACCTAAGGCACTGAAGACACACCTAAGCATGGTAGGCTCAAAATTTGGCGCAGCCGAATCCAATCCCTGTTTATCTTTGCCCCTCTCAACCCAAACAACATGAGCCAAGCCGCCTACGTACTCCTCATCGACTGTGCCGACCAAAAGGGCCTCGTTTACAAGATCACCAGCGTTTTGTACAGCCAGAACGTGAACATCATCGGCAACCAGGAATTTGTGGAACGCGAGCAAGACCGCTTCTTCATGCGCACCGATTTTTCGGGCAAAATCAACGATGCCCACATCCTGGAAGAACTGCGCAAAGTACTACCCGCCGACGCCAGCATCAGCCTGCGGCAAAAACGCGCCAAAAACATCGTC
>JAIXOO010000441.1 GCA_027486765.1 Saprospiraceae bacterium
CCGATACACCCTTGGCAGAACAATCCAACCTGCTTTTTAAAGGAACATTCGTTACCAAGGGCAATGGCTGGGCGGTGGTTTTTGGAACGGGGATGAACACCGAGTTGGGAAAAATTGCTCACCTTATTGACACTTCTGAACAGGCTGCTACACCACTAGAAAAAAAATTGGAAGCATTCAGTGGGCGCCTGATCAAAATCACCATTGGTCTGGTAGTCGCTATTTTTGGTGCAGGTATCATTGGTGGAAAGCCAATTCTGGAAATGTTAGAGACCTCCATTGCCCTGGCCGTAGCCGCGGTACCGGAAGGTTTATCTATTGTGGCCACCCTCGCGCTGGCACAGGGAATGCTCAAATTGGCTCGCCATAAAGTGATCGTCCGCAAACTTGCAGCGGTCGAAACCCTCGGAGGGACCACCGTCATTTGCACCGACAAAACCGGAACACTCACACAAAACAAATTGGAAGTGGAAGCCTTGGCTGCCCCGGGTGGTACCTGGGCAAAAAGTGACGATGCTGCCGATATGCCCGTCGGTCATTTGCCAGAGTTGCAGTACCGTCGCCTCGTCCAAATTTCCATTTTGTGCAACAACTCGGAGATCATTGCCCAGAAAAGGAAGATTAAAGAAATTGGCGACCCGCTTGAAACGGGCTTGCTCAAATTCGCCCGCCGACTAGGCGAAGACATCAAAGAGCTCCGGCTAAAATCCCCCAAAGTGTCGGAAATGCCCTTCAGCTCCGAAACCAAAATCATGGCCACCTTGCACGACACCCCGGAAGGTAAGCTGGTTTTTGCCAAAGGTGCCGTCGAAGACTTGCTCAAATGTTGTTCCTTCATCCCTGATGGGGATAAAACTATTCCCCTGAGCCCCAAGGCGAAGAAGACTTGGCTCGGCGAAGCGGAAAAAATGGCTTCATCGGGGCTAAAAGTCCTCGCGGGCGCTTTTAAATCAGATGCAAACACTGCGCAGGAACTGGCTAAAGACCTCGTTTTTGTGGGCCTTTTTGGTTTGATCGACCCACCCAGAAAAGAAATCCCCGCCGCCATTCGCCACTGTCGGGACGCCGGAATCGAGGTGGTGATGGTCACTGGCGACCACCCTGCCACGGCCAAAGCCATCGCCAGACAGTTGGGCATCATCGATGTTGATGAAACCGACGTGGTGCTGGGAAAAGAAATGCCCGACTTCGAAAAACTCCGTAAAGCGGATAAGTCGCGTTGGGTTGCTGCCAAAATATTTGCCAGGGTGAGTCCCAAACAAAAACTCGATTTGATCCGGGTTCTTCAGGAAGGCAAGGCCATCGTGGGCATGACTGGCGATGGCGTGAACGATGCCCCTGCACTCAAAAAGGCTGACATTGGCATCGCCATGGGCAAACGTGGCACCCAGGTGGCGCAGGACGTAGCCGACATGGTACTACGCGACGACAGCTTTGCCAGCATTGTTGCAGCAATCCGCCAAGGGCGAGTCATTTTCGACAACATCCGCAAGTTTGTCATTTACCTCTTATCCTGCAACCTGAGCGAACTGGCGATCATCGCCATTGTGGCCATGTCGTTCCTGGATTTCCAGTTGAAGCCACTGCAAATTTTGTTCATCAACCTGATCACTGATGTGTTGCCAGCCCTGGCCCTGGGTGTTACGCCGGGCGGTCCAGAGGTAATGAAGCAGAAGCCGCGCGCGGTGAACGAACCCATCATTGACAAATCACGCTGGTTGCGCATTTTTTTCTACGCCGGGGTCATCACAGCGACGAGCATCGGAGCAGTATATTTTAGTCATTACGCTCTTCATGCCTGGGGTGAGTGGGATGCTGCACTTTCCAACAACATCCTGTTTTTCACCCTGATTTCCGCCCAGTTGTTCCATGTGTTCAATATGGGTTCGATGGACTTACCGTTTTGGCGCACCGAGGTAGTTCGCAATCGCTATGTGTGGTTTGCAGTAGGTGGGTGTAGCCTCATCGTAGCCGGGTTGTACCAAATTGCGCCAGTGCGGAAAGCACTTTCCATGGTGCCCATGTCGGTCGCCGATTGGGCCCTGAGCATCGGAGCGGGATTGCTGGCGATGGTGGTCATTAGGCTGGCTAGGAATTTGAAGTTTTTTAAAAATGAAAAGCAATGATTGAAAATGAACCCATCATGAACAGGAAAAAATTTATAGGTGTTGCTGGCGGGGCTGTTTTGGTGGTCGCCGGCGGCTATTACTTGCAAAGTGACAAAAGCAATTTCGTCAGAGCAGATCTTGAGAGAAGTTTTTCTGAAAAAATTCCCCTTACCGCTGATGAAAGAAACATCCTGTTTCTGGCCTCATTGGCACCCAGCGGACACAACACCCAACCCTGGTTTATAAAATACATTGAACCTTACCATTGGATAATCGGCAATGACAAGAGCAAATGGCTCCCTGGGGTTGATCCCACGCAAAGAGAAACGATCCTGTCAATCGGCGCGTTCACCCAAAATCTGGAATATGCGGCCAGCAACCTGGGGTACCAATCTCAATTCACTATTTTAGCCAACAACAATCAAGATGAACAGGTCCTATCTGTCAAATTGACGAAAGCAAGTAATGCGCCCAAATACAACATTGAAAAAATAAAACAGCGTAGAACCATCCGGTCAAATTACCTCAGTGAGGTACTCAAAAAAAAGGACCTTGATGATTTAATCGGAGGAGAACCTGATTTTTTTCATTGGCTACCCAATACCTCAAAAGAGCATCAATACCTGAATGAACAAACGATTGAAGCCAATCGGATTCAATCCTACCGGGATGCCGCACAAAGTGAATTGGCCGATTGGATTCGGTTTTCCAGTAAAGATGCCGAAAAACATGGCGACGGGCTCACTACCGCAAGTATGGAAATAGGGGGAGTCCCGGCCTGGGTTTTGCGCAATTTTTATGGAAAATCGAGTGTGATGAAAAAAAACTTTAGGGAGCAAAGCATTAACACTGCACGCAAACAAGTATTGCAGTCTGCGGGTTGGCTACTGATTACGAGCAAAGACAATGCCGTAGCGACCCTGCTCGACTCAGGCCGCCGCCTGCAAAGGCTGTGGCTAAACATTCGGGAAAAAGGAATCGCCATTCATCCGATGACACAAATATTGGAAGAAACAACTACGAAAGAAGCATTCAATTCATCCATAGGTATCCATTCCCCCGTACAATTTATTTTGCGCACCGGATATGTAAAAACGTATCCGCAGCCGGTTTCCCTGCGGCGGTCGGTGGATGGGTTTGTGAGGATGTAAAACCGTCATGGATTCGAATAAAATAAAATGAAAAACATCGAGCAAAAGGAGCAATCATTAAAGCTGGTCGGTTTTCTCCTTGAACTAAGTGTATCGGTCATTTTAGGAAAGTTATACATTGACCGCCACCAAACCCGAAACCGTTAATTCTACCAAAACACCTATTATCACTCCGCAACGTTCTAAATGTTGATAATAAGTGTGATTCATGTAAGTAATTTCAATAATTGTGTAAGGGAAAAGGCGGCCATAGGACGCAACTTTGTGCTGATCATTACCATAAACAACAGCCAAACCACAATAGCATGAAACCATACAAATTATTTACCTCCGCAAAGGTTGGTGGGATAGCAGTAAAAAATCGCATTGTAATGG
Source organism: Saprospiraceae bacterium (assembly GCA_027486765.1). Lineage (GTDB taxonomy): Bacteria > Bacteroidota > Bacteroidia > Chitinophagales > Saprospiraceae > Haliscomenobacter. The sequence continues at coordinate 3,635 of JAIXOO010000441.1, forward strand.
CACCGATGACGCGGTGCCGGGCCATTGGCAATACCCCCAATGACGCAATGGCGATGTATTACCAACAACGTGCTACAGCTGGTTTAATCATTACCGAAGGCACATCCCCTTCGGCAAACGGCTTGGGCTACGCCCGTATTCCGGGAATTTTTAGCGAAGCACAAATACTCGGTTGGAAGAAGACAACCACAGCGGTACATAAAAGTGGCGGCAAGATTGTTGTTCAATTGATGCACACGGGAAGAATAAGCCACATTCTGAATATGCCCCAGGGTACGGAAATAGAAGCGCCTTCTGCCATAGCAGCAACAGGACAAATGTGGACCGATGCCAAAGGGTTGCAGGACTACCCTACTCCTAAAGCTATGACGACAGCAGATATTGTAGCGACCCAATCCGAGTATGTGACCGCCGCAAAAAATGCCATTGAAGCAGGATTTGATGGCGTTGAACTACACAGTGCCAACGGATATTTGCTGGAAGAATTTTTATCGCCTGCCAGCAATGTGCGCACCGATAAGTATGATGGCAACATTGAAAATCGTTGCCGCTTTGTACTAGAAGTGGTAAGCGCAGTCGCAGCCGCTATTGGCAAAGAGAAAACGGGCATTCGTTTATCGCCTTATGGCGTTGCGGGTGACATGCCAAACTACCCTGAAATTGATTCAACTTACGATTACCTCTCCAAAGAACTCAATAAATTGGGGATTGCTTATATCCACCTTGTTGACCATTCTTCAATGGGTGCACCCACTGTGCCGATTGAAATAAAAAAACTGATCCGTACAAATTTCAAAAACACCCTGATTATTTGTGGTGGCTACGACAAAGAAAGTGCAGAAGCCGATATTGAAAGTGGTTTGTGTGACCTGGTAGGATTTGGTCGGCCATTTATCAACAATCCTGATTTGGTAGAACGATTGGAAAACAATGAGGAATTATCGCAAAACCTTAAAACGGAGTTATTCTATACTGCGGACAAAAATGGCTATACCGATTACCCCAATTTCAAAGCTCCGGTAGTGCTTCAAATTCAATAAGTCAACCATCAAAAATCCGCAATGAAAATGGTTGACAAAAGCCGGAAACCAAGCTTATGCTAAAAGTAGAAGCCAATTCTAAAATTGAAAATAAAATTGTTGCCAAGGTTGTAAATGCTGGTAAAGAATACAAAGCCGGCGATACAATGATTACCGCCTTAAAAGCCAGTACGGTTGAATTAAAAGCGGGTGAACTTTTGCTGATTATCGGTCCATCGGGGTCGGGCAAAACTACGCTGCTTTCCTTGTTTGGCTGTGTGATCTATCCCAGCTTTGGCGAGGTGTGGATAGATGATGTAAAAGTGAATGATTTAACTGAAAGTAAATTAGCGGAATTGCGCCTACTAAAAATAGGATTCATTTTTCAGCGATTTAACCTCATTGCTCCACTCACTGCCTTAGAAAACGTAATGATGCCGCTATTGCTACAAGGCATTGGTGAAAATGATGCAAGAGCAAAAGCAACGACTGCCTTGGTTAAAGTGGGCATGGGCGACCGCCTGAAAAATCTATCCAATGATTTAAGCGGTGGTCAACAACAACGTGTAGCTATTGCCAGAGCATTGGTGACCAATCCTGAAATGATGCTTTGTGATGAACCTACTGCATCGCTTGACCTGGCCAGTGCCGGTATCGTGATGAGGGAATTGAAAGCATTGGCAAAACAAGGAAAGGCCGTAGCGGTGGTTACGCACGATACGCGGTTGCGCCCTTTTGCGGATAGAATCGTGTATGTCCTGGATGGCAGTATTTCCGACAAATCTGTAGAAGAAGAACTCTCTTTAACCTAAGAAAACTATGAAACACTATCTTCTTCTAATGCCTCTGATTTTCATTCTTGCTTCTTGCAACAATAAATCTGCGCAGAAAAAACTGGACATTGAAAATGCTCAGCAAGCCATTGCCCTTACCCGCATAGTTGGTATTGGAAAAATCACACCCGAAAATGACATCATTCAATTGTCTTCACCGGTGAATGGAATTGTTCAGAAAATTTATAAAAAGGAAAATGACGAAGTAAATATCGGCACCGTTATTTTGGAATTAGACCATGAGTTGGAAGATGCCAAAATAGTGCAATTGAGAACTGAAGTAAATACTCAATCTGCCCAGATAAAAGTTGATGCCGCAAGTGTTGGAGAATTTGATGCCAAAGCCAGCAATGCAACTATGCAGCTTCAACGTTTGCAGAAACTCTTGTCGAACAATGCAGAAACGCAACAAGCAGTAGATGATGAAACCACCAATTTGAAAGTTCTAAACTTCAATGTAAAAAGATTAGAGGACATTATGGCTGTTTCAAAAAGCAAATTAAAAGAAACCCAAGCTACTTTAAATACGGCTCAGGTAGAAAGAGACCAAAAAATAATCACCTCTCCAATCGCTGGAAGGATTTTAGAATTAACAGTTTTAATCGGTGGTTCGGTGTCGATACCACAATCATTCGGCCAAATTACGCCTAAAGGTAAAACGATTGCCATTTGCGAAATTGATGAATCAAATGCGGGAAAAGTATTCGTTGGCCAAAAAGGGTGGATCAGAAATGTAGGTTCTGCTGATACCTTATCCACCGGCACCGTTTATTTCGCTGCTTCCTTTCTAAAAAAGAAATCCTTGTTTACCGATCAATCTGGTGAAAAGGAAGACCGGCGGGTGAGAACCATAAAAATGATGTTAGACGATCCCAATCAATTGTTACTGAATGCAAGAGTTGAATGTGTGCTAGATATTGCTAACCAGTTAAAAAAGTAATTCATGTTGAAAATTGCGTGGAAATTCATCCGGTTTGACAAGGCCAAAAGCATTGGAGTTATTGTTGGGATTCTCATCAGCACATTTTTAATTGGGCAACAGTTGGGTGTATTCTTTTTTCTATCCGGTCTGATGGGAGCATTGGCGACCGATGTAAAAGCCGACATTTGGGTTGTTGACAGCAAAACGGACGATGTCAATCAATTGGGCCAATTGGACATTCGCAACCTTAGGTCAGTTCAAGGCATCAATGGCGTCAAAGAAGCATTTCCATTGATGATAAGCGGAGCATCTTGCATTTTTAAAAATGGAACCAGCGGTGCCATTACTTTATTGGGCGTAGATGAAAATCATATCGATGCATTGATAAGTGCGGATAAAATTTTGGCGGGCAATCTACCTGATTTACAATTGGATGGAGCGGTAAGTGCTGAGTTTTATGAAAAGAAAAACTTAGGTGGCAACATCGACCTGAACACCAATTTAGAGATCAATGGCAAGCGGGCCTTTTTTGTTTTGCAAACAAAAGGATTTAGAGGATTTGGGAGCAGTTTTTGTGTGACCACAATTGAAAGAGCGAGGTTTTTTTCAAATCAATCCGCTACGGCCATCAGCGCTATTTTAGTCAATGTTGAAAACCCAAAAGAAATTGATGCAGTGGTTGCCAGCATTAATCAAAATATTTTTGGTTTACGCGCCTGGCCATCGCAAGAATTAGCTTCTTCTTCGGTCAAAAAAATATTGGTGAGTAGTGGGATTGCATTGAGCACCGGCACGCTCATCATCTTTGCATTGATTGCTGGTTTTTTTATCATTGGGTTGACCATGTATTCTTCCGCGCTCGACCGCTTAAAAGATTATGGCACCTTAAAGGCTATTGGTGCAGGCAATAAATACATCAGCAGATTAATTTTAACGCAAGCCATGTTGTTTACCATTGTTGGCTTTGTTGTAGGCTTAGCACTATTGGAAGGATTTAAAATTGGGGTTGCAAAATCAGGACTAATTTTTTCATTTTCTCCGCTTGTATTGATTGGAATGTTCTCTACCATTGGCCTGATTTCGCTCAGTGGTGCTTCGTTTGCTTTGAGTAGAATCAGAAGTGTTGAGCCAGCTGCCGTGTTTAGGTAATCAGGGGCGATAAAAAAATACGTGTTCATTTTTTCCCACTATTAATGCGTGAATGATGTAACTTTTTTCAAGGATTGTGCAAGACTTTAGGACTCAATAGTGCCCACCTTTGTACCGTTGCAACAATTCAGTTGCAGCATGAAGTTACCTCAAATGAAAACCAATCAAGAACTACAGACAGACGTTGAAAATGCCATCAAATGGGAACCCCTATTGAATCCTGCTGAAATCGGAGTAACCGCCAAAGATGGCGTTGTATCTCTTACTGGCACAGTGGACAGCTACGCAAAAAAATTGGAAGCCGAAAATGCTGCCAAAAAAGTGATAGGAGTAAAAGCTTTGGTTGAAAAAATTGAAGTAAAATTTCCAAGTGCATGGACAAAAACCAATGAAGAAATTGCCAACGAAGTTTTGACCGCTTTGAAACTAAATTGGTCAGTTCCCAAAGACAAAGTAACCGTAAAGGTGGAAGACGGTTGGGTTACACTAGGAGGTGAATTGCCTTGGAATTACCAAAAAGAAGCTGCAAAAAGTGCAGTACATTACCTTACCGGTGTCAAGGGGGTAATCAACAACATCAAAATCAAATCGGAAACACACGATGCGATCGAACAAAAAGATGTTGAACATGCTATCGCCAGAAGTTGGGCAGTTGATGACAGTGACATTCATGTAGCAGTATCGGGAACAACTGTCACCCTATCTGGAACAGTAGATTCTTGGTACCAAAAAGATGAAGCAGGTCGCATTGCCTGGAACACTCCGGGAATCTGGCATGTGAAAAACGAATTGGTCGTAGACTACTATTATGAATTGGTTTAGTTGACAAATAAACTTTAAACGGTGGAAGAAAACCTCCACCGTTTAAAACTAAATTTTCGTATGAAAAATGGAAATACAATGGTCGCTATGTATAGCAGCCATGACGAAGCTGAAAATGCGGTCAAAAAGTTGCAAAAAAGCGGCTACGACATGAAAAACCTTTCTATTGTTGGAAAGGATTACCACACGGACGAAAGTGTTGTAGGCTACTACAATACCGGCGACCGGATGAAACAATGGGGCGCAAATGGTGCCTTTTGGGGTAGTATTTGGGGCTTATTGCTTGGCTCTGCTTTTTTTATGATCCCAGGTTTGGGGCCTATCCTTGTCGCGGGGTCTTTTGTGTCGGCTTTGGTGGGCGCATTGGAAGGTGCAGTTGTTGTGGGCAGCATTAGTGCGCTTGGCGCAGCCTTAGCCAGCATCGGGATTCCAGAAAATAGCATCGTGGAATATGAGACCGAAATCAAAGCAGGCAAATTCATGCTCCTTGCCAATGGTTCGGAAGCAGAACTGGCCAACGCAAGAGAAGTTTTGGGCGTAAAAGCCAGAGCAATGGCCGTATAGGGAATAACATTTTTAACCATGAGTGATCCCAGATTTTGAAATCCCAACCGGGGCAGCAGTTGAATCTTGAATAGCCACGGTTGTACACGGACTTGGGAATGTTCACTGAACTGTGTCAGTAGTTCAGTGAACATTCCCTTTTATTGGGGGACACAAAAACCTCGGCTGCCAATAAAAATATGTGAATCCTATAATTCTTCCCTACAATTGTATAACACTTCTCCTTTCTCAATCCGCTACCTCAGGTATCCTAAAACAGGCAAACATTTATGAAAAAGACAAAAAAAGCAGCGGCCAAAAAGGCACTTTCTCCTGCTAAAAAAAAGATCGCAGAAGTGATGCATGAATTTAAAGAAGGTGAA
>JAIXOO010000113.1 GCA_027486765.1 Saprospiraceae bacterium
ACCGTGAAGTCCTCAAAGATGCTGAAGATCAGGATCGCGCAGTAAGTTACATCGTGAGTAAAATTGTGGAGGACCATTACAAGGCCCAGGGACGAATTACGGATGAAGAGCAGTCCGACGAAGAGCAAGAAATTCAGCAAAAATGAAAAACCCTGAATAGTTACTGAGAATAACTAGACAGGGTATGGTTTAACTATAAAAATAGCTGTTGCAAATCTATGGAAAATCGACTGATTATCCAAAGCCCTTTCCGTGAGAACGAGAAAGAGGATGATGAACTGCGCCTGCACCAAAACCTCTCGCGCGAGTTCAACCCCCTACCCTACCATCTGCGTTTCCGGCCACTTTACCTTTTCGCTTGTATTGGCGTTTGGTTCATCCTGGCCTTGAGTGCCCTTACTGAGTACAGTGCGGTTTTTGCTTTTGTGTTCGGCTTGCTCAATCAATTGTCTTTTGGTCTTGTGCTTGCGGTGATTGTTACACTTCTGCTGATTGTTGGTTTCGAACTTCTACATCGTTTTGCGGGCAATACGTATTTCAAGGAATTTTGGCTGGATGGTGGCAAACACCAGAGCGACAACAATGGTGCTTTGCTGGGCTTGCTCCTCTGTGCTCTGGTTTCTCTGGGGATGTCGATTCCGGGTGGCTTTGACCTGGTCTCCAACATCCAGAAAAAACCGGAACGCCCAATGGTCAAGGAAGAAAAACCGGAGGATGTCGCCGCCATTCTCAACCCTTACATCGAGGAGGCTCAAAACCGGGTCAAGGAATACAAGTCTTCGCGCAGTTGGCGGGGTAAACTTTCCGACAAAGATGCTACCGAATGGAAACGCCGTACCGAAGTGGCCGAGCAACGGGAACAGGATTTGATCACTGCGATTATCAATGTCCCCAAAGCCAATGGGGACAAGCAAACCCTGGCTGAGCAAAAATACCAACAAGACTTGGCTCGCTGGCGACGCGAAACCAAGGGCAACGGTTCTGTCTTTGGTGTGCTGAGTGTGCTTACCACCATACTGATGTACGTTTGCATCTGGTTCCAGTTCAAGTACAAAAAGAAAACCCAGGAGTATTTGGATCAAAAGTATGCTGAGTTCAAGGCAACTCAATCGGCTTTGCCCGCTCCTTCCATTCCACTCGCCTCCTCCCCTACCCCAACGCCCATTGATCTTGAGCCTTTACTGCTGAGTATCGTCAAACGCCTGGACAACCTGGATCGCTCAAGTATTCATTTGTTGCCCAACGCTCCGGCTCATCCCAATAGCTCCTCTCCTATCGAAACGCCAAATCGAACGCGTTTCCCCATTGGGTTCAAATTGCCCGAGCGCTCTGCGACTACCGATCCGCCCAAAGTACCGTTGCAACCTGTTGCAACACCTTGCAACGAAGAGATCCTTCAAATTGAACGGGAGGCTGAGGACCTCCTTCCGGCTGAACCCCCGCTCGATGACATCTACACCGTTGAACATCGTCGCTTCACCGATGGCAAAGTGATTCGCCACGGCAAAGAGCGCATCAAGTGGTACGTGACCAAATACCAAGACCAGGTGCTGAAAGCGCAGCAAAAAATCCAGGAGGATCCACTCAATGAATCGCTCCGCGACAGCTTGCTCAATTTTCAGGAAAAATTGACTTATTGGAAATCACTGGAGGACCAACTACTGGCCAAACTCAAGACGGCAGGTATCGAAACAGGAGCTTAAGGGATATCAATAACCTCAAAATGAACTTACAGTAACGTTGGTTTGAGTCCGTCAACCCAGTACCTAAACTTTGTTCACACTTAAATCAACGTTACTGTAAGTTCAAACAAACTTCACGATCACTTTAAATCAACGTCACAACCGACTTTTCTGAAGACTTCAATTTTTGACAACTACCCAAACCAGCAATTTGACCATGGCCCTTCGACTACCAGAAATAGTGCTTTAACTTCATTTTAAAGTCAAAAAAACGTTACAATAACGTTAATCCAACGTTGAAAACCGCAATCTGCTCGCTACACCTTTACGTCGTGTTCGTCACACATTTGGCGCAGCCAAATGAATCGTCGTGCCGTCGCGTCGTCGCGGTTAAAAAACATTTGGCGTCAGCCAAATCAAAAAATCCATCCATTTTCGAAAACGAGAGGCTTCAACAACTTCATTTCAACCTTAAAATAACTTCAAAATAAAGTTTTTCTAACCTTACTCAGCTCCATCCCCCGAATAATCCAAATCACCTCATTTACTCCAGGCCCCTGTTACTCAAACCCAAGTAGAACCAGACGCCACAACATCTATAATCCCACTACCTTCCCACACTTCAACCAAAATCAACTCATTTTAACGTTATTTCAAAGTTATTATAAAGTCAAAATGACAAAACCGCCCAGTATACCAGTACCAACCATATCATCCAGCTTACAACCGGCCACTTTATCGGCAAACTCAAAGCCACCCGCTCCCTAACATTTATCATCACTCCAGAGCGCACCTTAATCACTGGCAGCCGACTAAGTCGTCAATGCAGAAGATTCATTTCAAAAACCCAAAATAACTTCACTTTAAGTTCAAATAAACTTCAATCTCACTTCAAACCAAAGTCACAACAACTTCAAATCCGACTTACTTCAAGACTTCAACCCTTGACACTTTCCCAAACCCAGCAACCTGAACCAGAATCCCTCAACAGCCACAAATAGCTTTTCAACTTTATTTCAACGTTGAAAACCGCAATCCCACACCCATTCCACCTCAAGTCCAGGTTACGTCACCCATTTGGCACAACTAAATCCGAAAGACACTCATTCAAAGAAGGAACACTTTTTATCAAAAAAGCCACCCCTCACTCGTGCCGCAGGCGCGAGCAAAATCCGCGTAAATCCGTTTCATCCGCGTCACCCGCGTTGCTATTCATGTCGCTTTTGAATCAAAGATGCGAAGCATCATTACCGTGAAGCACAAACCGGCAGGTGCGGCACCACAAAACATTTAACCTTAGCCAAATCAACAAATCCATGCATTTTTGAAAAGCAGTGGCTCCAATAACTTCAAATCAACTTCAAAACAACGTTACAATAACTTTAATCCAAAGCCGAAGGTCACAATCACTGTGATGATTGACCGGATAGAGTAGGGGGGAGGCCCCCCAAAAAAAATTACACCCGACCACCATCGTACGGGCAGCCCTAGGTGGCTGCCCGTTCACCCAAAACACGCCACAACGTTATTTTAAACTCAAACCAACGTTGAAATAACGTCACC
>JAIXOO010000209.1 GCA_027486765.1 Saprospiraceae bacterium
ATGATCATCCTTTTTGCCGTAGCCGACGAGTGGTTCTGGCTGGCATTGCCTTTTGTCCTGACTTATTTTGTTCGGGCTATTAAGATGATGTAAAAGTGAAAAGTGAAAAGTGAAAAGTGAAAAACGGGTACACCAGTTGTTTTTCAGCTGTTTGGATTAGTTTTTCTGAGCTTAAAGTTTGAAATTAAAGTGAAAACGCATTTTTTTCACTTTTCACTTTTCACTTTTCATTCATAACTATTCGTACTCTCCTCCAACAACGCCTCAATCTCCAACATCTCAGCTTCGCTGAAATACCGCCACCTACCCGGAGCCAGATCGTCCAATTTGATCGACATAATTCGGGTGCGTTTCAGCTTGACCACGTCGTAGCCAAGGTATTCACACATGCGCCGGATTTGACGGTTCAGGCCCTGGGTGAGGATAATTCTAAAAATGGCCCGGCCTTTTTTCTCCACCATACATTTTTTGGTAGTAGTGCCCAGAATGGGGATGCCATTACTCATTCTCTTTACAAAATCAGGTGCCAGCTCTTTGTCCACCACGACAATGTATTCCTTTTCGTGTCCGTTGCGAGAGCGCAGGATTTTGTTGACGATGTCGCCATCATTGGTCAAAAAGATCAGGCCTTCGGAGTCCTTGTCGAGGCGACCGATGGGAAAGATCCGTTGCGGGTGGTTAATGTAACTGATGACGTTGGTCTTGTCGCGCAGGTCGGTCGTACAGGTGAGGCCACGCGGTTTGTGGAATGCGATGTAGATGCGTTGGGGATTGTTGCGCAAAGGTTTGCCATTGAGCAAAACTTCGTCCCCTTCTTCAACCCGATTGCCTTTTACGGCCACTACCCCATTGAGCAGTACCCGTCCGGTTTCAATGAATTTGTCTGCTTCCCGGCGTGAGCAAATCCCCGTGTCCGAGATGTATTTGTTTAAACTAATTGAATCCATGCTCTATAAAAACTTGGCCTGTGTTTGAATTGGGGGCGATAAAAAAATAAATGTTCATTTTGCCAGAGGATTAGATAAGTAAACGGTTCAATTTAAGTGTCTTATCTAATCCTATGGCTCAGGAAAAATGAACATTTATTTTTGCCCCACTACTTGGTGTGCAAAATTAGCACAAATTCAAACACAGGCCAAGCGTTTATTTTTTCACTTTAATCATACAACCCACTGTTTTGGTCAAGTTGGGGTTGGGTTCTGCCCCTTTTTCCACGGCGGCAATCGCTTCTTCCACATAGCGGCGAGTAATCAGGGTTTCGTCTTCACTGTTGTCGTCTACCCCACCGATGTAACGTACTTTGCGATCTTTATCCAGCAAAAAAACGTGGGGTGTACGCACGGCGCCATATGCCGGGAATACTTTTTGGCCATCGTCCAACAGGTATTCAAAGGGATATTTTTTCTCTTTAGCGCGCTCCATCATTTTGTCGAAACCATCTCCCGGTTGTACACTTGGATCATTTGGCATGATGGCTACCACTGGCCAACCCATAGGAGCCATTTTATTGTGCAGATCGATGATGCGTTGTTCATAGGCTTGGGCGTAAGGACAAGTATTACAAGTAAACACCACAATGTAGCCTTTGACATTTTTGTAGTCCTTCAGCGTGACCATTTTCCCGGAGGTGCTTTTAAGTTGAAAGTCGGGAGCAATATCTCCGACCTTCAAGCCGGGATTGGTGGGGCCAAATGGAATAAAAGTCAGCAGGAAAAGAACACTGGCAAAAAAACCGATTCCAAAACCTGTTTTTGTTTTCATCGCAGTCGAATTTCATATTTTGAGTACATCCGTACTTATTCCTTAAAAAACTGAAAAGCAGTTGATAATTGTGACGCAGGATTTAGTTTTTAGGGTCAAAAAAATGCAGTACAAACTGCTGCAAATCCTCGAAATTTTCAAATTCTCCCTCTTTAAACTGTCTTTGAGTCCCACGATACACCAGCGTAGCGGGCACTGCCCCACTCCAACTTGGATCAATTTTATCGATCCACAGTGCCTGCCTGCTGTCTACTAACGCTGCGACTGAAGCAGAAATTTGCCTTTGTTCCAAAAAAGGTTTTAGTTTGGTTTCCAAATCTTTACGAAAGTCCAAACTGACCAGAATAACCTTGATTTTTTGAGCGGCCATTGCCTGATGCAATTTTTCAAAATAAGGCAATTCCTTCACGCAGGGAGCGCACCAGGTTGCCCAAAAATTGATCACATAGGTCGTATCGTTTTGGGTTTGCGCCAATAATGGAGCAAAGTCATCAAAGGACTCGTAAACCTTTTGAGCCTTACCAATGCTTAGTGCCAGCATGAGCGCAGCCAGCAATGTCAGTTTTCTCATGAGTTTCAATTAGGGCATGCCTGCTTTGTAAATTTCGGCATTTCCACTCAAAGTATATTGACTTCCGGCAGGAAAAAACAAACTTTGTCCTTTGTCAATTTGTAAATTGTCATTGACTAGTACTTCTCCTGCCAATACCAGCAGTATTTCAGGGCCAAGCGTAGAATCCTGGGTATGTTTTTTTCCAGCACTCAGTCGAATCAAGCTCAACTCAAAATCAGGTGCCGGGGTTTTGAACTGAATTAGGGTATCACTGATTGCTTCACCAGCAAAGACTTTCGGTTCAATCGGCTCAAAAGAAAGGTGCTGAATCAGCGTGTCTGCATCCACGTATTTATCGGTGAGGCCACCGCGGAAAACATTGTCGGAATTGGCCATCAATTCTACGTTGACCCCTTCCAGGTAAGCGTGCAGCACTCCGGCATCTTGAAAAATCCCTTGCCCTGGCTGCACATTGACTACGTTCATCAAATAAATGGAAATCACGCCCCGATCGTAGCGGCCTGAAGGAATTCTGAAATCGCGCAAGGCCCGCGCCGCCCAATAATCCGCCGAAGCTTTGGGCAATTGATCGGCGGCCAATAAAGGCAAAAGCCGCTCGGCCAAAGGTTGCAACAAGTCATCGATCTCCGCCTGAGGCATGCCCATGACCATGGCATAAAGGGGTTGGATGGATTGGCCGTCAAAATAGGCCGACAAGCTTTGCAATTCAGGGGTTTGCTGGAGGTTTTGCTTGATGGTGTCCAGCGCTGTAAACCCGTGCAAGAGCCAAAAATCTGTCAAAGCCGTCATCATTTCGGGCTTGTGGTTATCGTCCTTAAAATTGCGGTTGAAGGCATCAAGCGGGATGCCTGCTGAATTTTCAGCGGCGAAACCACGCTCGGCCTCAGCTTTGTTGGGATGAGCCTGGATGGAGAGCATTTTGTCTACATCCAATATTTTTAACAAATAAGGAATTTGATTGGCAAAACGCTGCGCGGTGGCTTGGCCCAATATTCCTTCCGGGTTTTGTTCGATCAGACTTTGCAGAGGCTGGGTCGCTTCCCCATTCCGTTTTACCTGGGCCATGCCACGCGGATGTGCCCCTAGCCACAATTCGGCGCAAGGCTCCTGCTCAGGATTGGATTGGTTCAATAAATCAGGGATGTAAAAAAAACCTCCCCAGGCGTAGTGTTGCACGACTCCTTCGAGCAAATAGGGCACAGTATTACTCATAATTTGAATTATTTTTTAGTCACCAAAAAATAAACGGCGGTGGACAAAAAGTCACGCACGTAAGGCAAATTGCTCAATAAAGCATTTTGGGTACGCGGAGCCCAACCAAATTTGAATTGATAAATGGGATTGATCAAAAAAATCTGGCGCTGGAGCACAGCGTAGTTTCGCTTGCGCAAAATGTGTTCAAACCGTTCGATGGAGATTCCCGTGTCCTTGATCTCCTGTAATTCCTGGATGGTTTGTGCCGTTTCCCCACCCCAACGCAATACTTGGTGGTAAAGTGCCGTAGGCAAAAGATGGTAGTACGGTAGTTTGGACAACCACTTGTTGCGGCAAATTTGCTGATGTCCACCAAAAGGCATATACCAAGGTGGAAAAGCAAAAAACACCACCCCGCCTGGTGCCAAAAAAGCTTGTAGGAAATGCATGAACCGATCCTGATCCGGGATGTGCTCAATCACATCTTTGAGGATGATCAGATCAAAGCGGAAATCCAGCTCTTTTCCTGGGTCAATGTCGTAAATGTTGCGGGCAATGAGTTGGAGTTGCCCGGTAGCAACGGGTTCTGGCATAAAAGACTTAGCCGTTTCAATGCGGCTTTCGTGCAACTCTATCCCTACACAACGGCAATTTTCTTCCAAAAAAGCCTTGAGTACGCCCGCTTCTCCGCACCCAATTTCCAACACCTTTGAGCCTGCGGGCAATGGGTGATGTTGGCGAACATACGGAAGAATGTATTCCTTCGCCGTGCGGTGCTGGTAATCAAAATAGGTGCGTTTGTCCTGATGAAATTCAAACATAATGGTAAGTATCCAAATGAGGCAGTAAAGCTACTGAAACGCTAACGCAACGCATTTATTTCCAAATTATTTTTCTGAAAATTTGCATTTGTGTTATATGTTTTGTTTTTTTGTTTTTTTAAACAGCGTTCTAGTAAATAAAGGGGAACGGTTGTCAGGAGCAAGCCCGGAACTGGTGCTCAGGCCTGACAACTTTTTTTTTTCTTAAATCCTACCTATCTTTGCCGCCCAAGCATGAAAGAACTTTTTCTTTGATGCCCTAAATGTGCAATCTTGGCAAGAATAATGGCAATCGATTACGGGACCAAACGGACAGGCATCGCGGTAAGTGATCCACTACAAATGATTGCGACGGGTTTGGAGACGGTTCCTACTGCCAAATTGCTGGACTTCCTGCGCCAATACTGTCAGGAAGAAGAAGTAGAGTCCTTTGTGGTGGGTGAACCCAAAAACCTGGATGACAGCCCCGCACAAATTCACCATTTAGTAATGGGTTTTGTAAAACAGTTGGGCAACCTTTTCCCTGAAAAAACGGTTATTCTGCGGGATGAGCGCTTTACGTCCAAAGACGCGAGCCGATCCATCCTCCAGAGTGTGCCGAGCCGCCAAAAACGGCGCGACAAAGGCCTGATCGACAAAGTGAGTGCCATCATTATTTTGCAGGAATACCTTGAAAAATACAAATATTCATAATACCATGTTGTTACCCATTTATGCCTACGGGCATCCTGTTTTGCGCAAAAAAGCCGAGGAGATTGCAGCTGACTATCCAGAGTTGAGCCAATTTATTGCGAACATGTGGGAAACCATGTACCACGCCGAAGGCGTAGGCCTGGCCGCCCCCCAGGTTGGCCGTGCCATCCGTCTTTTTGTCATCGACACCGTTCAGTTGGAAGAAAAAGGCAAGGATGTAGTGGGCTTCAAAAGGGTGTTCATCAACGCCCAAAAGGTAGAGGAAAAAGGAAAGATTTGGGCTTACGAAGAAGGTTGCCTGAGCATCCCCGACATTCGGGGCGATGTGGACCGCTTGGACACGCTCACCCTTCGCTACATGGACGAAAATTTTGTAGAACATATCGAAACTTTTAATGGCATCAACGCCCGCGTCATCCAGCACGAATACGACCACATCGAAGGAATTTTATTCCTGGAATACTTGAAACCGGTGAAAAAAGCGATGATCCGTGGCCGCCTGGAGAACATCCGCAAAGGCAAAGTGAAGGTGGATTACAAGATGAAGTTTGCTTAAACCTTTGTCTTAATCAGGTCAAGTTTTTTTTGAATGGTTTGTTTATCTGTATGGGTTTTGGCGAGGGCCAGGGCCTTTCCCAGATTAATCTTTGCTTTGAGTGGATCAATGCGCAGGTACAATTCACCCAGTAAAGTGTAGTAAAAATGATTGTTTTCCAGTTTTAATTTTTCTGCTTCCACGATAGCTAGTGCATTCCCCTTCACTTTGGCCAAGGCATAGGTGCGGTTGAGGGCAACAATGGGCGAATATTCCAAAACCAATAAGTGATTGTAGAGTTGTAAAATCTGCTGCCATTTTTCCGGGCTATCCGTTTTGATGGTATGCCAATAGGCAATTTGGGCTTCAAGATGGTATTTTGAAACGGCATTCCCTTGTGCGGCCTGCTTTAAAAAATAAACGCCTCTGGCGATTAATGCTTCATCCCATTGGGTTTCATCCTGCTCGTGGTACAGGAGCATCTCTCCTTTTTCATTGGTTCTGGCTTCAAAACGGGAAGCGTGAAAACACATCAAGGCCATGAGCGCATTGACCGGTGGCTGATTTGTGGGTGCATATTCGATGAGTGAGTAGGTCAGTCGCATGGCCTCCAGACAAAAATCCTTGCGCAGAACAGCATCCTGACTTTCCGAATAATAGCCTTCACTGAACAGCAGATACAAGGTAGTGAGCACGGTGGCTAATCTTTCCTGAATGGCGGCAGAACTGGGGATTTCGATGTCCACTTTTTCTTGTCGCAATTTTTCCCGTGCTCGAAACAATCGTTTGTTGATGGTTTCTTTGTTGCTCAAAAACGCAATGGCGATTTCATCAATGCCAAAACCACATAAGCTACGCAAAGCCAGCCCAATTTGTGATTCAAGGGGAATGGCCGGGTGGCAAATGGCAAACAACATTTGTAATTGGCTGTCGGTGATGTTTTGAGGGGATAAATCCAATGCTGGCTCCTGGCTCTCACCCGATGTATTCATCAGGTCGGGCATGATTTTGACTTGAAACAGTTGTTGCCGTTTTAACTGGTTTTTAGCCTTGTTTTTGGCAACGGCGTACAACCACGCGCTGGGATTATCGGGGATGCCGTGGTAAGGCCAGGTTTCCAAAGCGAGTACAAAGGTTTCACTGACAATGTCTTCGGCCAGTTCAAGGTGCTCAATGCCTAGAAAGCGGGTAAGTACCGCCGTAATTTTCCGAAACTCGGTACGGAAAAGATGTGGGATTAATTTTTGTTGTTCCATGATTTTTTTTCACCACCTTAGAAACCTTAGCCACCTTAGGGCCACCTCAGTATGCTTCTTCTGAGGTGTCTAAGGTTTCTAAGGTGGTTCAAATAAAAACTTATAACTCCACCGATTTTGCCAACTTCCGTACCTCAATGGTATTGCCGTCGCCTAATAAAACCGGGCTACCTTTGGCAAACTCAGCGGCTTCATCCACCGACTCGGCGCGTACAATGATGAAGCCTCCAATGGTTTCCTTGATGTCGCCAAAAGGTCCATTGGTGACCACGTTATTGTGCCCAACCACCCGACTGTCGTCAAAAGCCAAACCACTACCCGTGCTGACCAGTTTATTTTGAGCGGCAATCCCGCCGATCCAGTCCATGGTCATCTGCATCCAAACCTGCATTTGTTCGGGTGAAGCCAATTTCCCGCCATCTTCGTGTCTAAAAATCAGCATAAATTCTTGCATCGTTGTTGAATTAAATGGTTACAAAGTTGTTGTACACCAGAATGACAAACGAGTCGATTGGAATTGGACACAAGATGCTGATTATTTTTTTGCCTGCAATTCTTCCAGCGCCTTAAACGCTTCATTTTGTGCTTTATCGGTGAATTTTAGGGTTGAAAGCTGGTAACTTTTGATGGCCGCTTTTTTATTCCCAGCTTGCAATTGGGCCTTGGCCAGGAGGTTGTGGTTCTGATAAAAGCTTGGATTGATTTTGGCGTTAAAAGCCAGGATCTCTACCGCTGCTGGTACCCGATTCAGTTCCAGCAGTTTTACACCAGTCTCTCGCAAGCCGTTGCGGTTGGTGCTCCAAAGGTTGTACTGGTAGTAATTTTGAGGATCCTTGATCCAGGTTTTGTACTGGCGAATGGCTGCCTTCGCTCCTTTTTCCTGGGTAATTTTGAAAAGTGCGACACCATAGTCTGCTTTGGGTTGGTTCAAATCCGGTTTTTTACTCAACACTCCAGCCAGATACTCGCTGGAAATGGCCACCACTACGGGTTTCCCCGTTAGGTTGTCGGTGGTACTCGCCGATATGATGCCAATCAAATACCCATTGGCGTCGATCACCGGAGAGCCGCTGGAGCCACCCATATTGGCCTTCGGATCGCGGTCAATAAAGATGTCCAGGCCATATTTGCGCACCACAATTCCGGGGTGGATTTGGGTGGTACTGTCGTTGTAGGGGCAAGAAATGATGAACACTTTTTCCCCTGCTTGAACTGGGGTAAAGCGAGGTTTGAGTGGGTATAAATTTGGCGCGCTTTTTTTGACCGAAAAAACGATCCAGTCTCTTTCGGTGATGCTGGAACCGGCTCCCTCTAGTTTTTCAGTGGGGTCTTCGTTCAACAATTGATCCATGATGGCCAGGTCCTGGGTGGTGCCTTTGGGCCGCATGGTCCATTGTTGTAGCTGGGCATTGATGCTTACGCCGGAAGATTGTTTGTTTTTAGCGACCCACAAGATGTGTTTTGCCGTCGCCGCCAGTGTGTCTGTGCCCGTATTGATCAAAAAACCAGTGCCCGCGTAGCGAAATGAGGGATCGATGTAACGATCACCATTTTTGTACTGGACTTCGTTGATCAGGCCGATGGTTGGCCATTGGGCGGGTGGTAAATCAATCCAGGG
>JAIXOO010000241.1 GCA_027486765.1 Saprospiraceae bacterium
GTTTTGAATACCACAAGGGTAAATATGGAAAAGACCACCAACGTGATGACCTCTTGAATTACTTTTAACTCGATCAGCGAGAAAGGCCCACCGTAGTTTTTGAAACCAATGCGATTGGCTGGAACCTGAAAGCAATACTCCAGTAAGGCAATGCCCCAACTGATAAAGATGATGGCGACTACGCCCAGCTGGCTGAACCCTTTCATCTGATTGAACTTGAGGTGGCCGTACCAGGCGAAGGTCATGAATGTATTGGAAAGAAGCAGAAGAAGAATGGTTGAGACGGCTTTCATTGCGTTAATTTTTGCAAATTTAATACGCTCTAATCACTTATATCTCATCCGCTAATCCATTCAACTGCTCATCCAACCAGGCCCGGCTAAACACATCGTTTGTTTTGACCAACGTTTCCCGGATTCGATCCAGTTCCAGTCTAGCTTTATCCGCCGATAAATAATCCAGTCGCGAGCGCAAGTGTGCCGCTTTGCGGGTGAGCCGAAAGAGGTTGTAATACCCCTTACGGAAGTTTTCCGACATGGTTTTATCCCGCATCAACAACTGCCGGAAGGATTCGGTGAGTGAAAACAGGGGGTCGTATTCTTCCAGTTCATAATAGGTTTGCAAGAGCATGGTTTTGGCCCCCAGGTTGTAGCGCAAATCGCGGTATTCTACCTCCCGCAGCAGCAACATCGCTTCTTGTGGTTGCTTCAGGCTTAGGTGATAACTCGCCAGATTGAAGCGGTAGGCATTGTCCTTGAACTCTGGTGCCAACTTATCCTTGTACTCCTCAATGAACTTTCGGACCCATTCGTGTTGTTTGAGCCGCAATCCCGCTGCTACGATATTTTTGTAATTCCACTCCAGCATCACCCCCTCTTCCAGCAATAAACCCTGATCCAGTTGATGTTGGTACAAGCCAAATAATTTGTCTAAAAAAGCCTGGTCACCCTGATTGATGCGAATGAGGCAGTAGTTTTTGAATTGGTTGTACAAATCGCTGACTTCCACCCGCGAGAAGGATTTTTCCCACTTCTGAAAAACATCGAGGGCTTGCTGGTAAAAATCTGGATCATTGCCCGTCAACATGCGGTAAATCATGTAGTGGGTAATGGTTTGGGGGACCTGCTGGTATTTCTCTAAATTTTCCTCAACCTCTTGCAATACGGCTTCCAATAGGCGAGGAGGTTGTTCATCTCGCTTCATTTCCTGGCGGAAAATAGCTTCACACGCATCCTTTAATTTTTGAGTGAGGTAGAACTCATCCAGCTCTTCCTGCTTTTTTCGAAAAGATTCTTCAAATTCAGGCTTGTTGGACTGCGACCAATAGCGTTCACCTTCACCCGCCAGCAAGTAGCGCATCAAGGTTTGATCTGCGCCCAGACAAGGTGCTGGCTCAGGATTTTCTTTTAGCTCATTAAACAATCGCTCATACGGCCCCAAAGCTTGCTGTGCCCTCAGTTGTCTCAAGTAAAGATATTGTTGAAAATAAGTATCCTCCCGAAATTCCTCGTAGGCCCAGAACTGCTCTAACAATCTTTGGGTATAGGTAAGTACTGGAGCCAATTGTTTTTCACTATATTTACCGCTGTCAAAAACCGATTTATACAGTAGTTCCTTTTTACACTTTTTTTCGTCTAATCGAGGATAAACCTCAGAAAGGTACGCCACCAGTCGCCTTACTTCCTCGTGTTTGTTGAGGTAGGGAGAAAAGACAAACTCCTTAAAGCGAGTCATTTCTTTGCGCGATAATTTTTCTAGGTTGCGAATTAATTTGTTACTACTCACAAAAAATCAATTTTTGGCCGTGTTTTTTTGTCATCAAAATATTGATTGACAAAAAATTAGATCGTAATTTTGGCTCAATGATCACGAATTTTTCCCAAAATTCCAACGATTATGTCAGTTTTAACGTCTGAAAAAAGTAGCACTTTTGTATCAAGAGCAAAGTGTAGTCTAAAAAAATATCGCACCATGAACATTTCTACACGTTGGGTTTATCTACTGCTTTTTTGTTTTGGTCTGTTTTCGACGCAGTTGGAGGCCCAATCCCAAAAACAAGAGGTCTGTTTTAACTTCAACGACCTAGCCGACGGAACAAAGTTCGGCACCGAAGCCAACCAAAAACCTGGCACTCCTATCTTGAAAAAAGACGGCATAGCCGTATCCATCGAATCCTTTCTCACTGGCAACAACAGCACTGAATTTGGCTCTATCAAAGTAGAGGAAAAAAAGCTGCTTTTTGACGGAAGCTTCAAAGAGGCCGAAGGCAAAGTACTTTTTGTATCCAATGTCAATCTGAAGTGGATCTTTAGCGGCTTACCCAAAAAGAAAGCAAAAAGAGTCTGCCTCAATTTTATTGATGGAGGTGGGGAAGAAAACTTTTCCATCAATGGCCAAAAGGTCACCGTTCTGGAAAATTGGGGATCATTGAACGACAAAGAAGTTGCCAAAGGCGTCAAAGCTGCCGTGTCCATCAAGGAGGATTCTGATCTACTACAGGGTACCATCTGTTTTGAAGGAGATATCGATTCCATTTCTTTTGGCGGCCAGGAGTTTGGCATTGACAATGTGTGTGTCGAATATGAAAAAGAAGTTACGCCGACTGCCTGTATTCGCGATTTGGTGATTTTACCCCGTCCTTGTACGCCCAATGGTGTTTTTTACCTTGCAGCCACCTTCAAAACCGATACAAAAGCTGACACCGCTACTTATAATGTGTGGGTCAATGGCCAAAAATTTGGCCCATTCAAATACAAAGACGTTTTCCCGGCCATTGGCCCAGTAAAATTGGATAGCACCGGGAAGTACTTTTTAACTGTGCGCGATAGCAAAGACAGTACTTGTTCCAAAACGGAAGATTTTAAGTACGATTGTGGGGCAAGCAACGCTTGTGAATTGAAAGAGCTCTCCGCAACCATAAAATATTGCCCCCGAGATACTTTTGCCCGCCTTATCGTCAAAATTGGTACGGTAAAACCTGCGAATGCCAATGTCATTTTGACCATAGGCAACATTGTCATCGGTGAGTATGCTGCTGAAAAATTGCCCTTCGAAATCAAATTGTCCAAAAAATACCTGTCTTCGGTCACTGCACTTGTGCCACTGGTTCAGGCATGCGTGAGTTTGCCTGGTGGACGATGCTGCATCAGTGCAACCCCAAAAATTGAGCTGGATTCGAGTTGTGAAGACGATCCTGACGCCTGCGGCATTAAGGAGTTTGCTGCTCAGCCCGGAGATTGTAACAGTGACGGAAGCTTCCGCATGGTGTATAAATTTAGTGGCGAAAACAAATGGATGTCTGGCTACTACATTTATGTTAACGATCAGCGTTTTGGACCATTCCGCTACGCCGTTAATGGCGGTAGCGTTGGTCCTATCAAACCAAATAATGATGGCTACTACCGGGTCGTGATGAGCGATGTGGAAAACCCACGTTGTGCGGACACGGTAGAAATCAAAAAATTCTTCTGCAAGCCCTGTTCGATCCGTGATCTGACTGCGGCTTACATCATCTGCGAAGAAGAAAACCAGGATATTTTTACATTGAACCTGCTTTCAGGGCCAACCGTAGATACTGGTTACCTTCTCACCATCAATGGCATTGAAATTGGGACCTTTTCTTTGAAAAAAATGCCGCTGCGCATCAGCATTTCTAAGGCCATCCCCAATCTGATCAACGATGTACTCAAAGTACAGGTTTGTTTGCCCGGCGTGGAAAAATGCTGCCTTGAAACAGTAGCCAAAATCATCCGGGTCAAATCTTGCGCCAAGCCTGATTACCTGTGCCCGATCAAAGAAGTGAAAGCGGTTGCAACTGGCTGTGGGGTGATTGGGAAATATCGACTCGAAGTGAATGGTTCCTTTGATGAGCAATTGTCGGCTTCTGGGAAAATATTCATCAAAGTAGGCGACAAAACTTTTGGGCCTTACAAAGCCAGTAGCTTCCCTGTGAAGCTGGATCCATTGGAATTGTTGGTAGGGGGAATCGTTCCACTGAAAATTCAGGTTTGTTCCGAAGGTTTGTTGGACACTTGTTGTGTGGAAATCGTTCCACAAATCAACAATACTGGTTGTGACTGTAGCCTCGATTTGAGTGTCACTCCCGTTGAATGTAATGGTGAAAAATATTATGCCTCCATTAAATTGGAAGGCAAAAACGGTAGTCAATCAGGTTATGTTGTGATTGGCCCTGATGGCAAAAAATATGGCCCTTACGCCTATGGTCAAGGCCCTAAAGTGATCGGGCCATTTACTCGCGCAACGACTACCCCTCGGCAGGTATTTGTCGCAGTAGATGTAGAAAAATATTGTACAGATACAGTTGTATTGAGCTCAATTGTATGTACTTCAGACACGATCTGCAAGATCAGGGAATTAAAAGTTGTCGTTCGTGGCTGTAACACCAAAGGAGGATATGACTTATTGGTTACGCCTATCCTTAATGTAAGCCCATCTAATGCACTCTCGACTTACTACGTCTATATCGGCAACCAAAAATATGGCCCATTCAAATTGTTGAGCACGCCTCAATTGATCGAAAATGTAGTCATCAATACCGATGCCCTTACTTTTGAAGCGAAAGTGTGTGTAGACGGTCAAAGCGAAAAATGTTGTGTAAGTGTCAAAGTTGAAAAACCAAAATGCCCCGAATGTGAATTGGGGGAACTGGTGATCAAAACGGCACCTTGCAACGACAAAGGTGAGGTATACGCCTACCTGGATTTCAAACATTTCCGCACCAATTCTGACTATTTTGTACTGGTACAGAACGGCAAAGAAATTGCGAAATACAAGTACTCCGAACTGCCCATCCGTTTGATCTATCCAGCACCCCAAAAAGATACCATCCGCCTGGAGGTTTTCGATAGCAACACTCGCGCTTGTAGCAGCAAGGGTTTCATTAAGCCTTTTGAATGCAAAGCGCCTTGTAACTTGAGTGACATCAGTGTTACCGAAGTAAAATGCAACAACGACGGAACTTACAGCCTGTTGTTGAAACTCAAAGCAACGAATACTGACTCCATCCTTTGGCTACAAACCTCCACAGGCTATGAAACACGCTTTAAATACACGGGCCAAGCGGTAAGAATTGACAAAATTCCACTGCCCAAAAACAGCAAAACCGACTGGGTCATCGTTTGTGATAAAAGCTCACCGGATTGTTGCATCAAGTGGTTGTATGAGGTGCCTTGCACCCAAACGACCTGTGAATTTGGTGCCCTGAAGTTGGAGCAGGTTTGTTTACCAACAGGTGGGTATTATGTGAACTTGAATTTTGAGCGCAAAAACACGGGCGCACTCTTCAACCTTTATGTCAACGGCAAACTGTACGGAACCTATAGTTACAATGTACTGCCTTTGCGCCTCAGCCAAATTGTGAGTGCCGATGTAGCCGTTCTGGAACTCAAAGTCGAAGACAAAGAAAAGGGCTGTACCCAAGCCGGGCGTTTGGAATTGAAAAAATGTGAAACCAACTGTCCGATTGAAGGCCTAAAAGTAGAATTGCTGCCTTGTGAAAAAGGCTACTACTACGCCAAAGCCCTGGTCGTATCCAGACCAAGTTCGACACTGCAAAAAGGCTACATTATCTATGCCAATGGCATGCTCTTTGGACCATTTGTTTACAATGGTGAGACACAAAAAATAGGGCCATTCCCCAGTTCCGCAAGCGGCAACATTGAATTCCTGGCCGTGGATGTGACCAATCCAACTTGTTTTGCGGCAACCAAACTTTCTGCTCCACAATGCCCCGACCCCAATCCTTGTAAAATTTCCAACCTGGCTATTCGTAGCTTGGGCTGTAATCCGGATGGTACACGGCGTATTTCCATTGGTTTTAAGTATGAAAATGTTGTAAACCGTTTCTTCAATGTACTGGTAGATGGCAAAATTGTTGGCACTTTCCCTTTGATTCGCCTGCCTCTAGAAGCCAGTTTCAAACTGCCTGCGGATAAAGAAGTATTCAAAATTACGGTGTGTATCAATGACCAAAAAGGCTGTTGTGAAACGCTGGAGGTAAAACTTCCCTGTGAGCGGCCTTGCCCAGATTTGGTTGTTGATGTGAAGCAAAAACCCTGCAATGCCGGTGGTGCCTTTGGAGCGGAATTGGTGTTCAAAAACCCAACCCCTGGGCCGCTGCGCATTGCCATCAACGGTAAAATTCTGGATACCCTTGAAGCGGGCAAAAAAGGATTCGATCTGGGGATGCTCCTTGGTGATGGGGTAACCGTTTACAAGGTGGATATCCTCAACCTGAAAGACACCACCTGCAAACGTATGCTAGTCTTTGGCCCTGTGAAATGCCGCAATATGCGCATGAGTGATGTATGGCCTGGTGATGTGAACCTGGACAACATTGCCAACCACTTCGACTTGTTGCACATTGGACAAGCTTTTGGTGCCAAAGGATTGAAGCGCTTCCTGGTCAACTCCTGGGACTGGAAACCAACTCCATCCGAAGACTGGGCTGAGATTTTCTTTGATGGCATCAACTACAAAAACGCCGACGTCAATGGTGATGGTGAGGTGAATCGCAAAGACATTGAGGCACTGGCCTTGAACTTTGGCTTGTCGCGGGGACCTTTCAAAATCACCAAAGCTTTACCTGCTACACTGCTTGATCCAAAGATTTTGGTAGAGATGCCGGCAAAAGGCGAATTGGCCGATAGCACCCGTTTTGAAATTCCCATCATTTTGGGCGATGATAAACACGTCATTAAGAACATTTACGGGACTGCTTTTAGTGTGAAGTTTGATCCAAAATTGATTGATCCTAAAAACCTGAGCATCGAAGTACCTACTTCCTGGATGGGGCAACCTGGGGTGAATCTGGAATTCATCTACAAAGTATATCCCAACGAAGGTCGTGTGGACATCGCCATTACCCGTACCGATCAGAACGAAGTTTCGGGGTATGGCACCATCGCCAAAATGAAGGGTATCATCATCGACCTGGTTGGTCGTGCTGAAACAAAATTACAAACGGAAGATGCCATCCTGAACCGACTGGACGGCGAAATCCTGCCACTGAATACCCAAATTACCGCCTTTAGCATCGTTGACGCACCTCGTGCAGTCCGCCCTGAAGATTTGTTGAGCGGAGTTAAGGTTTATCCCAACCCAACCAACTCGCAGATCAACATCACCAGTGCTGCAGGCACCGTTACGGAAGTACAAGTGATGGGCCTTGATGGCAAAACCATGATCAAATCCTTCCGCAACACCAGCCAGCTGGAGATCGACGACCTGAAGGCAGGTATGTATTTCCTCCGCATCAAAGTGGGCCAGCAGGTCTTCTTCGAGCGGATCATTAAGCAGTAAAAAAGGTTCCAGGGTTCCTAGTTCCAAAGTTCCAGGGTTCGCCAACCCTCGAACCTTGGAACCAGGAACCCTGGAACCCTGGAACCAGGAACCCAGGAACCAGGAACCCAGGAACCAGGAACTTTGGAACCCTGGAACCCTTTAAAAACTAGTGAGTGTTTTTTTCATATAATCCCATGTAACTGTTTTTTAATCGTTAACCATGATGCATATCCGGCTGCCGATTCCCACCACGGGGATCGGCAGTGCTTTTTTACTTTTATTTTTATGGCTATATTTCTTGCCACAAACACCACATCATGCATCTCAAACACCTAATCGTCCTGCTCGTCTTTGCTTTCATTTTCTCCTTTAGCAAAACGCCAGCCCCTCATCCCAGTGCCCATTCCTCCAAAGAACGATTAGCCCTGGCCGATACCCTGGAACAGCTCCTCAAATCCAACCTCGTCGATACCTGGTACCCGGCGGCTATTGATACCCAATTTGGCGGCTATCTATCCACTTTCAACGCCCAATTCAAACCAGTAGGTAACCAGGATAAAATGATTGTATCCCAGGCTCGACACGTTTGGAACAATGCCAAAGCTTCCCAGCATTGGCCCGCTGAAAAAAAATACCAGGGCTTCGCCCGACATGGATTTACTTTTTTAAAAGACAAAATGTGGGATGCTGAAAATGGTGGCTTTTTTTGGCAGGTGGAACGCTCGGGCAAGCCGCGTGGAGATTCCTCCAAAACCGCTTATGGCAATGCCTTCGGACTTTATGCAGTGTCAGCGTATTACCTGGCTAGCAAAGACCCTGAGGCGCTGATTTTAGCCAAACAATCCTTCAAGTGGTTGGAGCAACACAGCCACGACCCCATCCACAAAGGTTATTACCAACACCTGGATAAAACCGGGAAGATTCAGCCAAGGCTCAAGGGCACACCCTCTACCGCAGAGCTGGGCTACAAAGACCAAAATAGCTCCATTCACTTATTGGAAGCTTTTACGGAATTGTACCAGATTTGGCCCGATCCCCTGGTCAAAACCCGACTTGAAGAAATGATCTATCTCATTCGGGACAAAATGGTGAATGAAAAAGGCAACCTGATCTTGTTTTTTCAACCTGATTGGACCCCAGTGAGTTTCCGGGATTCCAGCCGAGCCAGTATTCAAAAGCACCACAACCTGGATCACGTTTCCTGGGGACACGATATTGAAACCGCTTATCTGTTGATGGAAGCCTCCCATGTTGTCGGTTGGAAGAATGACAGCACGACTTGGCGCATTGCAAAAAAAATGACCGATCAGTGTTTGGCTTTGGGTTGGGATGATCAGGTGGGAGGTTTTTATGACGAGGGGTATTTTTTTAAGGAAGACGCAGGTAAAATTACGGTAACCCAGGATACCAAGAACTGGTGGACGCAGGCGGAAGCGCTGAACACCTTACTGATTATGGCTGATTTGTACCCCAAGGACCCATTGGACTATTATGGGAAATTTAAAAAAGAATGGAGCTACATCAATACTTACCTCATTGACCATAGGAATGGTGAATGGTACGATAGTGGATTAGACAAAGACCCGCGAAGTGCGGAGCGGAATAAGGGGCATATCTGGAAAGCGGGGTATCATCAGTATCGGAGCTTGGAGAATTGCATGCAGAGACTAAGGAGGAGTGGGCACTGAGGCTAAGGCCAAAGTGACATTTTTTTAGCACAAATAAAAAAGAGAGGACACAAAGGACACAAAGGACACAAAGTTAGACGTTGACGTCACTTTATGTCCCTTGTGTAGCTATAATAAAGATCAAAACTTCAACGTACTCGGCAAATACTTCGCGATCAAATCCTCGTAATAAGGCTTCAATTCCTTCACATTCGGCGGAACCGGTGCCTTGGAATACAAGTCATACGGATTGAACAACTTCACGTACTCGAACATCTCCCGATCGTAATCATCCATCAGGTGCTCGTACGCGTGCTCGCGGTGCTGGGCATAGAAGGAGTGGTAACGAATCATGTACAGCGCTGAATCAGGCAAGTGATCCTTGACCATGTGGTACAAGTACTCATCGTGCCCCCAGGACATGTGAACATTGCGCAAGCCACAGTTGGGCTCGTATACGCCGTAAGTGGTGTTGTAGCGCTCGTCCTGGCTATCAGGATTGAGCTCAAAAAACTCCGGGTAAACGATTTTATCCGAATGTTTGCAACCTACCGGGAAAGTGTCACCTACGACCGCCCATTGTGGCTCACCAAACAGGCACAAAACCTTGCCCATATCGTGCAACAAACCCGTGAGCACAAACCAATCCGGGTGTCCATCGGCGCGGATGGCCTCCGAGGTTTGCAGCAGGTGTTGCAATTGATCCAAGTCGGTATCGGGATCGGAATCATCCACCAAGGTGTTCAAAAAGTCAAAAGCAGACCAAACCGGCATTTCCTTTTTGTCCAATTTGAGGTAGTTGGCCTCTTTTTCCAGGACAAAATCGTAGGTCTGGTGAGTATGGTTCAAACGATAAAACTCCCGTACTGTATCACGTTTGGGGTCATCGTAGTTGCGAAATTCTTCTTTAGTTTTGGCCGTGGTATTCGGCTCAGGGTAGCGGAGTAGCAGGTCATCTTCCCACTCGTCGAGGCTACCCAAGGGTGCATTGATATCGAAGTCCTGATTCATTGTTGTTTGTTTAATTGTTCGAACGTTAAAATTACAAAGGATTACCAAAATACAGTATAAAGTGCCGCTAAAATGCCACAAATCAGGATGGAAAGGATAGCAAAGCTACCAGTGACCTTAAACATCCCATTATCCAACTCCAAACCTTTGGGATTGTGGGCACTTTTTTTGTCCAGCAACGAAATGATCACCATAATGACCACCAGGATTAAAAAACACCATCCGGTGCGGTGCAAAAAGGGAATCGGTGTACTGGGTATCAACTTAAACGCCACTGCAAGCGGAATGGAAATGGCCGCTGCGACGATGGCTGCCGTAGAGGTAGTCCGCTTCCAGAACATCCCCAGGAAAAACAAGGCAAAAGCTCCTGGCGTCAGATAGTTGGAATATTCCTGAATGAACTGATAGGCTTGCTCCAGTTGCCGCAGTTGTGGCGTGATGCACAACGCAATGGCAAAGGCCCCCAACACCGCCCAGCGACCCGTCCGTACGGTTTGTTTTTCAGTCGCCTCTGGTTTGAGGAATTTCTTATAGATGTCCAGACTAAAAATAGTGGCAATGCTGTTGCACTTGCCGGCCAAAGAAGCGACGATTGCTGCGGTCAGCGCTGCAAAGGCCAAACCTTTCAGCCCCATAGGCAACAAGTTCATCAGGGTAGGGTAGGCGCGATCGGGTTTGATGGTGCCGCTGGCATCCACCAATTCCTGTTGGAAATAACCATTCTGGTGCAGTACGTACACTGCAATCCCTGGGATCACACAAATCAGTGGAATCAGTAACTTGAGGAAAGCTGCAAAAAGGATCCCAGAGCGGGCCGTGTTCAAATCTGCTCCCAAAGCTCGTTGTACAATGTATTGATTGCAACCCCAGTAATTCAGGTTATTGATCCACATCCCGCCAAAGAGCACGGCTATACCCGGCAACTCGTAGTAATATTTGTGGCCTTCGGCAAAAAACATGTGAAAATGATCGTCGGCTTTGCTGTGTAACAAGCTGAGTCCGTCGAGCACACCCGAGCCTCCAAAATGGTCAGAGACCATCGAAAGCGCCAGATAGGTCACCACCAAACCACCCATGACCAGTACCACCACTTGTACAATGTCGGTATAACCAATCACCTTCATTCCGCCCAGGGTGATAAAGATGGCAAAAACGGCCAAGCCCAGCATGCAGTACAAAAACGGCACGCCAGAAATGCTCTCCACTGCTAAGGCGCCCAGGTATAAAATGGAAGTCAGGTTGACAAAAACGTACAAGAGCAGCCAAAATACTGCCATAATAGTCGCCACGGTATCGTTGTACCGTTTGGCCAAAAACTGGGGCATGGTGTAAATTTTATTCTTCAGATAAACTGGAATAAAAAATACGGCTACCAGGATGAGGGTTGCTGCCGACATCCATTCGTAGGAAGAAATGGCCAAACCCATGGCAAAACCGGAGCCGGACATGCCAATAAAATGCTCGGCAGAAATGTTGGAGGCGATGAGGGAAGCACCAATGGCCCACCAGGTCAGGGAACCTTCGGCTAAAAAGAAGTCTTTGGTGTCGGTTTCTTTGGCTTTTTTGCGCTGGTAAATCCAGTACCCGTACAGCGACACGGAGACCAGATATACCAGGAAAACCAGGTGATCGAGGAAATGTAGTTGGTTCGTCATTTTGTTTTGCGGTTGATGTAGGGCAAGAAGTTTCAAAAAAATTGCTGGAAATTTTTAAAAACCGATCTTTTTTTATCCCAACACACCAATTACCTGAGCCAAACCCTGTTTTAGCTTGTCCAAATCCTCCAAAGTATTGTACACCGAAAAGGAAGCCCGAACCGTACCCGGAATGTCGTAAAAATCCATAATCGGTTGGGTACAATGGTGCCCGGCGCGGATACAAATGTCCTGTTGACCCAGGATGGTAGCCAGGTCATGAGGATGAATGCCATCAATAGTGAAAGAGATGATCCCGGATTTTTGAGCAGCCTCGCCATAAAAATGGATACCAGGAATGTTACTCAATTTTTCCATACCTGCGGCGAGTAGGGTTTGTAGATGTTCGGCGATGTTTTTTTGCCCTAAAGATTCGACAAAATCAAGGGCCGTGGTTAAAGTGGCTACCCCAGCAATATTGGGCGTGCCCGCTTCAAACTTATGGGGAATGGGCGCAAAAGTGGTTTTTTCAAAAGTGACATCTCGGATCATTTCACCCCCAAAACGGTAAGGTGGCATTTCTTTTAGCCATTTTTCTTTGCCGTATAAAACCCCGGTACCCGTAGGGCCAAAGATTTTATGCCCCGAGAATACCAGGAAATCCACATCCAGCGCTTGGACATCAATTGTGTGAGAACTGATGCTCTGAGCTGCATCAACCAACACGGGCACTCCTTGTGCATGCGCCAGGGCAATGATCTCTGCAATGGGATTGATGGTACCCAGCGTATTGGAAATATGGGTGAGCGCCAGGATTTTCACCTTGGGATTTAATAGGTCTTTTAATGCTTGTAAATCTAGTTCTCCTTTGATGTTAAAGGGAATAACCTTCAGTT
Source organism: Saprospiraceae bacterium (assembly GCA_027486765.1). Lineage (GTDB taxonomy): Bacteria > Bacteroidota > Bacteroidia > Chitinophagales > Saprospiraceae > Haliscomenobacter. Next base: position 12,511 of record JAIXOO010000241.1, read on the forward strand.
CCGCTTTTTTAGCCAAACAAACCTGTTGCCAGGGGATCAAATTGGAATGATGTTCCATGGCGCTGATCAAAACCTGATCTCCAGGCTCCAGGCGGGGCAGGGCAAAACATTGGGCCACCAGATTGATCCCATCGGTGCTGCCACTGGTGAAAATGACCTGTTTGGCCTGGGGAGCATGGATGAAACGGGCACAACATTCTCGGCTACCTTCGTACAGGGCGGTAGCCTCGGCGGCGAGTCGGTAAATCCCCCGGTGTACATTGGCGTTGTGTTGCTCGTAATAGTCTCGCTCCGCTTCAATCACCACCTGCGGTTTTTGAGTAGTGGAGGCACTGTCGAGGTACACCAAATCGGGGAAATGTTGAAAAACCGGGAAACTTTGCCGAATCTGTTGTGGACTGAACATTGGTAGAGATTTGGGTTTCAATGTAGGGAAAAGTTGAAAAGTTTGTGGTTGAAAAGTTGAAAAGATAGTGTACGCTCGAAATCAAATCCCTTATCTTGGGAAATGAAAAACGGCTTTGAGCAGCTTTTCAACTTTTCAACCACAAACTTTTCAACTTTAATGCTGACCGTTGCCCAAGCTGAATCGACCATTTTACAACATGCCTTACCGCTGCACATCGAGCAGATTCCTTTGCAAAAAGCGCTGGGACGTATCCTCGCTGAAGACCTCTTTGCCGACCGCGATTTCCCTCCCTTCGATCGAGTGACCATGGATGGAATCGCCATTCATTATACTGAATTCGCAACTGGGCGTAGGCAGTTTCCCATCGAAGCCGTACAAGCCGCTGGAGCAGTCCAGCTTTCTTTGCAAAAGGTGCAACACTGTCTCGAAGTCATGACCGGCGCACCCCTGCCCTTGGGCACGGATACCGTCATCCGCTACGAAGATCTACTGATCGAAAACGGCGTTGCGCAAATCAATATCGAAGCCATCACCCAGCGCCAGAACATCCACGCGCAGGCTATTGATCGTCGCCAAGGGGATTTAATCATTGCCGCTGGCCGCAAAATTGGCCCGGCAGAGATGGCAACGGCAGCTACCTTGGGCAAGGCTGAAATTGCAGTGGCTCGTTTGCCCCGCACTGCCATCATTTCCACTGGGGATGAACTGGTGGAAGTGCAGGAAACGCCCCTGCCTCACCAAATCCGCCGCTCCAACGTGTATGCCATTCAAGCCGCTCTAGCCGAATGGAAAATCGATGCGGATGCTTTCCATTTTTACGACGATGAAGCCGCCATTCAAAAAGGGATTCAAGATATTTTGGCTCAATATGAACTAGTCATCCTCAGTGGGGCCGTTTCCGAGGGCAAGTTTGATTTTGTCCCCCAAGCATTGGCTGCCGCAGGTGTGCAACAGCTTTTCCACAAAGTCAGCCAAAGGCCGGGCAAACCATTTTGGTTTGGGATTTTTGGAACCCAAGCAGTACTTTTTGCCTTACCTGGCAACCCAGTTTCGGCCTTTGTAGGGACTTATCGCTATATTTTACCCTGGTTGCGGCAATCGCTTGGACTGAAAAATTGGCCTGCGCAAACTGCGGCCTTGACCAGAGAACTCGATTTTAAACCAGATTTGACCTATTTTGTTCCAGTTAAATTGGACAACTCCAGTGCCGGCATGATCAAAGCAACACCTCTGGAAGGCCACGGCTCAGGCGATCTGGCGAACCTGAATGATGCAGATGGTTTTTTGGAATTGCCGAGAGAAAGGTCACATTTTTCAGCGGGGGAGGTGTTCCCTTTGTACCGTTATCGGTGATTCTTTGTTGATTTGTTGATGGATTAAAGTGCTGATATGGAGCAGGAATTGAATGAATTGTATTCTCCGGTTATTTTGGATCACAACCAATATCCTCGGCATTATCAAAAGCGCCCGGAGGCAGGGCTGATTTTGGATGCTTACAATTCTTTATGCGGGGATAAATTCAAATTGTACTTGGATGTGCAAGAGGATAAGGTAGTGGAGGCTTCTTTTTCGGGCTACGGCTGCGCGGTATCCAAGGCGGCCACTTCGGTATTGATGGAAAAAATCCAAGGCAAATCTTTGGAAGAGGTGAGGAATCTAGTGGAGGGCTATTTTAAAGTTACCAAAACGGATGAAGAATTGACAACTGATGAGGAATTGCTGGCTTTTGCGGCAGCAAAAAAATTCCCGGGGAGATTGAAGTGTGCGGTGCTGAGTTGGGAGGTGTTGGCGGAATATTTGGAGGAGAAGATTTAATTTATACTACTTTATACTTTCATAAATTGGCAAAGCCCAGGAATTTATTTCCCCATATACCTTTCCAATTGCACCACTACTCGCCCGAAAAAGCAATTGAGCGGGGGCATAATCAACAGAGTTATCGTACACATATAACCTGTCCACAAATGAAGCTGCCGGGCAACAATTTTGAATGGACTTGTAAAAACGGCTAATGATTTTGGAGATTGGCACATCGTGTCCACCTTCCATGACTCTGTGGGCTACCCGACTTGCATTGATACTCGGGTGATTGGTACCTACAAAAAAAAGGCGAACAAAAAAGCCAGCATCTTTGGCTCGTTTCAAAAAATCAACTTTGTCAGGTGCGGAAAAGACGGTTTCAAAAATGAAACTTTCTCCATTCTTTAGACAATCCTCACGTTGGGTGGTGGCCAGTTGAGCTGCTTTTAACACCGCCTCAGGAGAGTTCCAGTCACCAAATTGATCTTGGGCAATATTGTCAGGGTTGATGTAAATGCATCCCTCTACCCATTCATGTTTGAGGATTTGGGAAGTAACCGAGGTTTTACCGGACCCGTTAGGCCCTGCAATAACTATCAGCTTGGGCTTATTTTGACCCATTTGGATCCATTTTTAACTTCCACTGTTCCAACGTTTGTTGGACCTTTTGTGCGTGTAAAGTTTTGAACTTTTCCTCCGCTTTGGCTGCACGTTCCTTGACATCCTGCAAGACGTCCAGCATCAATTGTTCCAGTTGTTTTTCGGTAGGCTCTTTGTCAGAGCTGAAGCTATAGTGTTTAGTCATAAGTGATACTTCATTGGTGCAAAAATATAGCATATTTTTTCATCGGTCAACCTTCAAAACTGCCACTCATCCAAATACTTCACAAAAATCTTTGCCAGATTCTGCGCATCCGCGAGCGCCCGGTGTTGCGGCCCCGTGAAATCAAAGCCCTCCGCTTCTACACTTGCCTTTAATCCCCGGGGACGGCGCAGGCGTTTCAGCTCCATGTATTGGTGTTTGATGTTGATGTGGGAATGCACCCAATCATTTTCAACGTCGTGCAGTTGGCAATCCTGGAGGAGCAGGCGTTTGTCCGTTCCGCCCCAGGAACACAGGATGTAATCCTCATCCAACATCAAGCCCCAATCCTGAAAAAGCTCCACTACAGCTGGAAAAAGAGCGGCCCGATCCACCTCGGTTTGTTTGATGTTCGTCAACTCCTGGCAATACGCCGACAAGCGGGGATTGAGAATCGGGCGAACCATGCGGCTGAATTCATCTTCCACCTCCCCGTAGCCATTCATCAGCACGGCGCCAATCTCGATAATCTCCTGCACTTTGGAAGGCGGACTGCCCTCCCAACAAGTGGCTTCAAGGTCAAAAATGATGAAATTCAAGGCGATTGGGTTTTGAGTTTTTGAGTTTAAAACCGTTGTACTCTATGTCGGCTCCAGGGTCAGTAAAGCTTCTTTATTGAGCTCGATCACCTCGTCCAACTGGTAATTGTCCAGGCGGTTGTGGTAATAGTACAAGAGCGTGAAATCTTCACTAATGATGGCTTTGTCCCGATTGTACCTCAACGGTTTTTTCAGGTGAAAAGTGCCAAGGTGCATCAAACCATCTTTGATCAATTCATCCAAACCTCCCCGCACGATGGTGGATAGTTTGATTTTACCCGCATCTTCCAGCCGGTACAACTCTTGCCGGATTTGTTCAATCACATCCTTGAGCACCGACTCCTTGAACACATAATCCTCGTTGGGCAAACGTAACACCCCAAATAAATCGAGGCGGGCATTTTCTTTGCGCAACATTTGAAAGGCTGCAAAAGCCACCAAATGACTACTCAAAACGATGTTATCGGCGAGGTAGCGTTCTACTATTTTTTCTGCCAGGTCTTTGGTGTATTCCGATTCGCGTTGCAGGTTTTCGGTGACTTTGCCCCCGGACACAAAATAATCCTGCACCTGAATCAGGTTGCCGTATTTATCGTAACTATTGCCATCGATGTCTACTGGGTTGCCCAGCACGTCCATGGGTTGCCCGAAGGAAAGGGCGATGTCATTGCCTTCCGAAAGCACTTGCCAGATGAAACGAATGATCTGTAAGGGATTGTAAAAATCGTCTTTGGCCTTTAAAAATCGCTCCTTACCCATTGCCCGCAAGTAGCCTTCGATCAAAAATGGCGCTTCCAATACAAAGTGATAACCCAAAACCAGCGGCACAATGAAGATTTTTTGATCCTTGCCCTGTTGGTATAAGGCCCGTTGCGCTTCAACGGTGGTACTCAACAAACCCAGTTTGAGTTTTTCCTCCAATTTACCCGAACGAGAGCGAGTCCCCCCCGGAAAGAACAAACTATTGGTACCCCTTTGGAGGGAGAGATTGGACATCGTTTTGAGTGTTTCCAGATAGATGCCATTTTTTTTGCGGCGATCCACCCGGTAAGCCCCCAGGCGATTCATGAAGTAGGCGGTGTAACCCGTGTTGTACAAGTTTAGACCTGCACCGTACGAAAAAGAAGGTAAACCCAGCACCAAGTCCAGCACGTAACCAATCAAAATAGAATCCAGGTTGCTAAAGTGAGTGGGTACTACCACCACGGTACCTTTGGTCATCAAACCCCGGATTTTTTCTAACTCCCCCTCTACGATCAATTTTTCGGCCAACAATTTTTTTTGATAGGCAAAACGCCAAAAACCTTTCTGCCGGGCTTGCAAAAGACTATTGAAAAAACGGGTCAAAAAACGCCGGGCAAAACGAAAAGTGGAGATGCGAAAAGTACCCACAATTTCCTCCGAATAGCGATGAATGATGGCTTGCAGGATTTCGGCATTGTTTTTGGCAGCTTCCTGATCGGGTTTGTCCAGCGAGTCTTTGATGAGTTTGCGGCGAATTCGACTCCAAAACTGCCTTTCCTTAGGTGGATCTACTTTCCAGCGCTCCTCTTTGATGCGGATGCGTTCCTGATAAACCGTTTCGGCAATCAGGTCAGTGACTTTTTGGGTCGATTTTCGCGTGAGCCGATCCTGTGTAAACGCATCAATGTCTTGAATAAAGGCCCGACGGTCTTCGCTCAACTTGTAAATTGGCCACTCCTCAATATCGGGAATGACAGATGGAAATACGGGCGTTTTGGATCGTTGCTTCATAGGTAGGAGGTTGAGGGAGGTTTAGGAGGTTGAGAAGGTTGAGGCTACCGCGAGAGACTTAGACAAAGACTTGTCAAAATCGCTCGCGGTAGCCTCAACCTACTCAACCTTCTCAACTGTTTATCATTTTTTCTTTTTAATCTCCAGTGCCCCCTCAGCGGCTAATCCATCAATAAAATTGAGAATCTCATCCCGTCCAATGTTTTTACTGGCCGAGGTGAAGAATTGTTGAGGCAACTCATTCCAGTATTCCAGCAGTTTGGTCTGCGTCGCCAGGATGTTTGCTTCAATCTCCTGTGGCTTCAAACGATCCGTTTTGGTGAATGCCAGCACAAAGGGAATGTGCATTTCTCCCAACCAATTGATGAATTCAACGTCCACCGTTTGAGGCGGAATATTGGAATCGATCAACACAAAAGCAGTGCAGAGGGTAGGCCGCAACACCAGGTAATCCTGAATCATTTTTTGCCATTCCTTGCGTTTGATTTTGGAAATTTTGGCATACCCATAACCCGGTAAATCGACAATCGCCCATTGCTGGTTGATTAGAAAATAATTCAACAATTGGGTTTTACCCGGTTTTTGGGAGGTGTGCGCCAATTCTTTTTTGCTGCACAACATATTGATCAAAGAGGATTTACCCACGTTGGACCGACCAATAAACGCAAATTCCGGAAACTCGGCTGCCGGGCATTGCGAATGGCTAGGAAAACTCCCCTTAAACTCTGTAGTCACTATTTCCATCTTTTCTGTACCTCTTTTTGTGTGGTAAAAGTAATAAGTAATAGTGGTTTGGCGTAAGATTTGCATCTTTTGTAATGCACGGGATCAAAATATTCATTAACTACCCGTGGATAAAAACTTAAAACCATGAAGAAGTACGCTTTGTTTCTGTGCTTGATGACTTTGGCTACCATGGGCTATGGTCAGATTCGTTTTGGTGTAAAAGGAGGGCTGTTGACTTCCAGCTTCAATCAGGAGAACCTGGCCATCCTGGATGCAGGTGGGGTAACCCGCCTCAAATTGGCTTTAAAGGATGCCAACTACGGCGTCAATTTTGGCTTTTTAATCCGGGCGGAAATTGGCGATGGATTTTTGCAGCCAGAAGTCAATTTTCGCTCCAATTCTGTCAATTTCACCCTTGATGACTTGGGAAAACCAGGTACTGCTGGCGAAATCTTTAAAGAAAGTTATCAGTACTTTGATATCCCGGTGATGGTCGGCTTTCGCCTTGGCCCGCTGCGCCTACAGGGTGGCCCGCAGGGTAATTTTTTCCTCAACAGCAGCTCTGATCTGTTTGATTTTGATGATTACGATCAAAATTTCAAAGACTTCACTGTCGGTTATGTCGTAGGTGCTGGCCTCGACATCTGGAACTTGATGATTGACCTGCGTTACCAAGGGAATTTTAGCAAATTTGGTGAACACATCACCTTTTTTGGCAAACAATACCAATTCGATCAAAGCCCTGCTCAGGTCAATCTGACAGTTGGCTGGTTGTTTGGAGGGAGGAAATAGGGTTCCTGGGTTCCTGGTTCCAAAGTTCCAGTGTTAAACCCGAACACTGGAACTTTGGAACCAGGAACCTTGGAACCTTTCCAAAATAAACCTACTTTTGATATGACTTTTTTGAGCTTTCTGCATCTAAATGTTAAACCAAGGACCAAATGAAAAAAATACTGAAAAGACTGTTGTTGGCGCTCGGAGTGCTTTTGTTGTTATTTGTTGCAACAGCTTTTGCCATCCCCTACTTTTTTAAAGATGAAATTTTGGCTAAGGCCAAAACAGCCATTAACGCCAACCTGAATGCCAAGGTAGATTTTTCAGATGCGAACCTCAGCATGTGGAGCACTTTCCCTAATTTGGGACTGAGCATGGACAGTTTTACTTTAGAAGGCATTGACGCCTTTGCAGGTGTAAAACTGGCCGATGTAAAAAGAATGACCCTCACCCTCGATTTTTGGTCGGTTTGGAATGGCATGAACCCGATCAAAATCAAATCGATAACGGTGGATGAACCCAAAATCCACGTACTGGTAACCAAAGAAGGTTTGGCCAACTACGATGTAGCCAAACCCACCGACGATACGACCACGACCGAAACCACGGACTTCCAAATCGACCTGGAAGACTATCGCATCAACAATGGTAGCCTCATTTACGACGACGCCAGCATGGGCGCCTACGTAGTTGCAAAGGGACTCAACCACAGTGGTTCGGGTGACCTCACTGCAATGATCTACGACCTCGATACCCAAACCGAAATAGATTCCTTGACCGTCACTTATGGAGGCATGAATTACCTCCGCAACGCCAAAACGACCCTGGACGCCATTTTTCAGGTAGATCAAAACCAAAGCAAATACACCCTCAAAGACAACGACCTTCTGGTCAATGCCCTGCGCTTGCAGGCGGATGGTTGGGTACAATTGCCCGATGCAGACAACGTGCGGATGGATTTGAGCTTCAATGCACCTGAAAATGATTTCCGCAATTTGTTTTCGATCATCCCTGGTGCTTATTTGCAAGGCTACGAGCAGGTCAAGGTCGACGGTAAATTTGCCCTGAATGGTGAAGTGAAAGGCACTTACAACGCATTGACCGAACAAATGCCCGCCTTCAAAATCAACATTGGCGTGGACAACGGCCGGGTGAAATACCCCGATTTACCCCTGTCCATCGCCAACATCAATGCTAAAGGCAGCATCGCCAGCCCCGGCAGCGATATGGATCAAATGATCATCGATTTTTCCAAGTTTGCGCTCAAAATCGGCAGCAACCCCATTGATTCCCGCTTCATCCTTAAAACCCCAATGTCTGATCCCGACGTTGACGCCAAGGTCAAAGGAATTCTGAATCTGGCCGAATTGTCCAAGGCCTTTCCGATGGAAGGTTTGGAAGACTTGCGCGGAAAAATCACTGCCGATGTGGTCATGCGGGCCCGTCAGTCGCAAGTCGAGAAGCAGCAATACGAGAGTGTAGACATGCGCGGCAACGCCCGGGTTGAGGGGATGGCTTACCGTGGCGCGGGTTTGCCCGTGGTCAATATCCAGGACGCCCAAATGAGCTTCAGCCCGCAGTTTGTGGATTTGAGCCGTTTTGTAGGCAAGTTGGGTAAAAGTGACATCCAGGCGAGTGGCCGTATCAACAACATCCTGGCCTATTTCTCACCCAGCAAAACCATGACGGGCAATTTAACCGCCCGTTCGCACTATTTTGATGCCAATGAATGGATGCCAGCCGAAGAAAGCAGTAGCACCGTCACCGCAGCCGCGCTTTCAGGCCCGGGTACAACTGCTGCGTCCACCGAGATTTTTGACCGCTTCGATTTTGGCATCGACGCTCAGGTGGACAAACTGGTGTACGACAAATATACCTTGCTCAACAGTGTAGCCAAGGGCCAAATTAGCCCCAACCGCATGAACATCAGTTCGGCTGCCACTCAAATCCAGGACAGCGACATCGCGGTCAATGGCACCATCACCAATGTTTTTGATTACCTCTTCAAAGGGGGTACCCTGGGCGGTGATATCAACCTCAATTCCAATAAACTGGACCTGAACCAATTCATGACGGAATTCACCGGAACCCCCTCTAGCGCTCCGGTAGCAGAGGCTCCGGCTGAAGAATATGGCGTCATCCTGGTGCCCGACAACATTGACATCAACATCAATGCCACTGCTGGCCAGGTACAGTACACCAACATGACTCTTGAAAACATCAAAGGTAGCCTCGCGGTAGCGGATAAAGCCGTGGAATTGCACGACATTACCGCCAGTACCCTGGGCGGAACAATAGGTTTTGAAGGCTTGTACGACACCAAGAATGAAAAAAATCCATTGTACAACATGCGTTTGGGCATGTCTAAAATGGACTTCCAAAAAACCTTCAAGACCTTTAATTCCTTCCGCATCCTGGCCCCAATTGGTGCTTACATCAACGGCGTGTTCAATACCAACCTGGTGTTGAAGGGCAACCTCAAAGACAACATGATGCCCGACCTCAGCACAGTAGATGCCAAGGGCTTTTTGGAAACCGTCAACGGCGTAGTGAAAGGTTTTAAACCCCTCGACGCCATTGGCCAAGCCCTGGACATTGCCGAAATCAAAAAAGACCTGTTTCTGAATACCAAAAACTGGGTAGCGATTCGCGAAGGAGGAATTGACGTAAGTGCATTTGACGTCAAAGTGAAAGACATCCAAATGACCATCGCCGGGCGCCATACCATCAATCAGGACATTGATTATACGGTTAAACTCAAAATTCCCAAAAAATACCTGGATCAAAACCCGGCTGGCAAACTGGCCGCTGCGGGTTGGAAACAACTAAAGCAGCAAGCTTCCAAAATCGGGGTGCAAATGCAGGAATCGGAGTTTGTCAACGTACTGGTTAATCTCACTGGCAATGTGACCAACCCCAAAACGCAGTTCAACCTGCTGGCCGGAGATGGCAAAACCGTAGCGACCGATGCAGTGAAAAACGCCGTTGACCAGGAATTCGACGCACAAAAGAAAAAGCTAGAGGAAGACGCCAAAAAGAAAATGGCTGAAACCGAAGCCAAAGCAAAGGAAATGGTCGGCAAAGCTGCCGACTCTCTGCGCAATGCGGCCCAACGGGAAATCGACAAGAAAAAAGCTGAACTGGAAGCGAAAGCTCGTGAAAAAATCGGCAAAGAATTGGGTGGCAAAATGGCCGATACTTTGGGCAAAAAAGCTCAGGAAAAACTGGGTGATGTGATTGACAAAGGCAAAACCAAGGAAGAGGTGGATAAAGTGAAAAATGAATTGGAGAAATTCAATCCTTTTAAAAAGAAAAAGCCGGCTGCGGATACAACCGGAGTGAAGAAAAACTGAGTCTTTAACTTTAATTTGCTAAGGTGTTCTAAGGTGCCTAAGGTGGTTCAAATAATACATGTTTTGAACCACCTTAGGCACCTTAGAACACCTTAGTGGTATAATGAGACCCCTACGGTATAACCCTGAAACTAAAACACATGCGCATCCTTTACTTTACCCTCCTCCTTTTCTGCTCAACTCAAATTTGGGCACAAGACACCAAAAAAGCCATCACTTTACCCGATTGGCCAGTCAAACCCACCGCCCTGAGCGCGCTCAATTCCCCCCAACGCGACATCAACCTGTCCATCACCCCCAATGGCCGCTTCTTGTACTTCATGAGTGGTCGGGGCCAACAGCCTTGGTCGCAATCCTCTACCAGTTACAAAGGCCGCCCCGAGTTTGATGGCGACATTTGGTACGCCGAAAAAAAGAACGGCCAATGGGCGGCCCCGCTATGTTTACAAGCTCCCATCAACACGTACAATGGTGAAGATGAACCCAACATCTCTGCGGATGGCCAAACGGTGTATTTCCAAAGTTGGCGCAATGATTGGGCGAGCACGGGTGGCCCTTACTACCGGGCAGAACTGCGGGGTGAACGTTGGGAAAACCCGCGTGGCTTGGGCACTGGGATTACGCGTTTTTTTCGTGGTACCGGATTTACAGCCACCGATGGAATGTCCATTTCCCCCAATGGCCGGGTAATGGTAGTCGCCTGTGGCCGGGTGTATGATGGGCCGATGGATTTGTTTGTTAGTTGGAAAAATGAGGAAGGCACCTGGAGTGTGCCCGAACGTTTGGATGTATCCACACGTGGCGACGAACGTTCTGTATTCATCGGTGCGGACAGCAAAACCCTCTATTTCGCTTCCGATGGCTGGGGCGGTTTTGGCAAACTGGATATTTTTAAAACTACCCTTGAAGGCGGTGCCACCACCGGAGAATTGATCAACATCGGGCAACCTTTCAATACCCCCAACGAGGACTATGGATTCGTACTTGATGCCCCTCGCAACGATGTCTATTTTGTGCGGGAAGGCGACATCTTTTACGCCAATCTGGGAACCAATGTGGACGCCCGGATCAAGCCCGAAGCCGTCATCATCATCAATGGAACCGTACATGAGAAAGGTAAAGGGCCCCTTGAATCTAACCTGTTTTTCCGCTTCGATGAAACAGATGACGTTTTGACCAAAGCCCGGAGCAATGGCCTGAGTGGGGAATACTCTATGTCTCTGCCCCGTTATCCGGGCGAATATACCTTGCGCGTGAACTTCGTAGAGGGCTACCCCTCGATTGAAAAAAAGGTGATCATTGATGAAAATACCCCCGAGGTGTTGGAAATTTCCTTTGAGGTGGATCCGGCAGCCTCCAATGAGCTGGTGGCAGAAAAACCAAAACCAGTAGCGGTCGCGAAGACGCCTAGTCAATCCAGTTCTTCTATCATCCTTTTTGCCTTTGATCAGGCCCTTATCAATGAGAGCAGTCGCGCAGATTTATTGGCGATTGCCGAAGCAGCCAAAAAGGCGGGCAGTTACACGCTGACCATCATTGGCCATACCGACGATGCGGGTTCTTCTGACTACAATCAAAAATTGTCGGAACGCCGGGCCAAGGCTGTAGCCGATTTTTTTGTGAGCCAGGGACTCACCGCCAAGATTGCTGCAAAAGGGGAATCAGTGCCTGCTGTAGCGAACGACTCGGATGGGAATAAAGCGAAGAATAGAAGGGTGGAGGTGGTGTTGGAAGTATTGTAAAAGGTACATAATTGCTGAGGTGATTCCTTTCGTGTCTTAGGTTTCTTAGGTGGTGAAAATAAGTCGTTTTTTTTTCACCACCTAAGAAACCTAAGGCACCAAAGGAGTCACCTTAGGGTCTTTACACATCCTCCTTCCGAATCCACTTCGGCACATGAATCGGCTGATAATTGCGCATTTTTTCCAACAACGCCTGCGGCTCCCTCGCATCCAGAATCAGCCCCCGATTCTCCATTTTGAGAAACTCATCCGTCACGGCCCGGCCCAAAAAATCAATCAGACTATCGTAAAAACTCAGGACATTGAGCAAGCCCAGCGGCTTTTCGTGCAAACCCAATTGTGCCCAGGTGCACAATTCAAACAACTCATCCAAAGTCCCGAAACCACCCGGCATGGCAATCGCACCATCCGACAGTTCGAACATTTTCATCTTGCGTTCATGCATGGTTTCGGTGTAAAACATTTCAGTCACCCCAGTATGCTCTACTTCTTTTTGGGCCAAAAAATGGGGGATCACCCCAATCACCTTTCCTCCCTTTTCCAATACCGCATCGGCAATGACGCCCATGAGGCCGACTTTTCCACCACCAAAAACCAAGGTGATGTTTTCTTGGGCCAACAACTCGCCCATTTGACGGGCTACCTGGGTATATTTTGGGTCGGCACCAGTATTGGCTCCGCAAAAAACGGTTAATGCACGCATGAGTACTTTTTTTGCAAAGAAAAGCAGCTTGGGTTATTCTGTACTGTTTTTTCAAAAAAATAATCTGGATGGGGGAAAATCGTGGAAAAATCAGGATATTTAGTTCAACTGCTACTTTGCAGGCACACCCTTTTCAGTGAAGCCCTACAACTATCAACCATGTCAGCAAGAATATTAGCCCTGTTCGTCCTTTTTTTACCCCTGACCCTCCACGCGATTGCGCCCCTGCAAGTAGCCCAACTGAGCTGCGAGTACATCGAAAACCCATTAGGCATCGACATCGCCAAGCCCCGTTTGTCCTGGACTTTCAGTACCACGGCCCGCAACCAAAGTCAGTCCGCCTACGAAATTGTCCTCCACACCGATCAAAAACAATTGGAGCAAAACAAAGCAGCTACCTGGTCGACTGGTAAAATCAATTCTGGCCAAAACCTACA
>JAIXOO010000498.1 GCA_027486765.1 Saprospiraceae bacterium
ATGCCTTTGACCACCTTGGCATTGCTGATGCTGCCGTCTTTTTCAATGACGTACTGGACCACCACCATCCCTTCCACGCCATTGTCTTTAGCAACTTTAGGATAGTTGATGTTTGTTGCCAAAAATTTGAGTAAATCAGCTGGCCCACCCGGGTAGCTTGGCATTTGCTCCACCACTTTGAAAACCTCCTTGGAGGCTTCTTTTTTCTCTGTCACCTCTCCTTCCAACATAAAGCGGATAGGCAGGTTGAATTGTACGTTTACGGCCTGTCCTTTCTGTGAGCCTGGCTTCCATTTGGGCATCATTTTCACCACCCGCAGGGCTTCTTCATTGGCTCCACCACCGATGCCATGCACCACGTGAGGATCGATGATTGCCCCATCTTTGCCAATGATGAATTGCACCACCACTATGCCCTGAATGTTCTCTTTTTTGGCCATTTCGGGGTACCGTATGTTTTGCGCCAAAAACTTGAGCAATTCACCCGAGCCGCTAGGGTATTCGGGCATTTTTTCTACCACTTTAAACACTTCGCCGGGAACGGAATCCCGTTTGGCGGCAAAACCTACGACAACCACCTCGTTAGCCGAATTTGCCCTGAATGGATAGCCGGTTACCACCTGTTCTTGAGGCTGGCTGGGATTCAAGGGGAAGCCTTGTACTACCCGCTCCTCAAGCACCCTTGGTGTGGAATCTTTCCGAATGATCACTTCTTTGGACATGCTGCTGTAGGGGGCTTCGGTCTTTCCTTTTTCAATCACAGTTGGCACCATCATAGGCGGCGGCGGTGGCAGGGTTGAATTTTGTGAAGTGGTCGGTACTTGGGCCTCAATGTTGATTTGGGCAAACAAAAAGCCCAGTCCAACCAGCAGTGGCAAGCTTAGCGCATAGCGCAATTGTGCCCGGCCCTGTGTTTTTTTGCGCATCATCATGTGAATACGTTTTTTGAGTTGAGATGTAGAAAAATGGTTTACGAGGGCAATCGAAGGTCCGGACAAGGATTGCCTGATCAAAAGGTGGCCGTATTGTTTGCGGTTGGCGTTTTGAAGCACCGCCGCATCGGCCAAATATTCGTGCACGTCTCTTAATGCCTGGGAATAGCGGTAAGCCAGTGGATTGAACCAACAAATGGCTTTGATGATTTCGCTGAACAGCACGTCCAGCGTATGGTATTGCAGGATATGGGTTTCCTCGTGGCGTAACATGTATTCGCGTTCGAGGTTTTCATCTTCGAGTTCGGCGGGCCAAAACAGGCAACGCATGAAGGAAAAAGGTGCTTTTACCTCCGTGCTGTATACCAGGGTGTACTTGCCCATCGCTTGTTTGTGGCCCCGGCGGTAAATGCGGTACAACTGAAAAAGCCCCACCAAAAAGCGCAGCAAACAGTAGGCTACGCCGCCCCAATACAACCAGGGCCATACGTCCCAAGCTGCGCTGGCAGGTACCTGGATGGTGATTTCGGGTAAGGTGTAGGTCTGATTGACCAGGTTGTTGGCCCGTATCACCACTTCAGGCAGCCAATTGCTGCTCTCGCTTGTGTCGACTGGGGTACCCAGGGAAATGCGCACCATGGGCACCACCAGCCCCAACAGTAGGGTGATCAATAAGTAGGCACGATTGAGCCGGAAAAAGGTCGTTTTTTCCAAAATCAAACGGTACAATACATAAAATACCAGCCAGCAAATGGCGACTTTGAGTAGATAGTTCATCGCGATGATCGGTATATATTGGGCAAAATAAGTGTTCATTTTTCTTGAGCCAAAGGATTAGATAAGGCACTTGAAATGAATCGTTTACTTATCTAATCCTTTGGCAAAATAAACACTTATTTTTTTCGCCCTAAAAGATGAACAAAAAGTTTCCCGGTTCAATCCCTCAAGGGCATAGTTATCCAGGGCTTGCAATCGAAGCCAAATGAATAGATGCACAAGGCCTATGTTTTGGTGTACGATTATTCGTCGGTATCCAATACTTCCATCAAGTCGGATAAATCTTTGATGCCCAGGTTTTTTTCTTTGACCAAAAACGAAACGAGGTCTACCGTAGAACCAGCGAAGTAGTCGTTGACCAACTTGTTCAAACTTTGTTTGCCGTATTGATCTTTGGAAATCAGGGGGAAATATTCATAGGTACGACCGTAGGCCTTGTGGCCCACAAATCCCTTTTCTTCCAGAATGCGCACGATGGTTGAAACGGTACTGTGTGGGGGTTTTTCCTGTCCTTGCTGCTCGGCGATGTAGTCGCGCATGGCAGCAACGGTGCAGGGGCCTAGGTCCCACATGATCTGCATTAATTCTTCTTCGGCTTTGGTCAACTGTTTCATATCGATCGATAAACTTGTTGAACCAAATGTATAACGTATTTTTTAGTTAAACAACTATTGAGGCTATTTTTTTGACGTATTTTTTAGTTATAGTTTAAAACGCGCTGAACAAGCGCCCAGACGACCAATACACCGACAACAAATCTTTCGCAAATTCTCCTTGCAACTTATTGAATTTCAGTTGAGTTTCGATCAGTTTTTGCTCCCGACTATTGATCAAAAAGATTGAGCTTTCGCCTACTTCAAACTTGCGTTGTTCGGCCTGGAGCAAAGCTTGCAGGTTGCGCAACAGCACCTCGTAACGTTGGATTTGATTGCGGCTGTTCTCCAAGTCGTTGTAATAGCCCCGGAGTTTGTTCTCGATTTCGATCTGTTTTTGCTCCAGTTTATTGCCAGTTTGTTGCTGTTTGATTTGTACCAATTCCATTTTACCCCGCTCTTTGCGCAGGAAAAGGGGGAAGGAAAAATTGAGTCCCCACTTGAAATTGGTTCCCAAGGCTTCGGTTAGGGTCAGGGATGGATCCTCTTTGGTTGGAGCCGTAAAATCAAAACCCCGCCCGAGGAAGTTGTAACTCAAATCCAAACGCGGTTTGAATTGCTCGGCTGCCAAGCGGCGGTCGACCTCCAGTTGGCGCAGATCAACCTGGATGGCCCGCAAATCAGGATGCCGCAGCGTTAGTTGTTGCGTAAAAGAATCAATGGGCAGGCTGGGCAATTGCACTACATTTTTTAAGGGGAGAGGTTGCCAGTTCCAGTTTCCATTGATTGCAGGTGCTCGCCCCTGATCCCACTGAAGCGCCTGCATGCTCAGGGTGGCATTGCGGTAAGTTACCAGGGCATCATTGAGCTCCAGTTGCCAGTTTTGCACCTGGGTGAAGGTTTCGATGGTATCTACTGCTGGTTTGTCTCCCAAAAAATAACTGGCCCGAATACCTCTAAAGCGGGTCAGGGACAGTTGGTAAGCCTGCTCGGTGACCCGCCACTGGTTGTAGGCAATGGCCCAATTGAGGTAGGTGATGCCCGCTTGCAGGAGCAAATCGTTGAGCAAGCCCTGGCGCTCGGCAGCCAGTCCGTCCCGATCCAATTGCGCATTTTGAAGTCCAGCCCGATTGCCATCAAACAATAGGCCATTGAGCAAGGGGACGGTAAGCCCCAAAACGGCCTGACCCGGGTCGGGCAGCTTATTTTCATTGTTTAGGAAAGTACCACTGGCACTATTGAATGCACCTTTAAATTCCACGCCCCATTGGGTAGTCACTTTGGCCCCCATCTCTCCTGTACGGTAATAGCGCGTTCCATCAAAAGACTTTTGCTGCCAATCGGAATAGAGTTTGGGGTCAAAAGCCCCGCGCGCTTGACGGACTTGAGCCACGGCCTGGCGGAGCAATAAATCTGCATTCCGGGCAATGGGGTGCTCTTGTTTGATATTGCCCAAAAACTGAGTAAGGGGCAATACTGGAAAAGAATCGAGGGTTTGGGCACTATACAGTGGGCCAACGGCTACCAGCAAAACAAATAACAGCAAAAAAGGTCTCATTTTATTTCAAACGCTTAACGGGTGCCTTCAATTTGGGTTCTTCCGATTTTCCTTCTTCCTTTTGGTAATAATTGGGCGGAAAACCATTGAGCTGGCGCCACAATTCGTACCACAAGGGCACATTTTGCAATAAGGCAATGCCCTGGGCACCCGAACCTGGGCGCAAGGCGGTAGGCCATGTTTTTCCATCCTTTTCTTCGGGGGCAATTAAGATGCGGTACATGCCATTGTCACTAATGATGTTGTCAATGGCGACGATCTCACCTTTAAAAGTCCCAAAAGAAAAACCTGGCCAACCCGAAAAAACGATGGCGGGCCAGCCATCAAAAAGAAAACGCACCTCCTGACCGAGATTGATGAGGGGATAATCAAGTGGCTTGACGTACATTTCCACCGCTAGGGTATACTGCTTGGGCAAAATGCTGAGAATGGCTTCACCTTCCTTGATGTTTTCGCCAATCCCTGCTTGGAGTGTTTTGGCCACCACCCCATCTTGAGGTGCCAATACATAATAAAAGGTATTGCGTTGGCGATAGTTTTCTACCTGGATCGAAAGTTTGCTGACGTCGGCTTCGGTAGAGAACTGTTCGGATAGTGCGCTGGCAATGTCCGACTCGGCTTTGGCAATCTTTTGGGCAGTTTCAGCCATCACCTGACGCAGTTCGGTGCGGACGATTTGTAGCTCCTGCCGGGCAATGTTCACCTTGTTGCGGGCATCCACCACTTTGGCCTCGGTTTCTTGCACTTTGAAACGTTTGTCTTCCACTTCGGTGCGCGGCTTGATGCCCTCTTTGTACAAGGCATCGGTACGGGCAAGTTGGACCCTCGCGATGGAGTCATCCAGAATGGCCCGTCGGAAAGCGATGCTATCGGTGATGATTTTGAGCCGGGATTGCTGCACCTTGTTTTGCAGTTGGTTGCGCTTTTGGATCAGTTCCTCCTGGTATGCGCTGATTTGTTCGGCCAAGGCATAGCCCTTGCGTTGGTAGGCGCCGATGGAGCCCGTTTTGGCATTGACCTGTTTTTGAGTACGTTCCACGATTTGGGGATCAAAATACTCAGATTTGATCTCGGTCAAATGCAAAATGGTATCCCCTCTGCGGACGGTGTCCCCTTCCCGCACGTACCATCGTTCGATTTGTCCGGCAATGGTGGATTGTACGGTTTGGGGGCGGTGTTCGGGCCGCAGGGTAGTGACTTTACCTTTGGATTGGATGTTCTGGGTCCAGGGCAAAAACATAAAAATGAGGGCCAGTAAAAACAATCCGCCCATCCAGCGCGCAAACATGACGTTGGCACTGGAGAGGGAAGTCTTCTCAAAGGACTTGTATTTCTCCTGCTGAATTTGTGCAGTGATCGAGTCTGGTGATATGTTGAGCATGTTGGTCAATTACCCATTAATAAATCAATTTCTTTACTGCGGAACACCGTATTAAAAACCGGGTGATCTTGTAAGGATTGCCAGGTGCCTTCGGCAATGATTTGCCCATTCTCCATGAGCAATAAGCGGTCACACTGAGCAGC
>JAIXOO010000175.1 GCA_027486765.1 Saprospiraceae bacterium
ATAATTTATTATGGAGTTTTTTATAAGTATTCATACTTAATGCATATCTTGTAGCCTTATTCTTTAGCACAGTATCGCTATGGCAAAAAAGAACACCTCCAAAGGAAACTTTCCGGTAGTGACCCAAGCCAATCAATTGGTAGAGGCACACTACTCCCCAGGCTTGACCACCAGGGCACACAAGATTGCGCGGATGCTGGTATCCTTGATCAGCCCGGATGACAAAGAACTCAAGTTTTACAAAGTAAAGGTGGATTTCATCAAACGTTTTTTGGGTCAAAGCGAGTCAACGACCTGGGGCAGTTTTGTGGAAGAAATGAAGATGGTTTTCAAAAAACTGTCTAGCGAACCCATTGTCATTAACCGGGAAAAAGGTGCGGTGATTGCCCATTTTCTGGCGGGGGTAGACATTGACCCAGTGTCGGGTTATGTCACCTTTGAGATTTCGGGTTTGCTAAAACCTTACCTCATTGAGCTCAAGAATAATTTTACCTCCTATTCCTTGGCGTACATTCCAGCCCTGCGGAGTTCCTACTCCATTCGGGTGTATGAGCTATTGAGCCAGTACAAAAAAATTGGTTTCCGGATGATGGAGGTAGACGAGTTACAACGCAAAGTAGGATCGAACTATACCTTGTATGGAGACTTCAAGCGCACGGTGATCAATGTAGCTCAGCGTGACCTGGAGAAACACACGGACATCAGCTTTGAGTTTGAGGAATTGAAGGTGGGCAAAAAAGTTACCCGCATCAAATTTTACATTTATCCAAACAAGCCTCAGGAGGAAAATAAACCCAATCAGCTCTTGCTGGATCTCTTTGACAACAGTGAGAAAAATGCAAAAGCCCCCAACGCCATCGCCGACCAGGTGAGGGAATCGATACTCAAGTTGGGCATTGCAGAAGAGACCTTACAGGAAATCCTACGATTGGGTTTTGACTACATCGAAGCAGAAGACAAACGAGCACTGGCCAGTGAACGCTGCAACAACCTTGAAGCCTGGCTGATTGAAAAACTGATCTTGGTAGAAAAAAAGAAAGCTGTACTGGGCAGTGACAACCCTGGCGGCTATTTCGTCAACGCCTTGAAAGGAGACTGGGTATCGCGCTCGGCCAGCAGTGAGATCAAGAACAAACAAGTCCAAAAGGAGACACAGGATAAAAAGAGGCAGTTGAAAGTATTGGAGCAGCAGTTGAAGGAACTGCAAAAACAATACGAACGAGAAATGGGTACCATCTATGCCCGACTGGTGGAAGACGAAGCCATTTTTAATACCTGCTATACCGAAGCCCGGAGTGAGCAAAGCAAACCAGGTTTGTTTTTTGATGACTTGTTTACGCCCAGGGAGCAATACGAAAAAGGAGGATTTGCTACAACGCTGGTGAATGACAAGATCAAGGAGAAATACCCGGATGAGTTCAAAGAAGTGATTGCGATGTACCATCCTAAGTTGCATGAGTTGAAAGAAGGGGTGAAGTTGTTGAAGAAGGAGTTGGGGGTGAGTTATTGATTGGGGAGGATCAACTTTAATTTAAGGTTAAAGTAACTTCATTTTAAAGTTGATTTGAGTTTATTTTGAGTTGTATTGCTGCATTTTTATTTTGCCAGGAATGGCTAATTACTAAAACAGCTCATCGATGCCGAAGAAAACAATAGTAGTACAGGGAACAGCAATCAGTCTCTTGCAGCGCGTCAACGCTGAGGATTATATTTCGCTGACAGACATCATGAAAAAGTTCGATGATGAGTTTGCCATCTATTCGTGGATGCGCAATAAAAACACGGTTGAATTTTTGGGCGTGTGGGAACAACTGCACAATCCAGATTTTAAAGGTAACGAATTCGTTACCTTTAAAAACGAGGCAGGATCCAACAGTTTCAACCTTACCCCCAAAAAATGGATAGACGCGACCAATGCAAAGGGCTTGGAAATCAAGGCAGGTCGGCATGGAGGAGGCACCTTTGCCCATCGGGATATCGCCATTAATTTTTGTTATTGGCTCAGTCCAACCTTTCAGCTCTATCTGATCAATGAATTTCAGCGATTAAAGCAGGAAGAAGCGGAAAATCAAAAAGAGACGCTGGAGTGGAGCGTAAAAAGAATGCTCTCTAAAGTGAACTATGTCATCCATACTGAGGCAGTAAAAGAGCACCTGGTGCCTATCCGCCTGCAAAACACTAAGATGGATGGGATGTATTATGCGAGTGAAGCGGATTTGATCAACCTCGCTCTTTTTGGATGCACCGCCAAACAATGGAAACTGGCCAATCCTACTTTGAAAGGGAACATGCGGGATCACGCCACCGCGCTACAACTGTTGGTGCTTTCGAATTTGGAGAACTTAAATGCCGAGTACCTGAAGATGGGAATATCTAAGGAACAGCGGTTAGAACGATTGAATGAAGTGGCCATTCACCAAATCGAAATATTGATTGACAACAGTCAAGTCAAACGGCTTAATGGGCCAAAGATAGGTCAGCTGGGAAAAGGAGAGTAGTTGGGCTGGTCAATGCTATGAACGGAGTGAGGAGTCAGAAGAACACAAAGCGACATATTTTTTTAGCACAAAGAAAAACGCAAAGGGCACAAAGGTTGGCACCTCGCCTACGGTAATCAACAATAAAAACACGGTTGAATTTGAGTGTATGGAAACAGTCCTGCAATTCAGATTTACATTTTAAAGGTAACGAATTCGTTACCTTTAAAATGTCTAAATGTTTAAATTTTTATATGATTACCGCCACCTTCAGCACCCCGGTAAACAACAACTCACCCGGCAAATTTCGCTCCCAATCTACCCTCAGCTCAGCCGCCTGCTGGAGATTACGCAAGCGATTGTCCTGCTGTAATTCCCGCAACTGGGTTTCCAATTCAATCACTCTGGCCTCGTGCAGTTCGGGGATTCTGACCTTGCGCAGTTCCTTGATGCGCTGGGTACGCTTTTGATCCAAGTAGATGTCGTCGGAAGGTTGCATAGCCTCCAGGTTGGCGAGTTCGGCCATTAAGTTGCGGTATTCAGCCAGG
>JAIXOO010000122.1 GCA_027486765.1 Saprospiraceae bacterium
CAGGAAGTCCCATCAAACACACTGTACATGATTTTGCAAAACTGGTCTTCCTTTTTGGTACCGGTGCAGCGGGTGAAAAACACTTCCGTAAAACTGGCATTAAAGGTAGCGGTGCCTTCATTGGCCATGGTGTTCAACGCGGCGCTGAAATTGTTGGCATCGCCCGTTTGGGTATTGATGGCAAAGAGGTCGCTGAAATCATTGCCCGTCCAGGCGTAGATTTTTTTATCACCAGTCGCGGTAGTGCGATCAGAGCTGATGACCAGTTGGTCTTTGAAAAAAACCGGAGCGTAATCGGCGAATTTGGTATTGAAGGTTGCGGCTTCAACGCTGTATTCTGGCGTTTTGATTTTCTTCCAGCCCTCCGCCACGTCACAAGCGGCGATTTCCTTGCGGTATTCATAGGGGCTACCTATTTCAATGCCCAGGTTTTTGTAAGCTTCTTTGGCATCGGCATAGCGGCCAGCCATTTTCAGGGCTTGGGCCATTTCTTTCAATGCGTCGGTACCCGCCTGGTTGTCGTAAGCCTTTTGAAACCAATCAATAGCCTTTTCATTCTCATGGATAGCCTTGAGTGACAAGCCCATCATGTAGGCAATTTTCCCTTTTTCGATCCGGGTTTTGGCCTTGTTGAACTCTTTTTGCAAAAGTCCGGTGGCTACTTTGTATTGCTTGGCTTCATAAGCGGTTTTGCCGTCGCGCACCTGATTGGCAACACTACATGCGCTCAACAAAAAAAGCAAGGATAAACTGATGACAGAAAAAATGGCCTTCATACGATCGTTTTGTGACGGGAATATAAGAAAAACGTAGAAAAGGATGGAAGAGTTTATTGGTCGGGTAGCATACAGTGTTCTAAAAACAAAAAAACCGGTAGCCAAGTTCACACTCAACTACCGGTTCGGTATATTCAAGAGAATAAAGTTTTCAATTACACTTTAGCTACAGCTTTGCTGCTGCCTTTGCCTTTGCCATCTTCTTCCGCAGTGCTGCTAGTAGCAAACTTTGCGTCCAGGTAGTCGCCTTTGGTCAAGTCGGCTACGATTGGTGAAGCGATAAAGATCGAAGAGTAAGTACCAAAAAGTACCCCCAACATCATGGCGAATGCAAAACCTTTGATGCTGTTGCCACCAAAGAAGAACAGAATCAATACCGTGATGAATACCGTCATCGAGGTGATGATGGTACGGCTCAGGGTACTGTTGATCGCTGCGTTGATCAGCTCATGTTTCTTCATGGTTGGGAACTTGTGGATGTATTCCCGAATCCGGTCAAATACAATTACCGTATCGTTGATGGAGTAACCCAACAAGGTCAGGATAGCTGCGATGAAAGCCTGGTCGATTTCCATGTTGAAGGGCAGAATGCCGTGGAACAAGGCAAATGCACCCAAGGCAATCGTGGCATCGTGGATCAAGGCGATGATACCCCCCCAGCCGTACTTCGCCTTGCTGAAACGCAAGAAGATGTACAAGAAGATGCCAATCAAACCAAACAAACCGGCTTTCCAGGAACTGCGCTGAATGTCATCGGCAATGGTCGGTCCTACTTTGCTGGCACTGGTGACGTGGGTACCCGAACCATCCAATGCTTTGAAGTTTTCCACTTCCAGATTGCCTCCGGCAACTTTACTTACTCCGGCAAACAATTTTTCGGTGACCTGGTCCTGTGCATCTTCTGCCGGGCTATCGATCATGTAGCTGGTTACTACGTTCAGGGTGTTTTCGGAGTCTACCGCTTTTACCACTGGCGTGCTACCAAACTCGGTTGTCAACGATTGACGCAGGGCTTCTGCATCAATGGCTTTTTCAAACTGTACGTTGAAGGAATAACCACCTTTAAAATCTACGCCCAGGTCAAAACCACGCACCAGGATCGCAATGATGCTGATGGCGACAAATGCACCCGAAATGGCGTAAGAAATCTTGCGGATACCCATCCAGTCTATATTCTGGTTGAGTAGGGTATTAGCAGACCAAGGATAGCTAAAGCTCATGCTTTTGCCTCTTGTGTCCGTCCAGTACTCAACCATCATGCGGCTCACCAGGATACCTGTGAAGAGGGTAGTGATGATACCCAACATCAGTACGATGGCGAAACCTTTGATGGGACCTAAACCAAATACAGCCAAGGCAATACCTACGATGAAGGTCGTCAAGTTACCATCAATGATGGCGTTGGCGGCGTGTTTAAACCCTTCCCGGATTGCCTCTTTCAGAGCTAGACCGTTGCGTAATTCTTCCCGGATCCGTTCGTAAATGATTACGTTGGCGTCTACCGCCATACCGATGGTCAATACGATACCAGCGATACCCGGTAGCGTCAGAACGGTACCCAAGGATGCCATGGCACCAAGCAGCAGGAAGATGTTGATGATCAGGGCCAAAATAGCCACTACACCGCCACCTGCATAATAAGCCACCATAAAGGCCAGAATCGCAAGGAAAGTAATCACCAAGGAGCCGAAACCCTTGTTGATGTTTTCTTCTCCCAAGGATGGTCCGATGACGGATTCCTGAATGATGCGGGTTTCCGCAGGCAGTTTACCTACTTCCAGCAGGTTGGCCAAGTCTTTGGCTTCCTCCAGGTTGAAGCTACCCGAAATTTGGGAGCTACCACCCGTAATTGGCTCATTTACACCAGGGCAGGAGATGACCTCACCGTCCAGGGTAATGGCAATTTCGCGGTTGCTGGCTTGTGCAGCCTTAGTGGTCATGGCGGCCCAGGTCTTGGCGCCTTCACCATCCATGCGCAGCGAAACCACCATTTTACCGGTATTCTGGTCAGAATCTGCGTAAGCTTGTACCACGTTGTCACCACTCAAAGGAGCTTCCTGACGGTTGCCCTCTTTTTTGATGGCGTACAACTCGTATACGTTGGTTGGTTTCTTCGTGGTAGGATCGGTAATCGGATCTTTTGACCAGGCAAAGGTCAGGTCACGAGGGAACTGTGCCATTGCTTCTGGGCGCTTCAAAAAACTATCGATTAAAACTTTTTTGTTCTTTTCAGCATAACCCATCAAGGCTGGTGCCTGACCCTGGGTATTGATTTGCAGAATCTCCAGCAGTGGGTTGTCGGCAGGAATTTGACGGATACTGTCAAATTTCCGTTTACTATTTGCAATTGGATTGCCCAAGGAGTCCGTAGCTGGAGTCGACCAAATTGTATCTGGGCGAGTTTTACCCGTGCCCAACGTTTTGGCCAATGCTTCGTTTGCGCCAATAAATCCTTCGATGATTTGTTTGCTGGTCGAAGCATTTGGGTTAATCGGGTCGTTCAGGCGGTAGATGTTCCAAAACTCCAAACGAGCAGCACCAACCAAGAAGGCTCTTGCACGCTGAGGGTTGTCGATACCTGGCAATTCCACCAGGATCAAGGCCCGGGCGTTGTCCAAAGATACGTTTGGTCCAGTTACGCCCAACTTGTCGATCCGTTCTTTCAACAAACGGAAAGTCAATTCGGCGGTTTGATCCGCTTTTTGCTTCAGCACGCTGATGACCTTCTGGTTGGGGTCACCTGACTTGATCTCCTCTTTCAAGGCGTCGGTGCGAGAAAACAAGTTTGCCAACGGTTTGTCACCGCTGATTTCAGCGTACGCTCTAGCGAAGAGCGTTACGTAATTGTCTTGCGTTTGGCGTTGATCCAGAGAGGCTTTTTTCAAAGCGCGCTCAAATTCCTGGTTACCCGCGTTAGAGGCAAGTGAACGGATGAAATCTTCCAAGTCAACTTGTAAGACCACACTCATACCCCCTTTCAGGTCCAAACCCATCGCCAACTGTTGACCCTTCAAATCCTGATAGGTGTACTTTTTCAGTCCTTTGAGATCAAAGACTACTTCTGTAGACATGGAATCCAAATACGCAGCGCGTGCAGTTTTGTACGCGGCATTTTTGTCTTTCACTGCTTTCGCCTTGGCTTTGAGGGCATAGGCTTCGGCGTTCTTCTCTACAGTCGTCGTAGGAATCGTCAACAGAAACTGAAATAGTGTGACAATCGTCATCAGTATCAGGAAAAACCTTACCAGTCCTTTTCCTTGCATAACTTCTTGTTTACTTTGCTAGTATAAGATTTTTCTAAAAAAAACTGGGCAAATATAAGCTGT
This sequence comes from Saprospiraceae bacterium, assembly GCA_027486765.1. Lineage (GTDB taxonomy): Bacteria > Bacteroidota > Bacteroidia > Chitinophagales > Saprospiraceae > Haliscomenobacter. The sequence goes on from JAIXOO010000122.1 coordinate 4,103, forward strand.
TTTACAAAAAACCGGTACCCCAAAGGCAGAAAACGCAAATAAAATTTCAAGATTTAACCAAAAACGGGGCATTACCGTTTTCTTTTTATATTTGGCTTGAAAAATTTTCTACCACCAATCAAACCAAAACACCATGGGACTCTTTTCATTTTTGAAAAATGCTGGTGCCAAATTGTTCAAGCGCAAAAAAGCAGAAGTAACCAAGCCAGAAGAAGCCGAAGCAGTTCACGAAACCAATGTCGAAGCGCTGCGTAGCGCCGTAGCTGACTTAGGCATTGAAGTAAAAGACTTCTTTGTCGACCTGCAAGAAGATACTGTGATCGTGTTCGGTGAAGTCAACTCTCAGGCGGACAAAGAAAAAATCATCCTGACCTTGGGCAACGTGGAAGGGGTCGAGCAAGTGGACGACCGCATGACGGTGATCGAACCAGAACCGGAAGCCACCTTTTATGAGGTCAAAAAAGGGGACTCCCTCTCCAAAATTGCCAAGGCTCACTACGGTGATGCGTTGAAATATCCAGTGATCTTTGAAGCGAATAAACCGATGTTGAAAGATCCAAACCTGATTTACCCAGGCCAGGTGCTGCGGATTCCGCAATTGTAACACTGGGGTATCAAGATTAAAAACAGGACTTGGAAAGGGCTCGTACCAAACGCTTGGTGCGAGCCCTTTCCATTGTTCAAATTTTAAGCCCATTTTAATAAGTATTACCCAAACGATCATCAAATTTGGACCCTCATGAACAGAAGAGACTAGTGAAATGGAAAAAACACCCATCCTTTTAGTCGAAGACGAACCCAAAATCGCCAGCTCAATTCAGCAATGGTTGTCGGAGCACGAATTTGGGGTGGAGGTAGCACCGGATGGTGCCGTGGGGCGCCATTTGGCTTTGACCAACGACTATGCGCTGGTACTGCTCGATTTAAATCTTCCCTTTGTTGATGGTGTTGAAGTGTGCCGGGCGATTCGGGAAAACAAACCCGATCTACCTATTATTATGGTTACGGCCTTGGGAAGTATGGACGAAAAACTCAACGGTTTCGCCGTAGGTGCCAATGACTACCTGGTGAAGCCTTTTGATTTTAGGGAGTTGCTGGCCCGCATGCGGGTTTTGCTCAAAAATCACCATCCATTCAGCCCCACTACTCCTTCCACTCTGCTCCAGGTTGCGGATTTGGAGCTCAACCTGGATACTAAGAACGTATACCGAGCTGGAGATTTGATCGCCCTTACGCCAAAAGAGTTCGGCTTATTGGAGTTTTTGATCAAAAATGAAGGTCGGGTTGTTTCTAAATACGACATCATGGAACAGGTTTGGGACCTCAATTTTGATTCCGGTACCAACGTTGTGGAGGTCTACATTAATTTTTTGCGCAAAAAAATTGACCGCCACTACGAACCTAAACTGATCCACACCAAACCCGGCATGGGCTATTACCTGTCTGCCAACTGAATTAGCACTGCATGAACATCCGCCTCAAGCTTAGTCTTCAGTTTGCACTCCTCTCAGCGGGAATTTTACTGTTGTTCTCCATGATCATTTATTCCCTTTCTGAGTACCATCGCCAGCAAGAGTTCTATTTCCGCCTGGGTACTCGTGCGCAGACCACGGCACGTTTGTTGATTACGGTCGAGGAAATTGATCGGAACTTGCTGGAGATCATTGAAAAAAATTCGGTACGCTCGCTTTTTAATGAAACCATAGAGATATATGATTACGAAGACAATTTGATTTACGCCCGAAATCGAAAAGTGGACTCCGTGGCTATTTTTCCCAAATATATGATTGCCGAAACCCGTCAATACACCGAGTACAAAAGCCATTTTGGCGCAAAGGAATGTGTGGGCTTGCATTACCGAGACCTTAAGTTTGGCAATTTTGTGGTGTTGGTCACTGCCGAAGACCGTTACGGCTGGGCCCAAATCAAAGATTTGCGCAGGGTACTTTGGCAGGGCTTTAGCATTGGGCTATTGATCATTTTGCTGGCGGGTTTGTTTTTTTCCCGGCGGGTATTGGCACCGATCACCAAAATGAACGAAGAGATCAGCTCCATTACGGCGGGTAACCTCAATCGCCGGGTGCCTGTTGAAAACCCCCGGGATGAACTGGGTTTGTTGGCCAGCAATTTCAATCAGATGTTGACCCGTCTGGAAGCGGCCTTTGATGTGCAACGCCAGTTTGTGTCCAGTGCCTCCCACGAGTTGCGCACCCCCTTGATGGCATTGACGAGTCAAATTCAAATGGTGTTGAGCAAGGCCCGCAGCCCCGAGGAGTACCAATTGATTTTACATTCTCTGAATGAGGATACCCAAAAGCTGATTGCATTGTCCAATGGCCTATTGGTGTTGGCCCAATCCAGTTTGGAAAAACAAAAGCAGTTGTTTCGCCCGGTCAGGGTGGATGAAGTGGTGCTCAATGCTCAGAATGACTTGGTCAAAGCCCACCCCAATTACCGATTTAGCATTGAATACGATCATTTGCCAGAGGAAGAGGCTTCACTCAATGTCAATGGCAACGAGACCCTTTTGCGCACCGCTTTCATCAATTTGATGGAAAATGGCTGCAAATTCTCACAAAATCACAGTGTAAGAATCCAGCTCTCATTCAGCAGCAAAGAAATCCGCATCGCTTTTGCTGACGATGGCATTGGGATACCCCTTGGAGAACAAGAGTATATTTTCAGACCCTTTTATCGGGCATCCAATGCTCAGAATCAAACCCAGGGCAACGGCATTGGTTTGGCGCTGAGCCGCCGCATCATCGAACTGCACGATGGCAGCCTGCAAGTGCAATCCAGCCCAGGGGAAGGGAGTGTATTCGAGGTTCGTTTGCCAGTGTAGTATTCCAAAGTATTGATTTTAAAAGATTGCCGTTTGTAAAAAATACACCCCAATCCCGGCAAAATAACTCAACAGCGCGATCCAGCTGATTTTTTGTACATACCAACCAAAAGTGATTTTTTCCAAACCCATCGCCGCCACACCCGCTGCCGAGCCGATGATGAGCATACTCCCGCCCGTACCCGCGCAGAAGGCCAACATTTCCCAAAAACGACTATCTCCCGGAACATCCGCCAAGGAGTACATGCCCATGGCCGCAGCCACTAAGGGCACATTGTCGACGATGGCCGAAAGGATTCCAGTGATGATGACCACCACATCCATATTGCCGACGCTGGTATCGAGCCAACGCGCCAAACTGGGCAGGGTACCTTGGGTTTCGAGCGCGGACACTGCCAATAAAATGCCAAAAAAGAACAGAATAGAGGGCATATCCATTCGCTGTAAAGCGTGAAGTACGGATAAGGATTTTTTGTGCGCATGTGGTTTTTTGCGGTGAATAATCTCCGTGGTCAGCCAAAGAATGCCCAAGCTCAACATCATGCCCATGTAAGGTGGAAGGTGGGTAATCATTTTGTAAACCGGCACCATGAGCAGCAACCCAACCCCTAAGGTGAGTACCAATTTTTTCTCTCCGGGATGGAGTTCATTTTCTTGATCTTCCTGCTTGTCATCTACCTTCGTGAGGCTTCCTTTGAGCTTCCAACTGATCAAAAAAAGCGGAACAATCAGTGCCGCAATCGAGGGTAAAATCAACTTGACCACGATATTGCCTGCTGATAGCTGCCCGCCAATCCAAAGCATGGTGGTCGTGACATCCCCGATGGGCGACCAGGCCCCACCCGCATTGGCCGCGATAATGGTGGCCGCGATGTAGTACAAGCGATCTTTGGGATTTGCAATGAGTTTTTTGAGCAACACCACAATGACAATGGTGGTGGTCAGGTTGTCAAGAATCGACGATAGCAGAAAAGTAAGGATGCCAATCACCCACAACAAGCGCCGTTTGTCGCGGGTGCGGATTTGTTGGGTGATGACTTCAAAGCCCTGGTGGGCATCAATGAGCTCCACAATGGTCATGGCCCCGATCAGGAAAAAAAGGATTCCCGCAATGTCGGAAAGGTGCTGCCCCAGGTGTTCAGTGAGGTGGTGCGTTTCAACGCCGGAGAGACTGTACAAAGTCCAGCACAAGACTCCAGTAATGATGGCCGTCGCCGCTTTGTCAATGTGTATATTGTGCTCCAGGGTAATCAACAGATACCCTATCACAAAAACGAGAATAGTCAGTAGCTCCATGTTTGGGATTTTAGCGCTCAAACAAACAAGCGCTTCAACAAAAAAAGAGGGTAGCACGAACATTGGTAGTGGGGCAAAAATAAGTGCTCATTTTTCTTGAGCCAAAGGATTAGATAAGGCACTTGAAATGAACCGTTTACTTATCTAATCCTTTGGCAAAATGAGCACTTATTTTTTTATCGCCCCTTGGGCTACCCTTCGATGGCTGTAAACTTAAGTCGTGGACATTTAAAAACGAAAAAAAACCCTGGTATTATTCTTCTTCCTGGTTTTGTTTGGTGGTTAGAATCTTGTAAAAGAAGAACCCACAGGCTCCGGCTACGATGATTTGGGTACCAATCATCATGATCAATGCACTTGTATTCATGTGGTTATGGTTTAAAATAAAAGGGAGTCATCAACGATGCCCCCTTTTGTACAATCAATGTGGTAAATAACTATTGCCTTTATCTTAACCCAGCCTAGCCAGCTGAGCATTTGACCTAAATGATAACTGGATGAAATGCAATGTTACGCTCAAAGGAGGAACTTCCCCTTAAAAGCAGATTAAAAAGCCCTTAAAATTTGTGTAGATATGGAGTTACAAATTGACTACATTTTGAGGTTTGCCTCGCAAAAAGGAGACTACATTGGTACCCGTAATGTTGAGCAAACGTTGGCGGGCTTCCCGACTGGCCCAGGCTTGGTGCGGGGTAATGATGCAATTGGGTAAAGCAAAGAGGGGATGATCGGGCCGGGGGGGTTCTCCATCCAATACGTCGAGTCCGGCACCAGCCAATTTACCTTCTTGTAGTGCCAGTAACAAATCTGCTTCATTGATCAATTCTCCCCGACCGGTATTGATCAAAAAAGCCGAGGGTTTCATCCGCTCCAGCAATTTGGCATTGACGATTTGATGGGTTTTGTCGTTGAGTGGCACCGTCAGGCTAACGACATCACTGGAGGAAAAAAGGTCTTCAATGCGAACAAAAGTTACTCCCACCAAGGCATCGCGCTCAGGGTGGCGGTGGGTAGCAATTACCCGCATGCCCAGGGCCATCGCGATGGAGGCCACTTTTTGGCCAATGCGGCCAAAACCCAAAATGCCCATGGTTTTGCCATTGAGTTCAATCAAAGGCTTTTTCCAGTAAGCAAAATCCGGCTGATTGCTCCAGTCGCCATTCAACACACTTTGGTGGTGCAGGGCCACATGGTTGGTCAGTTCAAGTAGCAAGGCAAATACATGTTGAGCTACCGAAAAAGTACCATAACCCACGGCGTTGGACACACAAATACTGCGTTCGCGGGTGGCCTGTAAGTCGATGTTGTTGTATCCGGTAGCACTTACACAAATGCACTGCAAATCAGGTAATTGTTCGATGTGTTCGCGGGTGATCGGCACCTTGTTAACCACCAGAATCTGGGCAGCTTTGGATCTGGGCACCACTTCGTCGCCATTGGAGCGGTCGTATACCGTTACACTCCCTAAATTTTGTAAGGTTTGCCAACTTAAATCCCCTGGGTTGAGGGTGTGTCCATCCAATACTACAATGTTGGGTTGCTCGATCATCTTGTGTTTCTGATTTAGGTCAAGTAAAAAAAGGGATTTTTACTGAAAAAGACGTAATTTAAGGTTCAGATTTATTCTGCACGATGAAATTTAGTAAAAGTTGAGGAAGGTTGAGGGAAGTTGAGGGAGGTTTAGGCTACCGCAAGCGACTTGGGCAAGGTCGCGTCAAAGCCGCTCGCGGTAGCCTAAACCTTCTCAACCTTCCTAAACCTCCCTCAACTCTCCAAAAACCGTCCCATGAAACAAGCCATAAATGATTGGAAATTTGTGGTACTGGCCTGCCTTACCCTGGGTTTGGCGCCCTTTACCCCTCAACCCCATATTGTCAGCAAGCTCATTTGGCTGCGCGATGGGGCCAAAGGTCAATATTGGCTCGATTGGCTCGATCTGACGATACATGCTTTGCCCTGGTTGTTGCTGGTTCGCTGGGGGCTTTTGTTTTTTTTTCGTCACTTTAAAAAAGAACCCCCCCCAAACATGTAACTTTTACCTTTGATGACGTTAACTGCATTGTACCAATCGCTATAAGCTCAAAACATAAACATCGATGTTTGTTAAAGTATTTTTTCCAGCCAAGCGTGGAACACCGCGACTTCCATTCGCTGCCTCATTGCTCACAACCACCCTGTTGTTTCTGTCCAGTGCACAGGTGCTTTTCGCTCAATTTGCCATTACTGCCTCAGAGGTCGAAACCTGGACGACGCCGGTGCCGGTGTCTTCTGATTACAACCTCAATTCCGCCTACGTTTTCCTCCTCAATCCGACGGCCCTCCAGGCTGTTTTTGAAGGAGAAGGCCTGAACAAAGGGGAGAAAAAAGACGTGGGACTCAAAAAAGGGGACTACCCGCAGTACATGTACCTGGCGGTGAACATCAAAGACCCCGTCAACGAAGCGAACACGTTGACCATCCCGCTGATGATTCACGATGTGCGCAACCCGGCGATTTCTCAACGTTTGGTTGAATACGGTGGCCGCTTTTTGGAAAACATTCCGGACGACAACCTGAAAAACGACATCGTTGCCAAAGTCAAGTTTGAAGCCTTTAAAGGCAACAACTCCAATGAATTTTGGAAAAAAACTGCCGAGATATCCCTCAACCTGGGCCGTACCGCCACCAGCATCCTGAAAAACCCCATCTCGGGTACCTTTTCAGCGCTTTCGGATCAAATCATTCCGCAGGTGGACAAAGGCATCAAGTCGATGGGCAACCTGGAGGATCCGCAAAAAATCGTCAGCGAGTTTTACATCAAGTTGCTGAACAAGGAACTGAGCGGTTTGTACGAAGAAAAGGTCATTTCGGCCATTTTGTACCGCATCCACTGGGATGTAGAAAAACCGGTGCGTTCCAAGTTCTTCAATGGTGCCAAACCCGCACGGGTCGACGACCTCAAAAGGATGGTCAATACCACCACCGCGCCGTTCCTATTGGTGGTGAGTACCAAGGCGGAATACAACACCGACCACTCCCAAATGGCCTACAACCAGCAATACATCGAGAAGAAAGCCAAAGACTTCCGGAAGATCCAAAACGCGGAAAAACGCGAAGTAGAAAAATCCTTTCTGGAAATCATGAAGTTGGCGGTCGAGCTCAACAAACAAATGGATGTTTTCCAGAACAGCCTCAATACCAAATACCCCGACTGGTTGGCTTATTCCAAAGTGATCGAGTTGTATTTCCACGTCAATGAACTGCGCAAGGAAGAATTGAGCAAACTGGTGAAACAGGAGCCCATCATTCGGGAGAAATACACCCGCTTGTACAGCAACGTGAACAATGACGTCGACCTGTGGTTTGGCACCGAGCTGATGCAAAAAGCGCGGACGGTAGCAGCCTACCTGCTCAACAATCCCGGTTCTTACAATTATGCCAACCGCTCTCCGCGCCAAATTTACGAAGACATCGAAATGTTGGATTATTACCGCGATCGGGTAAAACAGATTGAAAACCAAGGTAAACTGCCTAAAGAAATCCAGGCTTTGGAAACCTATGAACTGGCTTTGCGGAAGCTCAAAGAGATGGAAACGGCCTTGTTTGAAGCCGATTTTTCACCTGATCCCCGCCTCGACATGGAATCCAAAAAGAGTTGGTTGCTGACCCGCGCCAGCCAGGTGTATCCGACTTGCCAGATTTGTGGCCAAAGGGTAGGGGAGAAGATCACTGCCATCGAAAACGCTACCTACGAGCAAAACATCCGCCAATACAAGGATATTTCAGCGGGCTACTACAGCAAACTCGAGTGTTTTGAAAACATCATGAACGGCCTCAACACCTACATCAAAGCCAATAAGGATTCCACTGCGATTTCGCCCATGATGTTTGCTTCGGTGAAACAAGATCGGGAAGATTTCATCCGCACGGTGAATACCTACAACGAGATTGCAGGAAAAGACCATACCACCCTTAGTTCAAAAGACCTGGCAGCCTTGATTCAGCGCTTCCAGATCAACCGCGAAAAAATGCTGATCATCATTCAACGTTTGAAAGGTTTGTCCCTGGCCAATGGGGGCACGAGTTGTTTGATGGATGAGATAAAACCGTAGGGAGTGAAAAGTGAAAAGTGAAAAGTGAAAAGTGGGCTACCGCAGCGGCTTGTTCTGCATTGGATGTCAGAGCTGCTGCGGTAGCCCACTTTTCATTTTTCATTATATTCAATATCTCCGCTGGTACAAGTGTTACGTAAGCCTAAACTCTTTAAGATCAACCGAAAACATCGCGCTACCGCTGGTACAAGTCACCGCTGGTACAGGTCACCACTGGTACAAGTATCCAGACTTGTACCATTATCCGCACGTCTTCAGACGTGTGTAATCAAAAGAAAATGAGTTGTTAATCTTTAAAAACCAACCCACACTAGCGGGTAGCGCGCTGTTTTTGCTCAGTTTCGAAAAGACTTGTGCTGATGAACACTTGTACCCGCGGGCCACGCAGTGACGCGAATACCTTAAATTTTCATTCTACCCTTAAAAACATTAATTTTGGACAAATTCTTGGCACAGACATTGGTCGAAACGCGTCCAGGCATGAGGATTAAAACAGAAGAAAAAACAGATGATCTATAGCATTGGCATTTTCTTGGCGTTTTTTCTCGCCCTATTGTCATTGTTTAAAAGAGGCCGCTCCAAGGCTGATCTGACTTTGGGTATTTGGTTGATGATTATGGGGTGCCATACCTCTTTTTTTTATTTCACTTTTACTCATGATTTGCTTGACTACCCTCACTTATTGGGTTTAGATGTCCCAATGCCTTTTCTGCATAACCCCCTGTTTTACTGCTACGTTTTGGCCCTGATCAGGCCTAAAAAATTGAATGCCCGGCTTTTGTTGATGCACTTTTTTTTGCCCATTCTGATCTATTTGCTGTTGATGCCATTATTTTTGGCCAGTACAAGCTATAAAATTGATTTAATCAGACGTGGGGTTGTTTTTATGACCTTGTCCAGGTTACTGATTACTTTTATGGCACTGACCACTGCTGCTTATGCCTATCTCATTCAAAAGGAGTTAAACACCTATAAAATTAGTTTGAAACAAGCGCTTTCTGCTCGTGATCGACAACAATTGGCTTGGATCAACATCATTTTTTGCACATTGATTGGAGCGTGGCTGATTGCCCTGTTGACGGAAGTGAGGGTTTACATCTTTGGAGCGCTGAGTTGTATGGTGATCCTGATGGGCTACTTTGGCATCAAAAAAGTTGGAGTATTCACCAATCGCGAGCATCCCGAGGAAGATCAGGCCCCAGCTTTAGTGCCGCAAAAAGACAAAAAAAAATACAGCAATTCCGGGCTTAATGCCCTTGGGATTCAAGCTCTACAGCAACAATTGTTGGAACTCATGGCGCAAGAAAAACCGTTTTTAAACCCGGAATTAACCCTTAGTGAACTGGCTTCACAACTACACACCCATCCCAATTACCTCTCTCAAGTCCTCAATGATGAACTCGGGGCCAACTTTTATGATTACATCAATGCGCTGAGGGTGGAAGAGTTCAAACGCTTGGTGGCCTTGCCCGAAAATCAAAAATATACCCTTCTTGCTTTGGCTCATCAAAGCGGATTCAATTCCAAAGCATCATTCAACCGAAATTTCAAAAAGGTTACCCAAGAGTCGCCTTCAGTATTTTTAAAAAAGCAAGCCATAGCGATGGATTAGTGGGTTCATCTGTCAAGATGGGTCGACTGACTTACTCCGGGTGTGCATTTTTGTGCAAAAAAAGCAATGAATACCAAATCCATTAATCGTTACGTACTTACGCTTTATGCTATAAGTTGGACGATTCAACTGTTGAGCATTTATACCACTAAAGTCTTGAAGCTTGAGGATGCCCGAGTGTGGCTGCTAGCTGGCACCATGCTGACCCCCACTATAATTACCCTATGGTTCTTGCGGCGCAACCCTGAATGGAGGCCATACTTGTTGCTTAAACCCAATCGCCAGCTACTGTCCATGTCTTTTTGGAGCATTGTTAGTCACTGTGTACTTGCCTTTGGAACCGTTTTTATGGTTTTACAATTGAATTGGGGAACACATCCCTGGTTTCATTTTTCAGGACAGGGGGTAGAAATACTGGGGGGGCCCTGGGTATTGGGAAAAGGACAGCAAAACTGGTTGTTTTTTTTAGGCAATGGACTGGCAACTGCTTTGGTTTTTGCGCTTTTAAATGGCATTGTTGCTGCCGGTGAAGAGTTCGCCTGGCGAGGCTTTTTGCAAAATGTCTTGATTGAGAAACTGGGTGTGAACAAAGCGCTCTTCCTGACTGGGTTAATCTGGTCTTTCTGGCATTTGCCGGTTTTTTTAGCCGGGCACAACGAGCCGGAATACCCTGTTTTGGGCACGTTTATCCTGGCACCAATCCGTTTGGTAGCTTTGTCTTTTTTTTGGGGATGGCTGACTTTGCGCTGTCGAAGCTTTATTCCAGCAGCGCTGGCTCATGCTGCTTTGAATTCAATCCAGGAAGGGGTTGTGGGTAATCTGGAGTTGTCGGTTGGAACGATCAATCGAGATGTAATGGTGCTAATTATGACCATAGCACTGGGCGTGTTGGGGGCATTGATGTTGCGAAAAGACCAGCTCTATGGGGTGAACACATTAGAATCCAAGTAGCCAAAATCCCATGATCCATCCTCATTTCCCCCCATTTTTTTTATTTTTAACCATGAAAAACCAGCGCCTACCCTCCATCGATATCCTCCGTGCAATAACCATGCTACTCATGATTTTCGTCAACGACCTCTGGAGTTTGACCAACGTTCCCCGTTGGCTACTGCATACCGCCGCCGAGGAGGATGGAATGGGCTTGTCCGATGTGGTGTTTCCAGCTTTTTTATTCATTGTAGGCCTGTCCATTCCCCACGCGCTGAAGGCGAGGTTGGAAAAAGGAGCATCCAAAATTGCGGTGATGCTGCACATTCTCAGCAGAAGCTTCGCTTTGTTGCTCATGGGCTTGTTCATGGTCAACCTGGAAAACATCGATGCGGCCCAATTGCTGATCCGCAAAGAATATTGGCAAATTTTGATGGCACTGGCCTTTGTGCTTATTTGGAACAATTACCGCAGTCCGATGGTCTTTGGCGTAGTGCCGACTGTTTTGCTCAAAATTTTGGGTTGCCTCATCTTGGCCTTTTTGGCATCCATTTACCAGGGTGCGTCGGGCAATTGGATGATGATCCATTGGTGGGGCATTTTGGGTTTGATTGGCTGGGCGTATTTGCTGGTTGCGCTGCTTTACCTGTGGATTGGAGATAAAGTGTGGTGGTTGGCCGTAGCCTGCATCGTGCTGTTGCTGCTCAATGTCAACGAATTTGTTCGACTGCTTGGTTTCGATTTCCAATTGGTGATCAGCGCATCCAATCACGCCAGTGTGCTGCTAGGCGTATTAACCACAGTGATTTATAGCCACCTGGCGGCCAAAAATCAATTGAAATTACTGATTCCGAGTTTGATTGGATTGGCCATCCTGCTGATTACTTTTGGTTTCGCCACCCGCCCCGAATGGGGCATCTCCAAAATTCGCGCCACACCTTCCTGGACGAGCATCTGCGCCGGGATCAGCATCCTGGCCTTTGTGCTGCTGCATTTCATTGCGGATGTAAAGGGGCGTACCAAGTGGGCGGGCCTCATTGCTCCGGCTGGATCGAGTACCTTGACTTGCTACCTGATGCCTTACTTTGCTTATGCTTTTGTGGCGCTGTTGGGCTGGAGTTTGCCGGAAGTATTGAC
>JAIXOO010000511.1 GCA_027486765.1 Saprospiraceae bacterium
TAATGACATATTGTGAGAATAATAATTTTTTTGGATAAGAAAAAAGAATTTTTTCTTTTGGCAAAAGGAGGTTTTTGGGGGGTAAACGGTCAAAAAAAAGCAAAAAAAAATAAAAAAAAACGACCGCGTTGCCATTTTCTGGCAGCGCGGTCGCTTTTTTTGTCAGTACAGGGTAAAAAAAATCGTTATTCGTTTGAGTCCTTTTTCTCGGATTCTTCGGGTTCACTAGTCGCATCCTCCTCAGGAACTGGAGTTTCGTCGGGAGCAGCGGCTGCTTCGACTTCAGCAACAGTTTCTTCAACAGCCACAACTGCCTCGGTTTTGATTGCTTCAACTTCCTCGGCGATTTTGGTTGTAGGTTCCTCAACCACGTCAGCAGCTGTTTCTACAACTTCCGCGCTGGGCTCAGTTTTGGTTTCTGCCTCGGCTTCAGCTTCAGCGGATTGTTCCCAAGCCTCTTTGAGGTCTTCAACCAAATCCCCAATTTTATCGCCTACTACTTCCCCTACTGCTTTAATGGTATCCACCATATCGGTCATTGAATCTCCTACCGTAGTGATTACAGCGTCGAGTAGTGATTCTTCTTTAGGACTTGCTGGTGCATCTTCTGCTTTGGTGGTCGGAGCGCCTTTTTCTACCTTGAGTTGCTCAGCGGCTTTAGACAATTTGTCATCGTCTTCTTTGCGGGCATCGGCTGCTGCTTTGATTTCCGATTTGATTTTCTCTTCGGCAGCACGTTTGGCTTCATGTATTTTATCTTGCTCGGCTTTTTTAGCGTCGCGATCTTTTTGCGATTCTACGCGGCGATCGAGTTCTTCCCGGGTTTGGGTCATTTCGCCCAATTTCTCCCGTTTGGAACGGATACGTTCTTCGATCATCAGGATTTTGGCCTGGCGAATCTGCGCTTCCAATTGGCCGTCAGTTGAGGCAACTTTGCGTTTTTGGAAATCCAAATCGTCTTCATCCCGTTTGATGGATTTCTCCATTTTGTCAATGGCCGACATCAAACCCTCGTAACGACGGCTGAGGCGTTCGCCGGGGGAGCGATCATCACCCGTTCCAGGAGCGCCAGTTTCTCCAGCAGGTGTGCTGGTACCGAAGCGTTTTTCTTTGATGACTTTGAACGCATTGTCCAGGCGATCCCAAATTTTGGTGCGGTGATCTTTGGTCAATTTGGCTTCGCGGAATTTGCGCTGCATCTCTTTGAGGTCATCAAAAAGAGGCTGTAAACGCAAACCGTCGCTGACCTTTTTTTCAACGTCGGTCAACATTTGGTTGAAACGTTCGAAATTATCTTTAGAAAGGCGTTCGAATTCTTCGTCCAGTTTACCACGCAGTTCCTTGAGAGAAGTGAACAACTCATTGGTGCGGTCGCGCAGGGCATCGGCATGTTCGCGGAAGAGGTTGCGGTCACGAACCTGTACCTGAACTTTGTCCCAGAAGCCTTTTAGCTCATCCCAGAGGCTGGATTCAAAGCGCAGCGCTTTTTCGATGCGATCCTTGAATTCACCCAATTCGGAATGGTAAGTATGATAAAGGCGAGAAGACAGCACGATGAAGTGCCACTCGGTTTGAGCGCGTTGGACAATGTCTTCACGTTCAGCTTTAACTCCATCGGGCAAAATGCTACCGCTGAGCGTGAGTTCCCTTTCCTCTACAGAAAAGCCGTCCGGAAATTCTACTGCATTGCCATCTCTCCATTCTTTGAGCATCAGTTGGCTGAACTCTTCGGTGGCGATTTGCTCCGGGAAGGTAAAAGCTTTCACTTTATTTTCTTCCGGCATCAATTCAAGGGCAATTAACAATCGTTCATTCTGTGCGTTAGTACCCCAAAGTACGAGCTTGGTCTTCATAAACTGGCGACAAATTTGCTGATTATCAATTAATTCCGAAATAGGTCGAAATTTTCATGATATACATTGTTCGTAAAAAACGGATAATGGATTCCGTTTATTAAATCAAAAATAGCATTTTTTTTAGTATTAACTAGTAGAGACGCGATTAATCACAATTGTAGAGACGCACAGCTGTGCGTCTCTGCATTCGATTTGTTGGCGGAAAGACGCACAGCGGTGCGTCTCTACAGTTGTATTACGCCGTAACTACCGATTGCCCAACCAAATTGTGGGCAGCCAGGTATTCGGCAATTTGTACGGCGTTGGTAGCTGCACCTTTGCGCAGGTTATCGGCTACAATCCACAGATTCAACCCATTCTCAATCGACTCGTCGCGGCGGATTCGGCCTACAAATACCTCATCGCGGTCTTTGGCCAACATGGGCATAGGGTATTCGTTTTTAGCAGGATTGTCTTGCACAATTATCCCTGGTGTTTCACTGAGCATCTTTCTGATGTCGGCTACTTCAAAAGGTTGGTTGAACTCCAGGTTGACCGATTCGCTGTGGCCCCCCAATACGGGTACCCTCACGGTGGTGGACGTAATGGCGATGCTTTGGTCGCCCAAAATTTTCCGGGTTTCGTTCACCAACTTCATTTCTTCCTTGGTGTAATCATTGTCCAAGAAAGAATCGCAATGAGGGATACAGTTTTCAAAAATCGGGTAAGCATAAGCCATTTCATCGGCCTGGAAGCCCTTGCGCTCCATTTGGTATTGTTTCACCGCTTTCATACCTGTACCAGTAATGGATTGATAAGTAGAAACCACAATCCGCTTGATGCCGTATTTTTTGTGCAGCGGTGCCAAAGTCAAGACCATTTGAATGGTCGAGCAATTGGGATTGGCAATGATTTTATCTTCCGGGGTCAAGGTATTGGCATTGATCTCAGGGACGATCAATTTTTTGGAAGGATCCATCCGCCAAGCTGAAGAGTTATCGATAACGGTTGTACCAACCTCAGCGAACTTGGGTGCCCACTCCAGGGAAGTGCCTCCCCCAGCTGAAAAAATGGCGATGTCGGGACGAATAGCCACCGCTTCCTCCATACCAATAATGGTGTATTTGCTCCCGTTGTAGACGACTTCTTTGCCTACCGAACGTTCTGAAGCAACCGGGATGAATTCTGTAATTGGAAATTTATGCTCTTCCAACACTTTGATCATCACACCACCAACCATACCGGTTACACCGACTACTGCTACTCTCATGTTCACAAATGTTTAAAAATTGAAGAAAAAATTGTGCAGGCTAGGGCGGCTAAATAGTGGGGCAAATATAAGTGCATTGTATCTTTATTGCTACCTTTGAACACATGAAAGCCACAATATTTTTTCCTATTCTGTGCTGTTTTGCTAGTTTTTTGCACGCACAGCTGAGTATAGACTTCTCCAACGGCACTTTTCAGGGTTGGAGTGGAGATTCCAGCAAGTTTGCAGTGGTAAATGGTGCTTTGCAGTTGAATGACAACAATCCTGCGGCTACCAATCTAACCTATTTATTCCTGCCAGCAGCGACAACATCAGATGCGGCTACTACCTGGGAGTTTCTAAGCAATTTGACCTTTTCACCTTCCACCACCAATTATCCGAGGATTTATCTGTCGGCTAGTCAAAGCAATTTGAGTCAGGCGCTTAATGGTTATTTTATCCAGGTTGGTGGGATCAATGGGGATTTAGATGCGCTACAATTGTGCCGACAAGATGGCAACAATATAACGGTACTGTTGAATGGACGGGCTGGCGGAGTTGGTACGGCCACCGTCAATGTACGGGTGCGGGTCAAAAGAAGTTCTGCGGGCTTGTGGACGCTGGAGGCGGATTATACAGGAGGCCGAAACTTTGGAGCCGAAGGCAATGTCCAGGATCAAACCTATACTTCTGGCACCCATTTTGGCTGGATTTGTCGGTACACGGCTACCCGCAACAAGTCTTTTTCATTGGACGATATTCTGATCGACCCCTTGTTTAGTGATCGTACCCCTCCTGTATTATTAGGGGTTGAAGCCCAAAACGACCAGCGCATCACCCTGCGTTTCAACGAAATTGTGGATGCCAATACAGCTACTGAGCTTAACCACTACGACCTCAACCCCGCTGCGGGAAGCGTCAGCGGCGCCCAGCGCGATGCGGGTAATCCGAACAACATCATTTTGAGCCTCAGCGGAAAAATGCAAAACCTGACGGAATATACCTGCACGGTTACCGGCATTCGCGATGCTGCTGGCAATGTTGCGGGAGTTCAATCTGCCAAATTTACCTATTTGGAAATTGGCAAAGCTGCTGAAGGAGACATTCTGATCAGTGAAATTATGGCTGACCCCACGCCTGCCTTGGGGAAATTGCCGGCTGTGGAATACCTCGAATTGTGGAATAACAGCACCAAGGTAATTGCCCTGGATGAATTGCAGATCTCCAACGGAGGCACTCCGGTACGGGTCGGTACAGGCTTATTTTTACCCAATACATTTTTAATCCTTTGTGCTCCGGAGAACGTGACTGGATTTCAACCTTTTGGCCCGGTGCAAGGAGTAAGTGGTTTCCCCGCGCTGACCAATGCTGGCGATGACGTAAGTGTAAGAACCACAACAGGACTTGTCGTGAGCCTGGTCAACTATGACATCGATTGGTACCGTGATGAAGACAAAGCCCAAGGCGGCTGGGCCCTAGAGCTCATCAGCGCCAACGCCGCCAGTGATTGTCCCGGCAACTGGCGCGCAAGTGTGGATCCTATAGGTGGTACGCCGGGAAGAATCAACTCTATCAACAACCAAATCAGCGACCGCAGCGGACCTCGTCTGATCACTGCTGTTTCACTCAGCGCTCAAGAATTGTTGTTGACTTTTGATGAGCCACTAGACCCCGAAACTGCCGAAGACCTGAAATATTACGCCCTTACGGATGGCATCAGTCCCTTAGATGCCGTTTTGCAAAACAACAAAACGACCTTGCGTTTGATTTTGAATACGCCGCTACAAAATGCCAAGGCCTATACCTTGACGCTGGCAGCGGGGATTCGGGATTGTTTGGGCAATGTACAGAGTAGCCCACA
>JAIXOO010000012.1 GCA_027486765.1 Saprospiraceae bacterium
AGGAGAAACATGCTCAAACACACTTGTATCATTGTAGACGACGACACTGTAGACTTGCTGATGAATGTATCGATGGTACGTAAGGTGCCGTTTTTGGATTTGCTGGGCACCTTTTCTTCCAGTCTTGATGCCACTCAATTTTTGCAAAAAAACCAGGTTGAAGTCCTTTTTTTGGACATCGACATGCCCGTACAATCCGGCCTGGAGTTTTGGCAAAGCCTCGACCCCAAGCCCCTCTGTGTTTTTATCACCGCCCACCCTGAATATGCTTTGGATAGCTACGAAAGCTCCGCTTTCGATTTTTTGGTAAAACCTCTAAAATCAGAACGTTTTGAGCGCTGCGTAACCCGTTTGCAAGAGCATTTTTTGCTAAAGGAAAAATCGGGCTTATTCGACCAGTTTATCGGCTCGGAAAGTTTTTTCATCAAAGAAGGCCACGAACAGCAACGCATCAACTTCAAGGATGTGTTGTACCTGGAGGCCCTGGGTGATTACACTAAAATAGTGACACCCCAGAAAAACCATTGTGTTTTGTCTACCCTTGGCAGCATGTTGTCGATGCCCGAGTTTGGTCATTTCACCCGCATTCACCGCAGTTATGCGATTCAGAAGTTGTTTATTGAAAAAATAGGGGCTTCGGAAATTGTGGTGCGGGGCATTTCCTTGCCCATTGGCAGGAAATACAAGCAGAATCTTTCCTTTTGAGTCTAAAAAATCAACCTATGCCCATTCGTTTTTTGCTCTTTCTATTGTTATGGTTTACTTGCGTTTGGGCCATTCCTGCTCAAAGTACTGCAGATTCACTGATCCAGCTTTTGCCCCAAACAAAAAACGATACTGCACGTGCACGTTTGTACAAAGCCATAGTAGAACAGTTTCCCAACCAGCCTGAAAAAGCCCTTTACTATACAAACCTGGGCATGAAGCAGGTGAAAAAAATGGGTTGGTCTAAAGGAATTGGTGTTTTTAATGGTCTATTTGGCAGGATATATACCGACAATGCAGAATATGCCAAAGCAAAACCCTACATCATCAAAGAACTGAAAGTCCATCAACAGAATCAGGATTCAATCAATATTGCCAGTTCTTACAGTTCATTAGGTACTCTTAACTTAAGGCAAGGCCAACACACCCAAGCGCTACAAAATTACTTGAAAGCATTGAGGATTGCTGAGCAGTCCAAATCCAACGCTTTGCTACCCATTATCTTGGAAAATATCGCAATCGTTTATTTTGATCAAAACCACTTTGATAAAGCATTATCTTATTCTCGTCAAGCGCTCCGCAAATACCAGGAGATTGGCGACACCCTGGGTATCGCCTCTACGCATGCGAGTATAGCCAACAAATTCCAACTAACCGGGGATACAGTTAAAGCCATACTATACTATCAAAAAGCCATTGATCTGTTGCATTTCTCGGACAGACCAACCAAAATGGCTGAGATTTATCAAAACCAGGCACTTCTGATCAAACAATTGCGTACAAGGCTTCAACTCCAACTCAAAGCGCAGGCCATTTGGGATCAAACTTTTCCCGCACACCAATTGTCGATCACCAACCTGGGCAACATTGGTTGGTCTTTTTTGGATAGTGCAAAACACAACCCTGCTTTCCGAAAGCTGGCATTGGAAAAAGCCACGAAATATTTTCAACTAGCAAAGGCTCGGGCAGATTCGGCCCAGGATCATGGCAATCAACATTTTTTACTTGGGCTAAACGCAGAACTGGAAGCAGCCAAAAGCAACTACCCTGTTGCTTATCAGGCCTTGTATAAATACCACGAACAATACGATTCAATCTACTCCCAGGAAAGCAAAAACAAACTGGCCGAAGCCGAAAGCAATTTTTTCCTCGAAAAAAAAGACACTGAAATTGCCATCCAAAAACTCACCATCAGCAATCAGCGCAAAATCCAGTTGGCTTTTGCCCTGGGGAGTCTTTTGATGGTACTGATCGCCTTTTTGTTTTACCGTTTGAGTCAGATTCGCCGCAAATCCAATCAAAAACTGCTCGACCTCAACCAATCCCTGGATCGCGCCAATCGGCAAAAAGCCCAACTACTGGCAGTATTGAGCCATGATTTGCGGCACCCATTGAGCAATTTGATCAGCTTGTTGCATTTGCAAAAAAATGCGCCTGATCTGTTGACCCCAGAAATGGCCGCCCAAAATCAGGCCAGGATCACCACCAATACCGAAGTACTCCTGGAAAACCTCGAAAACATGCTACTCTGGAGCAAAGAACAAATGAATCAAGCCAGCGTGGAGTTGCAGGAGGTTTTAGTAATTGAGCTTTTTCGACGTTTAGAGGCTACTTTTTCTGTGCAAGATCAACTAAGCTGGGAATTCGAGTGTCCCGAGGATTTTGTGATCCATACCGACCCCAACTATCTCTGGATTGTGCTTCAAAACCTCAGTTCCAATGCCAGCAAAGCGCTAAAAAAACAAAACGACGGAAAAATCAGCTGGAAGGCCGAAAGTGTGGAAGGAAAAAAATACCTGAGTATAAGCGACAACGGCCCTGGATTTCCGGCAAGTATCCTCAGCAGTTCAAATGAAGCCCAAAATGAAATTTTCCTCAGCGGATTTGGCTTACAGGTAGTGCATGATTTTGCCCAAAAATTGGGAATTGCCTTGCAGTTTGAAAACGCCCCGGGAAGCGGTGCCAGAGTTATCCTAAAAATGCAGTCCTAAGTACTCTTTCCACACTTAATTCTGTTAAGCACTCGTTAATTTTGACGTCAACAGGAAGCAATTACAAAAGAGTTGCGAATTTTGTCCTTCGGAGGATGTAACCAGGGTTTTATACCTTCGTCCCAAAAGGGGCAATAAAAAAATAAGTGTTCCTTTTGCTAAAAAGATTAGATAAGTAAATGTTTCATTTCAAGTGACTTATCTAATCTTTTGGCTCAGGAAAAAGGAACACTTATTTTTGCCCCACTACAAATCAATCTGTATCCATGAAAATAGCATTTACAACGCTGGTTCTTATCTGTTTTCACACACTGAGCATATTCGCCAGTGCGGGATACAACATCAAAGTGAAGATTGATGGCTATCGGGAACGCAAATTGACCCTGACTTACTACTTTGGGAATCAACAATACATCAAGGATACCGTCAAGATGGGAGCAGATGGGACTTATACCTTTAGTGGTGCTACTGCTTTGATTCCAGGCATTTATACCCTGGTGATGATGCCGAGTAATGTGGGCATCGATATCATTGTTTCGGAAAAAGAACAACAATTCAGTGTCCTGACCAAAAAGGACAGCCCCTTTGCGAGTTTGAAATTTGTTGGCTCCAAAGAAAATGAGCTGTTTCAAAATTACATCCACTACGTCAGTGAAAACAACCCCAAGCTAGATACCCTTCGCGCGCAGTACAAACGCAGTGCTGAAGGCCCCAAAAAGGAAAAGCTTAAACAGGACTTACTCAAGGCGGACTCAACCGTGCAAAATTACCTGCAACAATTTTTGAGCGAAAACCGTAGCACCTATACCGCTTTGGTCATTAAAGCCAGTTTACCCATTCGCTACCCCAATTTTACCGGTACCGACCAAGAAAAAATGTATAAAACCTGGTATTATGCCCGCAAGCATTGTTTTGACAACGTGCCCTTGCAAGAGTTTCGGCTCTTGCGCACGCCGCATTATTACCAGGCCATTACAACGTACGTCAACGAGTTGCTCTTTCAGCACCCCGATTCGCTAAAAGTGGGCATCGATTTTGTCTTGAATCAATTGCGGCCCAATCCAGAAGCTTTTGAATATTACACCGTGTTGCTCTTGCGGCAGTATTTGCAGCCCAAAGTGATGGGCATGGATGCCGTGTTTGTGCACCTAGTGGAAACCTACCTGGAAACGGGCCAAGTCAAACTGGCCAACGTGGAGCAACAAAACAAGTTGATCCAAATGGCCCACAAACAAAAGCCCTTGTTGATTGGCAAAGTAGCGCCCAATCTGGCCTTAAAAGATCGCCAGGGCAAAACTTTCAACCTACACGAATTGGAATCTGAATATACCTTGCTGGTCATTTGGGCTTACGATTGTGGGCATTGCAAACATTCGGTGCCGTATTGGAAAAAGTTCAATGACAAGTTTAAAAGCAAGGGGGTAAAATTGGTGGCGCTTTGCCACGTTACTGAAAACGAAATCCCAGCTTGTTGGAAGTATGTGGACGAAAATGGTTTGGGATCCTGGCTGCACGTCTATGATCCCAAATTGGCGTACATCAAAACCTACAACGTAGAATCAACTCCGCAGGTTTATTTGATGGACCGCAACAAAGTCATCATCGGCAAACAAATCGTGGATGAAAAAATGGAGGAAGTCGTGGACCAAATCATTGAACTCCGTAAAAAAAGCAAGTTGTAATCAACACATAAAAACCCTTTATCACCTCACATTGTTTGAACAGCATTAATTCATAGACAAGATGAAAAAATACTTTCTTTCACTTTTTGCCAGCCTTTTGATCACGAGTGCATTTGCTCAGACAACGGCCAAAAACGCTTATCAAATCCGGGTAAAAATTGATGGTTTTACCGAAAAACAACTCTTCTTGGGTTACTACATGGGCGACAAGCAGTATGTGATGGACACGGCCTTGGTGGATGCCAAAGGAGAATTTGTGTTCAGCGGTACGGAAGCGCTGAAAGGTGGGATGTACATTATCGTTCTCCCCCCCAACAACGACTTTTTCCAAATCCTGGTGACCGACAAGGAGCAATCCTTTTTTGTGCGTACAACCAAAGACAAACCGGGTGAAAATGTCAAGTTTGAGGGCAGCAAAGAAAACAGCTTGTTCTACGACTACGTCAATTACCTGAACGCCAAACGCCCTGAAGCAGAAGCCCTTGGCAAGGAAATTAGCGATGCCAAAGGCAATCAGGCGGCCAAAGATGCTGCTCAGAAAAAAATGGACAAGCTGAATGAGGATGTGGAAAAATACCAGAAAGACTACGTAGTCAAAAACAAAGGTACTTTTGCTGCAGCAATCATCAATGCCAACGTGAATTTGGAAACCCCAAAATCATTCGACAGTTTACCTGAAGAAGAAAAAAATCGCCAATTGTGGTTGTGGACGCGCAAGCACTTTTTTGACAACCTCAATTTGAGCGACAACCGCATGCTGCGCACTCCATTTTTGTTCCAACGCCTCGATAATTACGTCAACAAACTCAGCGTACAACACCCCGATTCGATCAGTATAGCCATTGATACGGTGTTGGAGCGCCTGCGACCAGCTGAGGAAGCATTTAAGTTCTACCTGATTCACTTTTTGAACAGCTTTGCCGCATCCAAGTTCGTAGGTATGGACGCAGTGTATGTACACATGTCCGAAAAATACTACGCTACAGGGCAAGCCAACTGGGCCAACCAGGATCAGGTGAAAAAAATTGTGGACAATGCCAAAAAGCTCAAGCCACTGCTCATCGGCAAAACAGCACCAGACATCGTACTCGAACGCAATGGTGCCCGGACCATGTTGAGCCAGCTGAAGTCAGAATATACCCTGCTTTACTTCTGGCGCTACGATTGTGGCCACTGCAAAGAATCGATGCCCGCGATGAAAAAATTCTTTGAAAAATTCAAAGACAAAGGCATCACCCTGGTAGCCATCTGCGTAAAACCTGCCCAGGATCAACCCGAATGCCTCAAGTACATCCAAGAAAACGGCCTGACCGGCTGGTACAATGCCTTTGACCCAACGGGGCGTTATTATGTCCAGTACAATGTGGAAACCACCCCGCAGATGTACATTTTGGACAACAAAAAAGAGATCATTTCCAAGCAAGTTCCCGCCGATCAGTTGGAAGATGTGATGGATAAGATCATCGAAATGAACAAAAAGGAAAAAGAAAACGCGGGGAACAAATAACCGTAGGGGCGACCCTTGCGGTCGCCCTCTTGAACGTACGCGGCCTGCGGCCGAAAATGATGGGCGACCGCAAGGGTCGCCCCTACATCGGATTTGTGGTTGCCGTAGTCGATTTAATTGCAACTGGAACCATTTTACCGTAATTTTGTGTTGCTCCCCTAATCACACCATACCTCTATTTCCTATGAGATTACGCAAAATTGCCCGTTTCCCAAAAATGATGCTCTGGGCCTTCTGGATGGAAGGGGTCGAAACCAAGCAAATGGTCAAAACTTTCGTGAAACATGGGAGAGGTAAAATCATTCGCTCCAGATCCAAAGATGGGCCTACTGCCGAAGAATTGCAACAAGCCCGGGAGCAGCTCAAAGACTTACCTAAATTTCTGCCGTTTTTTATGTGTATTGCTGTTCCACTGCCTGGCGTTACGGAGGGGTACATGGTTTTAGCGGTTACTTTAGAGTCCTGGTTGGGGCATCGAGTGAGCTTGTTGCCTTCACAGATTAGGGGTGTATTTAAAAAATGGAAAGAAGAAGATGTTATTGTGGAAATTGATCTCGAAATGGAAGCAGAACTGATTGAAGAGTTACAAAAGGACCCCAGTCTCCTTAATTGATTTCTTTTTTAACCGTATAGAACTCCACTACCTTAGGTAGAAAGCGCACATTGCTCACAATGGTTGGCTGAAGGTTCACCATCACCGGAACAGTGTTGCCCTCCTGTAGCTCAACATTTGACAAATCTACCTCTGCTTTAAAATCCTCTGAGCGAAGCGAATTGAAGTGACTCAGCCCCACATTACAAGTCAGGCGCACCTGACTGGGGAACAAACGGTATTCCCGATCGGCATTCTTGACCTGAATTTTCACAAACAAGGTTTTTTCGGTCACCTGCTCTACTGGTACCTGAACATCTACTCGCTGAAGGTTTAAGTTGATTTCTGCAGGTGGTGTTTTTAGCTCCACAAAACCTTTGTAATCATCCTTTAGATCTTTCAAAGTCAATGTAGCCGTTGGCCATTCATAAGTTGGGCCAATTTTGGAGGCAGGCCCGGTAATCAGGATGGAGTCAGGGGCAACTTTTACATTTCCAGAAAGGTAATAGCCAGGTAAATAACTCAAATCAGAAATGGGGCGGATGGGCACCCATTTTTGCATTTTAGGCTCCAGGCTGATGCGAATATCGGTATGGGTAAGATTGGAGAAACTTAAATCATCCGCATTTACATGCTCACTGATGTCATTGAGCAGCCTTTTTTCGTCCAATCGAATGCTACTGCGCTGGGTAAGGTCGTAAGTCAGATGGATTCTGGCCCCCAGCAAATAATCGTACAACATGTCCCAGCCCCGACCCTTGAGCTGGATGGACATATTTCGAGGCGGTGCTTGACGAAAAGCCTGATTGGGAGGCAGTAAAAAATGGAGTTCAATTTTTTTGGTCGACACATAGGTTTGAGACATCCGCACCCCTACCCAAAAAACGAGGGCTATTCCAATGCATTGCATTAGAATAGCCCGGTCTTCCCGTGCCCGAGGAATCAGGTTACTCTTCGGTAGTCGTAACCACCTGCGGCTTTTTACCTGCTCCATAAATGGCATCAGTCAATTCCTTTGAAATAGCGTTGCGCAATACCCGAACGTATACTTTGGTGCCTACCTCCAGGGTAATCACATCATCTTCAATTTTGCTGATGCGTCCAAGCATCCCACTGTTGGTCACTACCTCGTCGTTCTTGGACAAGTTTTTGCCAAAGTTAGCTTGTTCGCGTTGTTTTTTTGCCTGTGGGCGGATCATGAACAAGTACATGATCAAGAACATGGAACCGATAAAAAGTAGGTTCATGTAACCCATTCCCGGGGCTCCGGTTGCTGCTTGTAAAAGTAACATGTTATACTATTTAAGTTGAGGAGGTTGAGAAGGTTTAGGAAGGTTGAGGCTACCGCAGCAACTTTGAAAATGGCGCTGCGGCAGCCTCAACCTTCCTAAACCTCCCTAAACCTTCTAAACCATGAAAAATTATTTGCGTTTCGCTGGTTTGGTTTTGTCTTTGTTTTTTTCCTCAGCCAATTTTTGCTGTTCTTTCAGCATGGTTTCCATTCGTTCACCAAAGCCACTTTTTTTCTTGGGCTTTTTGCGGTAGGCATCCATCCCAGCTTTGATCTTTTTCTCGTCAATGAGGAAGGATTTGGTAGCCAGGGTTTGCCCAATGTTCAACAAGTTACTAAAAAGCATGTAAGCTGACAAACCGGAAGCGGAACTATTGAAAAAGCCCATGAACATCACTGGCATGATGTACTGCATGTACAACATCGCCGGTTGGGCGGAGAAATCCATGTTTTTGGAGTTGTACCAGGTATACAGCAAGGTAGACAACACCCACAAGAGAGCAAACAAACTGATGTGATCACCAAACCCAAAAGGAATGCTGAAAGGCAATTGGAAAAACTCGTCGTACGAAGAAAGGTCACCAGCCCACAGGAAGTTCGCCTGGCGGAACTCAATCGATGCCGGGAAGAAGCGGTACAAGGCAAACCAGATGGGCAATTGCAACAACATCGGGAAACAAGCGCCCAGAGGATTTACCCCAAACTCGCGGTACATCTTCATGGTCTCCATTTGTACCTTTTGCTGATCATCTCCGTGGCGTTCTTTCAAACGGTCGATTTCTGGCTTCAAGGCCGTCATTTTCGACTGAGAGTAGATCATGCGATAGGTCAAGGGAAACAATATCAATTTAACCAGCAGCGTCAACATCAAAATGACAATCCCTTTGCTGCTGAACAAGCCCGTCAGGAAGCTGAATAAGTTGCGAATCACCCAACGATTGATGGTTCCCAAAATGTTTTGACCAAAGGGCACAATGTCTGACATGTTGTAACCCATTTTGTGCAATCGGTCAAATTCGTTCGGTCCGATGTAGAAATGCATGGCAAATTGCTCATTGCTACCACCTCCGAATGGAATTTGAATGCTGCTAACCAACTCTTTTAAGTCTTCCGACTCTTCCGCAAGGTTTTTGCTGCTCATTTTGGCACTGGCAAAACCTTTGTCCGACATCAAAGCACTGTTGAAAAACTGGTTGGTGTTCGCGATCCATTGAATCAGTGCACCTTCCGCGTCCTTTTCGGAGTACTGTTTGGTGGGCGAGCAACGTCCGGAACGGGCATCTACTGGTTTGAAATTCAGTGTAGAATACTGGCGTTCGTACTGGGTAGATTTTTCAATTTTATCCAAATAATTCACCCATTTCAGTTCAACCGTTTTGGCGTTGGAAGCAAATACCTGATCCATTCCTTTGAAATCCAGCGCGTAGTCCAGTTTGTAGGAATTGGTGGTCAAAGTGTAAGTCTGTGCGAAATACTGGCCATTGCCTGCATCCGCCCGGAAAGTAACGGAATTGCCTTCCTTCTCTGCGGCGAAGTACAAGTCGGCAGTGTTGACACCATTGCGCAAACCTTGTACTGGCAGGATGTACTCAAAGCGGTTTTTGCTGTCCTCCAACAAGTGCAAGGGAATTTTACGGTCTTTGCGATCCTTGCCGTGCACCATCTTGAAGTGTTTTTTCAACAACACATCCTGTATTCGTCCACC
>JAIXOO010000206.1 GCA_027486765.1 Saprospiraceae bacterium
CCGCCGGCGTAATCCCAAAACCAGCGGAATTCGTAGTGAAAGCGGTTGGCGTTGAAGTCGCGCATTTGCGCGGGGCCGAGCCACATTTTGTAGTCCACACCTTCGGGTACGGGGCTGTTCGCTACAACTGGCAAAGGTTGTGTGCCTCGGTACATCCAGGTTTTGGTATTGATGATCGGGCCGAGTTGGCCGGACTTGACGAAAGCAATTGCGTCCTTGAAGTGCTTTTGGCTGCGCTGCCATTGGTTGACTTGTACCACTTTGCCCGAGGTTTCGGTGGCACGGATCATGGCTTTGGCTTCGCCGATGGAGTTGGCGACGGGTTTTTCCACGTACACGTGTTTGCCCGCCGAAAGGGAATCGGTGAGTTGCAGGCAATGCCAGTGATCGGGGGTGGCCACGAGTACCGCATCGAGATCTTTGTCTTCGAGCATCTTGCGGTAGTCTTTGTACAACTTCAGGTTGGGTACTCCGGCTTTGCTCAGGTCGTCTTTGCGCTTGGCCAATTGTGCGTCGTCTACGTCACAAATGGCAATGAGGTTGACGTCATTGATTTTCAAAAAAGCCCGAATGTTGTTGAAACCCTGGTTTTTGACTCCAATGAGGCCAACGTTGATTTTGTCACTGGGCGCCACAGCTTTGCGCATCGAGACGATGGCTTCCAGGGGTAAAAACTCCATGAGCCCGAGTCCGCCGAGGGCGGTAGCGGTATTTTTGATAAAAGTCCTGCGTGTTTTCATGATGTTGGTTAATTGGTTTTTGGTGTTTCTAAAGTGTTTTCATGTCAATCACAAAACGGTATTTTACATCGGATTTGAGGATGCGGTCGTAGGCTTCATTGATGTCTTTCATGGCGATGACTTCCACATCCGAAACGATGTTGAGCTCGGCGCAGTAGTCCAGCATTTCCTGGGTTTCCTGGATGCCCCCAATCATGGAGCCGACAATGCTGCGGCGTTTCGAAATGAGTTTTTCCGCCGCTACCTTATGGTCTTCAGGAGGAATACCCACCAAGAGCATTTTACCCTCTACTTTGAGCAAATCGAGAAAACTGTTGAGGTCATGAACGGCTGAAACGGTGTTCAAAATGAAGTCAAAATGATTTTTCAGCGGTTTCATTTGTGCTTCATCTGTAGTCAGTACAAAATGCTGTGCGCCCAAGCGTCTGGCATCGGCTTCTTTGGAGGGAGAGGTGCTCAACATGGTTACTTCTGCCCCAAAGGACGCGGCAAATTTAACGGCCATGTGCCCCAATCCACCCAGGCCCAGTACCGCTACTTTGTGCCCTTTGCCTACTCCGGCAAAACGCAGTGGGGAATACGTCGTGATCCCGGCACACAACAAGGGCGCAACGGCCTCCAACTGATCGGTAAAGGGGATGTGCAGGGCGTATTTTTCATCAATGACATACTTGGAAGAATACCCACCAAAGGTCGGCGTAACGCCGTCGCGGTAAAACCCATTGTAGGTCGGCGTCATGCCTTCATCACAATACTGCTCCATCCCGCTTTGGCAGGAAGGGCAAGTCCGGCAAGAATCAACAAAAACCGCTACACCAGCCAGATCGCCCACTTTGAATTTGGTGACATTGTTGCCAATTGCGGATACCCGACCTACTACTTCATGCCCGGGTACAATCGGATAAACCGAGGGTCCCCACTCGCTTCTGGCCATGTGGATGTCGGAGTGACATACCCCACAATACATGATGTCGACCAAAATATCGTCCGCGCCGACTTCTCTTCTTTCAAAATCAATGGGTGCAATTGGAGCTGTTTTGCTCAAGGCACCGTAGCCATTTACTTGCATGTTGAATTATTTGATGGGTGTAAATTTGAGCAGAATAACCCCATGATAAGGAATATTTGCCTGGAATGAGCCGGTATATTCCGCGACTTCTTTTTGTCGCCAAACATCCCGCACTAAATATCTGCCTTTAAGGCCAATCTTATCGAAATGGAGGGTGAATACTTTTTGCGGCTCATCGCCCCAACGAAAGTAGGATTCCGGCGTTTTGCTATAACCTGCAATGTTGAATAAGCCTACGGCAAAAGAGCCATCCTCCAGTGGTTTTAGCCAGACTTGTACATCATCTTCCTCCAAAACCAATCGCGCTGCCTTACCCAGCGGATCCTGATTGATGGCAATTACCTCGTCGTTGCTCAGCAAGTTAAGGGTAAAATCGTCCAATTGTTCAATGGGGCAACCAATCAGCATGGGCGCAGCCAGAATGCTGAAGATGCTCACGTGGCTGTACTGCTCATCCGGCGTCAAGCGGGTCGGGTGCATCATCGGGCCGATGGATACCTCGCCCAGGATCATCATGTCCGGGTCCATCCAGTGGCCGGGGCCGGAAAAAGGCGCCCAGCGATCCAGGGTAAAAGAAGTGTGGTACAAACTGGTCCAACTGTCCTTGATGTCGGGACCGGTGCGGTACATATTGGTGACCCGATTCCAGTCCTTGACCTTGTCGAAAGGGGCATTGTTGGAAATGCTAAAAACAATGTCCCGGCCCGATTTTTTCAGCGCCTCCGACATCCGTTCTGCCGAAACTACATCGATGCGCCAGTCGTATTTGAGAAAATCAGCCCCCCAGGCAGCCATTTGCCGGGCGTCGTTGCGCTCAAAACGGTACTTGGCAATCCGGCTATAGGGCTGACGGCTGGGGACAAACAGTTTTTGGGTTTCTCCTCCCGCCGGATAATCCGATGAAGCTCCAATGAAACCAGCATAACTGGCAATGTAAGGGGTGGAATACAAGCCTACTTTTAAACCCAAAGCATGAATACGATCCATCATGCCCTTGATGTCGGGGAATTTTTCATTGGCTTGCAAAGCGGTATCGGGCCCGCTGCGGATGCCTTGCCAGGCGTCGTCGATGTTGATGTAAGTCCAGCCGTGGTCGCGCAAACCCTTGCTGACCATTGCTTCAGCGGAGGCGATGACTTTGCCCTGATCAATATTCCGTGCCCAGGAATTCCAGCCATTCCAGCCGATGGGCGGGGTAAGGGCGATGGTGTCGCCGATTTTGAGCAGGAGTTTTTGCTGGGCTTTACCGTATTTGTTTTTGGCGCTTAAGGTCAGTTCATACTTTCCACCCTGAGCGACCCGCCCGGAAATGATCCCGGTTTTGGCATCGAGTTTTAAACCTTTGGGCAAAGGGGTAGCTGAAAAAAGCATGGGCCTTTCGCCCGTGGCAGCGATCGTGTACAAAACCGGATTGCCCGGCGTAGCGCCGAATATTCTAGCAGAATTGATGCGTGGGCTTTTGCCGGGAGCAGGCGTTAAAATGTATTTTTCATCCTCATTGGGAAGGTATCCAGGTTTGCTGCCGTCCAACATGTCCAGTTTGGCGTTTGCCCAATTGGCGTAAGTTCTTTTGTTGTTGGAGCCTCCTACCTTGTCGGTCACCAGCAATCCAAAGCGCTCGACGCCGCGTAAGTCGACGTCTACGCTTACGGGGGCATCGCCGTGTTTCATGTCGAGTTTTTCAAAGAGCACTTTGTGGTCGGCCACTACGTAAAAACTCAAGGGAATATCCTGGTTGCCGCTATCATCGGGGCCGATCAAAGCTGTGAAACGAGTAGCTTTTTTGTTGAGGTAAAAAGCCAGAATCATCGGCGATTGTCCCCCAATGCCACGCAAAAAACGCTGGCCCTGGATACGAATGGTGTCTTTGGCATAACTTGCCTTGGCTTCCACCGGGCGCAGGCCTTCGGAAAAAGTCTGGATGGGTAAATCGTCGAGCCAAACGGTGGTGCTGGACTGGGCAAAAACTTGACAGGTGATTGTCAGCCCCAATAGACAAAACAACAAACAGGAATTTCTCTTGTGCATAAGTGTGCTCATCTTTTAACCACTGACTTGAATTGTTCCAAAATGGGTTTTCCAATCTCTACGCCATCAATATTCAGCAGAAAATCCGCGGGCAAAGGTTGAGGATGGTAATAGGCCAGGCGTTTTTTGTTGGCCAAATCTGCACGAAGGCCCAGTTTACCCGCCTTGGTCATCACCGCCACATCCAGCAAGCCATTTTCCGCTTTCACTGCCACTTCGGCTTGCAAAACCTCCTGCCGGAAAGCAGCAAAAGCACGATCCGTTTTAATGCCCTCCACCACTTTCCACCACATGGCCACATTGGCTTTTCCATCATCGGGATGCTGGAGGGTGATGCGCAGGGCGGCGTTGTGTTCCAGTGGGAATTTTTCGCGGGTAGCGATGAATTGGAAGCCATCGTTGTACAGGGCGGGCCTCACAGCTTGCTCCACATTCGACCACAGGAAGCGGAAAGCAATCACCACGTCTTCGAAGCGGGCGAACAGGGTTTGAGTGCCGTCAAAATCGGTTTTGGCACCTGGTGCAGGCACGGCAGTTGGATGATTACCCAGCCAGATTTCATCAAAAGTATTGGGCAGAATAATGGTAGAGTTCAGGTATTCGAAGATGCAATTGTGGTCTTTGTTGCCGGATACCAGCATGACCATTTCGCCCTTGTTTTGGGCGGATTGCATAAAAGGCATCAGGTGGCGGGCTTTGCCCCAGCCGCCATTGGAGGGATAATTGGCAGGAATCAAATGTTTCATTTTTTCGCCCATCCCTTCTGCCGACCAGGTGCCGTAATGGTCGTTGCGGCCTTCCATCACAAAAGCGATATTGGGCATTTCGGGGATGCGTTTGCTGCTGAGGTAGATCACGAAGGGTTTGTCGTCAGGACTGTAGGCCTGATTGGAAGAACCCATGGAAAATTTATCGCCTACAAAATCACAGGCGAAGGTATGCGCCAGACTATCCCAGCGCTGCACGATGAAGCGGTTTTTGCGCTGCATCCACCCTTTTTGCTCCGTGGAAAGCCCAATTTCTTTCAAGGTGGACAAGCACAACTCGTGAAACAAATGCACATTCCGATTGGGACCGCCCAGCAGGGGATTAAAGTATTTTTCCTCCAACAAGTCGCGGCTGAACACCCGGTTGTAATCGCGACTGTGCGCACCGCCCAGAATGCCTGCGCGAGGCAGATAATGTGCCGAAAGGTCGTCGAGAAAAAAACGCAGCGCCGCTCTGGCCTTAGCCTGGATATCGGCATCGGTGGAAAAGCGGCAAAGCAACAACAGGGATTCGAGGTCAACTCCACAATAAGTCGGGCTATCGTATTCCCGGTTGCCGTAACGCGCCAGATGATTCAGCCAAAGGTCAAAATACTTTCGGCCCTCTTCCAGCATCTCGGGTTGCTGGTACACTTGCCCAAAAGCCACAAAATTCCAGATTTTCATCAGGTAGATGTTGGTGTAGGAAATGCGTACCACCTGGTTTCTGGCGCCTTTGAGGCCCAGGGTGAAAATTTCGTCGAGGGTTTTTCGGGCTGTGGGGGAGAGGCGGTCATTAAACAGCAATTTGATGGGCAGGCCGTACTGCATGCAAAATTCGATGTTGTTGCCGTCGCCAACGTCGATTCCGGTTTCGTGCCAGCCCCAAAAGATGTTGCCATAACTTCTGCCCGCGGCGGGATTGGAAACCATCCGGGTTTGCACCAGTTTTAATACCCATTCTACTTGATGTGGCTCTAGGAATTGGGTATCGAGGGCATCGAGCAAAAACAGGAAGCAGTCCCTTACGGCCAGTTGAGGGGGACTTTGTTGCAAGGCGGTCCATTCCCGTTTCAAGTTGGCCATACGTTCGGCGGGGTCGGGTAAAGGGGGCACGGCAAAGTTGGTCTGGGCAGAGGCTCGGGTAGCCAGGCAGATGCTCAGTAGAATTAACACATTTGAAAGTTTACCCATCGCATTAAATTGTTCTGGTTTAAGGGTGAAGCTTAACTTCGAAACGCCTGTTAATAAGCAGCTTCGCTGCTGAACTAAGGTGTTCTAAGGTGCCTAAGGTGGTTCAAATTAAATGGCCCTTCGGGCCCAGTTTATTATTGAACCACCTTAGACACCTTAGGGGTTTTGTGCTTAGAGACTTGCAGGTGTCGCTGATTTTAAGTGTAAGCAAGGCGTTAGTTAGACGATAGCTTCAGCATCACCACGCCGTGATGCCGGATCGTAGTCTGAAACTTTCCACTGAATACCCCAAGGTTTTTTTGC
>JAIXOO010000352.1 GCA_027486765.1 Saprospiraceae bacterium
ATTAGATAAGAAACTTAAAATGAACCGTTTACTTATCTAATCCTTTGACAAAATGAAACACTTATTTTTTATCGCCCTTTAGTGTTGATCCAAAGCGCTGGCCGTCAATTCCTGGCGCAACTGCTCTCTTAAACGAAACAATTTTGTTTTGACATTGGTCACACTCAAACCCGTAATTTCGGCAATTTCTTGTACCGATTGTTCATTCAAATAATAAAGCGTAATGATGCTGGCGTCACTGGGTTTTAGCCGATTGATGACCGACTGCACCTGTTGCTTGAGGTCGTTGTCCTGGGTCAGTTCAGCCGGACTTTTGCTGTGTACATCCGGTGCCTGGAAAGCAGTACTGCCCGACTCAATGCTTTGCAAAGGTAATTTTTTCTTGCGGGCATTGTCAATAGCGGTGCGGTAAGTGATGGCGTATAGCCAGGAACTAAATTTGGACTCCTGCCGATAACTGCCCAGCATTTTGTACACCTTCAAAAACACATCCTGAGCTACCTCTTCCGCTTCCTCCCGTGAATTGAGCACCCGCATGGCAATGGTAAAGACATAGTTTTGGTATTGTTCCACCAGTTGGCGGAAAGCAGCCTGTTCTCCTCTCAGTACGCGTTGAACCAAAAGTAGGTCTTCTTCCATGTATTGCGTTTGCAAAATCCTTAGACGAGGTTTTACTTTTGCTAGGTTACAACTTTTTGGGAAAATATTCCAATCCGAATAGATATATTTGCGCAAGACGACCCCCTCAAGGGCGATAAAAATATGTCGATGCAAGCATTTGAATTCATCACTACAAAGGAAGGACTAGAACAATTTGCTCAAATCAACGCGAACGTTGACTGGATGTGTTTTGACTCTGAATTCGTTGGGGAAAAAAGATTTACGACCCGCTTGTGCCTCATTCAGGTGGCAACGGTGCATGGTTTTTTTTTGATAGACCCTTTTCCACTCAAAAACCTGGATCCATTTCTGAAAATGATTGAGGATCCGAACCTCATCAAGATCACTCACGCAGGCGAAAACGACTACCGTTTGCTTTATGCTACGCATGGCACCATTCCTAAAAATACTTTTGATACCCAAATCGCGGCTGGCTTCTTGGGGTATCGTTATCCTTTGGCTTTCAAAAAATTGGTAGAAACAGAGTTAAAAATCAACCTCAATAAAAGTTTCACGGTAGCCGATTGGGAAGCCCGTCCTTTTAACCAAAACCAACTCAAATACGCCATTCAGGACATCGAACCGCTGTATGATTTGTGGAAAAAACAAGAAGCGGAACTCGCCAGACAGCAACGCTTGCATTGGGCAGAGGAAGAATTTCGGGTGTTGGAACGGGAAGCATACTACGCCAGAGACCCACACCACGAAGCGCTGAACAGCGATTTGATGAAGTCTTTGAACAAAAGGGAACGCCTGTTTTTGCTACGTTTGTTCGAATGGCGGCGCAAAACGGCGGAGGAAAAGAACTACTCCAAAGAAATGGTGTTGCCCAGTAAATTTATGAGCCAAATCGTACGCAGCATGCGCTCGGGTCGGGCTGGCTTGCGCGAAAACCGCCGCATTCCCGATAAATTTGCGGGCGATTTGTGGCCAGTGATGAATGAATTGTACATCCGCGAAATGAGCGAAGACGAAAAGTTC
The DNA here is from genome assembly GCA_027486765.1 of Saprospiraceae bacterium. Taxonomy (GTDB): domain Bacteria; phylum Bacteroidota; class Bacteroidia; order Chitinophagales; family Saprospiraceae; genus Haliscomenobacter. Next base: position 1,642 of record JAIXOO010000352.1, read on the forward strand.
CTGCTGCTTCAGGTGCCTTCCGAGGACGAGGAAAACGCCAACGAAGAAATTCTGACCGAATTTTTATACCTCATCATTCGCCACCAATGTATGCAAAAGGGCGTTTCCCATTCCTTGGCCCTACCGCGTAATTGGTTTAAAAAAATCAAAAACGACCCAGCTTTTGCCGAAGAGGTTTTTAACCGGGGTTGGCGCAAGGAATTGTTCGGTGATACTTTCGTGCGCTGGTTGAGCCAGCCGGATAATTTGCGCATCGACATCAAACCAGATGTGATTGAATTGCGGCTCGCAGACAATTAAGGCAGAGGAGTATGGACAACTTATTGGAAGTGCAAAACTTGATCATTCGTTTTGGTGCCAACACCGTGGTGGATGATCTGTCCTTTGCCCTGCCAAAAGGAAAAACCCTCGCCATCGTAGGAGAATCAGGCTCCGGGAAATCCATGACTGCCCTCGCTTTGTTGGGGCTTTTGCCTCCAGAAGCGCAGCTCAGCGCCCAACAATTGCGTTTTCAAGCCGCTGCCGAAAAAACCTTCCAGCTGCAAAATTGCAGTGCCAAAGATTGGTTGCAAATCCGAGGCAAAGCCATCGGCATGATTTTTCAGGAGCCGATGACCTCGCTCAACCCCCTACAACGTTGTGGGCAACAAATTGACGAGGTACTCCGCTTGCACCTGGGCCTCAATGCTCAAGAAGCCCGCCTACGCAGTTTGGAATGGCTCAGCAAAGTGAAAATTCAGGATCCAGAGCGCATTTACCGCGCCTACCCCCATGAAATTTCCGGTGGGCAAAAACAAAGGGTCATGATTGCCATGGCCATGTGTTGCAACCCGGCCTTGTTGCTGGCCGATGAGCCCACTACGGCTCTGGATGCTACTGTCCAAAAGGAGATTATCCTGCTCATGCGCGAATTGCAGTTGGAATTCAATACGGCCATTCTGTTTATTTCTCATGATTTGAGTCTCGTAGCGGGTTTCGCAGATCAAGTGCTGGTCATGCACCAGGGCAAATTGGTGGAAAAAGGAAGCAGTGAGCAGATTTTTGAACAGCCCCAAGCCGCTTATACCAAGGCGTTGCTGAGTTG
>JAIXOO010000191.1 GCA_027486765.1 Saprospiraceae bacterium
AAGCCCATCAATTGATTGGCTTCTTCAATCGCCCGGGTTTTGCTCTGGTAATCTTTCACCAAATCCACCGCCAAATTGAGGCCAAGGCCACTGACATTGCCAATGATTGGAAACTCCCTTTGTAGTTCCAACAAGCCAGCCTTGAAGTATGCCCCGAGCTCATGTGCATGCGCAACCAGCTCTTTCTGCTCCACTTCTTCAATCACTGCCTTGGCTACCGCAGCACAAAGGGGATTTTTCTCATGAGTATAATGGCCAATGGACTTGTGTTCCAGCACATTGAGCCCTTCGCGGCCAATGATACCCGCATAAGGGATGATTCCGCCACCAAATCCTTTTCCTACGACAACAATATCCGGCGTTACAAAATGTTCACTGGCGAACATCTTGCCGGTGCGGCCAAAGGCGGTATAGATTTCATCAAAAATGAGCAGAATATTGTGCCCTTTGCAGAGCGCTTGCACCTGTTCCCAGTAGTAGCGGGTGGGCACGGTGGAATTGTAAAAAATGGGTTCGCTGATCAGCGCGGCAATGTCGGGATTGAACTCAATTTGGGTACGCAACTGCCGCAGGTATTCGTCGTCGATTTGCTGTTGATCGGCCCAGCCCCAAGGATTGCGGTAATAATCAGGTAATTCGAGGTGAATGGCCCCAGGAATCACTGGGCCTAAACCTTCTCGAAAATGGGCATCGGCGCCAAGCGAAACTGCCTGAAATCCCGCGCCGTGAAAAGTGCCATAATAGGAGAGGGTCTTCCACTTGCCCGTATACAATTTGGCCAGCATCACCGCCATTTCAATGGCTTCGGAACCGCCGGGGCAAAAAAGGACGCGGGTAAGTCCCTCGGGAGCAACACTCACCAGTTTTTCCGCCAACTCCACAGTTGGCTCATTCGTAAACCGACGAGGGGCAAAGGTTAGATTTTCTTCAATTTGCTGCTGAATGGCCTGGATTACCCTGGGATTTTGGTAGCCCACCGTATGGACGCCATTGCCGTGCAGGTCGAGGTATTTTTTGCCCGAACCATCGTAGATGTAGGCACCTTCGGCCCGGGTGATGGTGTTGAAAACTGGAGTGGATAGGGTTTGGTGAAAAAAGACCTGGGCATCGCGATCGAGCAAGGCTTGGGTAGCGTCGTTGTTTTCGATGGCGAGGGAGCGGATGTTCTCGCCTTGGTTGACTGGTGCTGGCATGATTTTAAAAGACTAATTTCCGGTGAAGCTAAAGCCAAATTGCCGGAATTCTTGCACTACTACTTTAAGCTTTTGTTACCTCTGCTGACGCGCTATAACTTTTTCTCATAAAACACACTCAAACCCGTAATCGGATAATCCCCATAATGATCAACCACCGAATACCCCAACTTTCGATACAGTTGTTGCGCAGCCGTATGGTACACGCCAGTTTCGAGATTCAACTGCATGATGCCTTGCTCCTGAGCATAGGCCTCCAACTTGGAGAGGATGTTTTCCGCGATGCCCATACCCCGGTGGCTTTCGTCCACGAACATGCGTTTGATTTCGGCGTAGTCGCCCATGATTTTTACGGCCCCAATGCCAACCAATTGCGGGCCGGAGTAGGCACCGAGCATGTGGGCACCACTTTTGAGCAGCACTTCGATGGAGTCGAGGTGGCAATTTTCCCGGCCGTACAATTCGATTTGGAAGGCGTCCAGTTTGGCGATGAGGGATTGCACTTGCTCATCGGCGGGGGAAACGGTGGTGATGGTGATAGGTGTCATATTGAAAGGTTGAGGGAGGTTGAGGAAGGTTGAGGGAGGTTGAGGGAGGTTGAGGGAGGTTGAGGGAGGTTGAGGGAGGTTGAGGAAGGTTGAGGAAGGTTGAGGCTACCGCGAGCGACTTAGACATTACCCTTGTTTAAGTCGCTCGCGGTAGCCTCAACCTTCTCAACCTCCCTTAACCCTCTAAACTTTATTTTTTACTCGCCCGCTCATACTCGTCGTATCCTTCCTCCTCCAGTTTGCGGTATTTGACAGCGACTTCTTCCTCCAGCTCTTGCTTGTATTGCAGAACCTTATCCAGCACGATGGAATGGTGTGCTCCAATGATCTGCGCCGCCAGAATGCCCGCATTTTTAGCCGCATTCAGCGCCACGGTTGCCACGGGAACTCCATTGGGCATTTGTAGAATGGACAAGACCGAGTCCCAGCCATCGATCGAGTTGGAAGATTTGATGGGCACGCCAATTACCGGTAGGGGAGACAAGGAAGCTACCATGCCAGGTAAATGTGCGGCACCACCTGCGCCAGCAATGATGACCTTCAAGCCGCGCTCGTGCGCATTTTTCGCATAGTGAAACAAACGTTCGGGGGTGCGGTGTGCCGAAACGATGGTCACTTCGCACGGAATGTCAAAGTATTTGAGGATATCGGCGGCTTGCCGCATGATCGGTAGGTCTGAATCCGATCCCATGATGATGCCAACCATATTTTTGTCGAATTGATAGCGTTTGGTAAATAAACGTTAAAATTAGAAGTAGAGCTTCCTAGGCTTGCACGAAAGTATATTTTTTACCTAATTTTGCGCAGATTTTCGGATGTGGGCGATTACTTTTTACTCTAGAATGCGTCTAAACGCCGAAATCTTTGACAAAAAACAACACCAAAGCATTGAGCACCGTTTCGCCATCTCTTCCCGTATCACCAAGTGCAGCACCCAAAAAGCGGATTGTTTTCCTGGATGTATTGAGGGCTTTTGCCATCATGATGATGCTGCAAGGCCACTTTGTGGACACCATGCTCGATGACCGCTACCGCGATCTGACCAACCCCATCTATTGGACCTGGCACTTTATGCGGGGGCTTACGGCACCGATCTTTTTCTTTGTGAGTGGAGCGATTTTTGTGTTTCTGATGCTGCGCGATTCGGGCCCTTGGTACCAGAATGTGCGCATTCAGAAGGGCTTGCGGCGGGTGTTGTTGTTGCTCTTTTTAGGGTATATCCTCAAGTGGAATTTCCTTTACGTCTTTAGCTTGAAGTTTTTCCCTTCCTTCTTTTTTGTGGATGTGTTTCACATCATTGGCTTGGCGATTTTTACAGTTATCGCCGTGTTTATTGTGTATCAGTACACCCGCATTCCTTTGCCACTGATGTATTTTGTGCTGGCATTGACGGCTTTTTTGATTTCACCCGATGTCAAAACCCACGATTGGTCGGCTTTACCCATTGTTTTGCAAAACTACTTCATCAAAGATCACGGATCCACTTTTACCCTTTTTCCCTGGATTGGTTTTTCGCTCTTTGGGGGCGTGGTAGGTTGGCACATGAATCGCTGGCCTAGTTTTTACCATACCCAGTGGGCACCTTTGTTGTTCATAACCCTGGGAATCTGGATCCATTATTCCGTAAACGACATCTTGAATGGCCTACACCACTTGACTACCATTGACCATTTCAGATTGGCTACTTACAACAATGCCTCCTTTTGGCGACTTGGGCACGTATTCATTGTCTTTTCCATTTTTATCTGGATCACTAAAATTTTCAAAAACATTCCTCCCTTGGTGATGAAAATTGGTGGCGAGACTTTGGTCATCTACAGCGTACACTACGTGTTGTTGTACGGCACCTGGTTTGGTATCGGGGTGCGATCATTGGGCAGTCATACCTGGACGCCTTGGGCTGCGGCCATTGGGGCGGTATTGTTCCTGACCTTTTTTGCTTATTTGATCTATCGCATTGAGGAGATTCGCTACTTCTTGTATCACTTGCTTCCTCATTATTCCAGCTTATACTATCGTTTTTTACGCATCAAACTGCGGCGCTTTTACCTGGAAAAACGAGGAGTTTCAGGCAATGTCCCTGCCAAAAAACTGAGGTAAAAGCTAATGTAGCGCTAACCAATGATCCGGAAGCCTTTTTCCTTTACACTTTCATAACCAGCCTGGTCAAATGAATAAAGGAAAGAGCCTTTTTTGGAATTGCCACGCAGCTTTTCGTCGGTTTTGAATAAAATACCCAGGGAGAGCATCTTCTTGCTAAAATTCCCCTCGTCAAAATCACGATCGTAAATCGCTTCGTACAAACTCAGCAATTGCTTCATGGTAAACTTCTCTGGCAACAATTCAAACCCAATGGGCTGATAACCTGCTCTTCTGCGCAGGCGGTAAAGTGCAGCATCCACCATTTGTTCGTGGTCAAAAATGAGTTCCGGCCGGGCTTTGATTGGGAACCAGTGGGCATCGTGGCTTTGGCCCAACTCTTCGTCGTAATCTTCTAGTTTGATCAGGGCGTAATAACAAATCGAGATGACCCGTTCAACCGGGTCGCGATTGATGTCGCCGAACAAATAAACTTGTTCCAGGTAGATGTCTTCCAAACCAGTCAATTGATACAAAATACGTTTGGCACCGTCGTTCAGACTTTCTTCCTGACTCAAAAAACCACCCATCAAAGACCATTGGCCTTTGGCCGGTTCCATATTGCGGTGAACCAGCAAAAGTTTGAGTTCCTGCTTGTCAAACCCCAAAACAATGCAGTCAATGGCTACTTTAAAAGAATCTGCGCTGTAGGTGAAAGGTACCTTGGTCATTGATGTATCGTAATTTTAAAGGGGTAAGTTAAAAAAAATGTCCAACATACAGTTATAAACCTGCATGTTGGACATGAGTTCACATAAAAAAAGGGCTTGCCAAGCATTTACTTTATGCTGTTTCCGTTCTTAAGCAAGCACTTACACCATTTCGTAGATTCCTGCAATGCCTTGACCACCCCCTACACAGGCGGTGACCATGCCGTATTTTTTATTCTGGCGGCGCAACTCATTGAACAACTGCGTAGACAATTTTGCCCCGGTACATCCCAGCGGGTGCCCCAGTGCAATGGCCCCACCATTGACGTTGACCTTGTCTTTGTCCAATCCAGCCTCTTGGATCACCGCTAAGGCTTGTGCGCCAAAGGCTTCATTGAGCTCAATCAAATCGATGTCATTCAGGGAAATGCCCGCTTGTTTTACCGCCTTGGGAATGGCCGCACAAGGCCCGATTCCCATGTACATCGGGTCCACACCACCTACTGCGCAGCCAAGCATGCGCGCAATGGGTTTGAGGCCCAACTGTTTGACCATTTCCTCGCTAACCACCAAAACAAAGGCCGCTCCATCCGAAGTTTGAGAAGAATTTCCAGCGGTGACCACGCCACCATTTGCAAAAGCAGGTTTTAGCGCAGCCAAACCAGCCAGGGAAGTTTCACGGCGTACGCCTTCGTCCATGGCGATGGTGAATTCTTTTTCAACCCGTTTGTCGTTTTGAACAAATACCTCTTTGACCTTTACGGGCACAATTTCATCGCTGAATTTGCCCGCGTCGATGGCTTGAGCTGCCAATTGGTGCGAGCGCAAGGCGAATTCATCGGCTTGTTCGCGGCTGATGCCGTACTTGTGCGCGACTGCCTCGGCGGTATGACCCATGCTGGCCAAATAGTTGGGCGTCGTGCTGGCCACTGAATATGCAGGTGCCAGTTTGTACCCCGTCATCGGGATCATGCTCATGCTTTCCGTCCCGCCAGCAAGGTAGATGTGCCCCATGCCCGCACGGATTTTGGAAACGGCCATCGAGATGGTCTCCAGACCGGAGGCACAATAGCGGTTGACGGTTACACCGGGTACTTCCTGTCCCAGGGCGCGGAGAGAAATTTGGCGGCCAATTTGAAAACCTTGTTCCCCTTCTGGATTGGCGCAACCGACGAATACGTCGTCGACCAGCTTGGGATCAAGCTCGGGTACCTGCGCCATCAGGTGTTTGATGATGTCTACCGCCAGGTCATCGGAGCGGTAGTTTCTGAAGCCGCCGCGTTTGGATCTGCCAACGGCGGAGCGATATGCTTTGATGATGTATGCTTCCATGATCTTCGTCAAATATCCCACGAATAAATTCGTGGGCTGGTGATCTATATGGCCTCCCACGGATGAATCCGTGGGGTGGCGGTTTAAGAACAAAGCGCTGAATTACTTAGTTGCGCAAGGGTTTGTTGTTCTGCAACATGTATTGGATGCGTTCCAGCGTTTTTTGCTCACCGCAAAGACTGAGGAAAGCTTCACGCTCCAAATCCAGTAAGTATTGTTCGGAAACCACTTGAGTGCCCGTGAGGTCGCCACCACAAAGTACCCAGGCAATTTTTTTGGCAATTTTGATGTCGTGCTCGGAGGCGTAGCGGCCCAGTTTTAGTTCGTTGGCGGCCACGTATAGAGCGGCCAAGCCAGTTTGACCCAGCACAGTTACCTTTTTTGGCAAGGGTTGGGTGTAGTTGGGCGCAAGTTCCAGTACTTTTTTCTTGGCTTCGGCGATGGCGCGGTCTTTGTTCATCACGATTTCATCCCGCTCAGGCAAGAGGTAGCGGTAGTTGAAAGCCTCGGAAGCGGAGGTACTTACCCCGGCAGTAGCGATGGTTTTGAAACGATCGACCAGGGTTGGAATCAATACTTCACCTTCTTTGAATTCATCCGAAGCGCGTACCGCAAATTCTTTGGTGCCGCCGCCGCCTGGAATGACGCCGATGCCCACTTCAACCAAACCGATATAAGACTCTGCCGAAACTGTAGCGGCATCGGCATGCATCAACAACTCACATCCACCGCCAAACACATAGCCTTGGGTCGCCACCACCACCGGAATGCTGGAATAGCGTGCCCGCAAGGTCGTTTGTTGGAAAATGTTGACGGCCATATTCAGTTCCTCGAACTCGCCCTGGTAGGCCAGTTGGGCAATCATGAAGATGTTGGCACCTACACTGAAGTTGGTCCCATTGTTGCCGATGACCAGGCCATTCCAATTGCCGTCTTCAGCAATCTGGATGGCTTCATTGATGCCACGCAATACACCCTCGCCGATAGAGTTGTGTGGGCTGGTGAATTCCAGACAAAGTACCCCGTCACCGATGTCGTGGAGGATAACTTCGTTGTTTTTGAAAACGGGGGACTGATCGCGGTAGTTGTCCAGAACGATTAAGGATTCGCGGCCAGGGATACTGGCGTAGGCTTTTTTAGCCGGATCGTAGCAAAGGCGTTGCCCTCCTTCCCGTTTGTAGAAGCGGGTATGCCCGGCAGCCAGCATTTCTTTGACCCAGTCGGCAATTTTTTCACCTTGGGCTTCGGCGCTTTGGATGCCTTTTTCCAACCCAATCAGGTCCCAATATTCAAAGGGACCGTACTCCCAGCCATAGCCTGCCTTCATGGCATCGTCGATGCTGTAGAGCTGCTCGGTGATTTCTGGAATCCGGTTGGATGAGTAGGCAAAAAGGCCATTGAGCGACTTTTGCACCAATTGTCCACCAGCGTCAGGAGCGTCATACAGCGCACAGATGCGCTTGGGCAAATCGTCGATGTTTTTGCTCAGTTTGAGACTAGCCAGATCGGACTTGGCGGAAGGCTCGTAAGTCAGGGTGCTGAGGTTGAGCGCCAGAATGACCGGGCGACCCTTTTCATCCTTTTCCGCCGTTTTTTTGTAAAAACCTTGGCCGGTTTTGTTGCCCAAAAACTTATTGTCCAGCAGGAATTGCAAATAATCTGGTACAGTAAAAGCTCCAGCTTGCTCGTCGTTGGGGCAATTGGCTTTGATGCCTTTGATGACATTGGCGGCGGTATCGTGTCCGACCAAATCACCCAGGCGAAAGGTGCCTGTTTTGGGGCGACCGAGGGAAGGACCAGTTAATACATCTACATCTTCGATGCGCAGGCCCAGTTCGGTGGTCAATTGGTAGATTTTAGCCATGGCGTACACCCCTACACGGTTGCCGATAAAGGCGGGGGTGTCTTTGCACAAGACGGTCTGTTTACCCAAGTGGATGTCTCCGTATTGCATGAAGAAATCCACCATTTCCGGCTTGGTTTTGGGGGTTGGAATGACCTCAAACAAGCGCAGGTAACGCGGTGGATTGAAAAAGTGGGTGCCGCAGAAATGCTGCTGAAAATCTTCACTGCGGCCCTCCAACATCAAATGGATAGGGATGCCCGAGGTGTTGGAAGTGACGTAAGACCCAGCTTTGCGGTATTGGTCTACTTTGTCAAAAACTTTCTTTTTGATGTCTAAATTTTCGACAACTACCTCGATGATCCAATCACAATCCACAATTTTGGGCATGTCATCATCAAAGTTGCCGGTTTTGACCCGGCTGGCAAAGCTCTTGTCGAATAGTGCTGCTGGCTTTGATTTGAGGGCGTTATCCAGCGCTTGATTGACGATGCGATTGCGGGCGGCGGGGTTGTTTTTGTCCTCATCTTTGAGGTCAAAAGGGACAATGTCGAGCATGAGTACTTCCAAACCAATGTTGGCCAAATGGCAGGCAATACCAGCACCCATTACTCCCGAACCCAATACCGCAGCTTTTCTGATTCTTTTCATAATAAAAGCGGCGTTCTGATTGGTTGAAATTGGCGTTGTTGATTTTAGCGAATTTTCGCTAATTACGCAAATTTAGGAATTAACTTGGAAGGGAAAAGGGAAAATGGAGAATTTTTTAAAATAAAAAAGGCCAAAATCCAGGAAGCTTACTCCTGAAAATTGGCCTTTTTATCTTGTTGTTTCTTTGCAGTTATTGCTCAACCACAAATACTTCTTTTGCCATCATGCGTCCATCTTCCTTGGGTTCTAGAGAGAAGGATACGCTGTCGCCGATTTCAAGTTCGTTGAAATCGTAATCGATCAAGCTGCTAAAGTGGAAAAAGACATTGTTTGGCGGATACTTGATGAAGCCATAGCCCTCTTTGAGCGAAAGAATGGTACTTTGGTGGAATTCATCCTCAGTAGAGGCTTCTCCACTACCAGGTTGCCAATTGGTAACTTGTTTGTGCGAAACCTTCGCTTCTGTTTTCGGAACAAATAAGCTGCTTACTATTGCTTCACTTTTTGGTGAAAAATCATCAATGATCTCGTGCATGGCAATGGGGTAAGCGCAGCTGGTCACCAAATCATTGGAAGTACGGGTACTGAAGCGATTGCCTTCTTCATCCGTGTACTCAAAATTCCAGTGCAACAACATTACCCGGCTACCCAATGAGTGCAATTTGCGCACCAGTGGAGCATAATCGCCGTCGGCAGCCAAAATGACCACAACATCGAAACGTTTGTAAAAGGTCATTTCAAAGGCTTCCAGGGCCAGCCATACATCGATGCCCTTTTCTTGCCAACGCCCATGAAAGTTACGTACAGGAAGGTAGTGTACGGATACGCCCTCACTCATCAGAATGTCATCGAAAGCGCGTTCAAAGTACAATAAATTCCCCCGTTGACTGGCTTCGCTGGCACTTAGGCGGCCACGGAAATAATGGGCGTCGATGATTTGGCAGCGGTGAAATTCTTCGTCTTCTTCGATAGCCACTTGTTTACGTACAAAATCATGCAAACCACGAATGCTGATCCGGCTACGGCGATCGTGTACATAATTGTAGTAGTTGCTTACCTGCAGGAAATAATGGCCATCATAAAACACGCCAATGCGGATTAGCCCGGCTTTTGAATTTGGAAAGTTTGTCATCTATCTTATCTGTTTTCAAAAAAAAGTATTTCGTATTTGTTTCAACTGGACTTCGCGATGTTGGGAACTTATTCTGATTGAATGGGCCTAGGAATGAGGCAGTAATACTTTCAGTGTTAAAAAAATCTTAATTAGAGGTTTACTTTGTATTCATTTTGGTCGCGCAAGATCGTATTTTTTAGCAAAAAACAAAAAAAAATCCCCGAAAGTCACACTTCTTTTTTGAGAACAAGAACAAATTCCTTTAAGTTTTGGATTAAGGAAAACTTAAATTGTTAAATTTGGGCGTCCGGAAAATACTTAGCCCGAAATGACCTGCGTTTGAAAGCAGAGTCCATAGGGCCTAACACCAAAAAGCACGTTCCAATGTTTTTGAAAATTTTGCTGTTACAATCCACTGTTGCTGCTGATTCACTTGCTACAACCAAGGTAGCTTCACAAAGCCTGCTTGATATCATTTTGAACAGTGGTACCTTTGGTGTCCTGATCGTTTTGATTCAAATTGTTCTGATGTTTATGGCCGTTTACATTTTTGTTGAGCGTTATCTCGCGATCAAAAAAGCGGGCCGCATTGATCAGAATTTTATGAACAACATCCGGATGAGTGTCCAATCCGGCAACATTGCTGCAGCCAGGGCGTTGTGTCAAAGCACTGACACTCCGGTGTCCCGCATGGTGGAGAAAGGTTTACAGCGCATCGGAAAGCCCTTGCGCGATATTGATGCCGCCATCGAAAACGTAGGCAACATCGAGATTTTCAAACTGGAAAAAAACCTTGCCAACCTGGCCAGTATTTCTGGCGCTGCGCCAATGCTTGGCTTTTTGGGTACGGTAACGGGGATGATCTTGGCTTTCCAGCAAATGGCTACCGCTGAAACGATTACCCCTTCTTTGTTGGCAAGTGGTATTTACCAGGCTTTGTTGACTACAGCATTCGGTTTGGCGGTAGGTATTTTTGCCTTGATTGGCTACAACCTTCTGGTTGCCAATGTTGATAAAGTCGTTTACCAGATGGAACAATCCACGGTCGACTTTATGGACTTTTTGCAAGAGCCTACCGCATAATTTCTGGCAACTAAAACTTGTTCCATGCCGCTCAATCGTCGTCGGAAACCTTCAGCAGAATTCAGTGTCGCGTCTTTGACCGACATCATCTTCCTGTTGTTGATTTTTTTTATGCTTACGTCTAACTTTGTACAAATCAAGCCATTTGAATTGCCTGAATCGGATTCAAAAACGACTGCGCCAACCTCCATCATCATTGCCATCAGCAAAAACAGCGAGTTTTTCCATGATGCAACTCCGGTTCAATTTCAAGAGATCGAATTGCTGGTGAAAAAGGCCTTTATCAAGTCGAATGAGAATAAGGACTTCACGATTACCATTGTTGCCGAAAAAGGAACTCCTTTTGAAGAAGTGATTGAGGTAATGAAAATTGCTGGAAAGCTAAAGGTGAAATCCATTTTAGCCACACAGCCTAAAAGTTAGGAAATGGGAGTCAAAAAACGCACCAAACCGATGTCAGAGTTTAATGTTTCGTCACTTACGGACATTATCTTTCTGTTGTTGATCTTTTTTATGTTGACTTCAGGAGTCGTTACACCCAATGCACTCAATCTGCAACTTCCTGGCAACTCGTCGACTCCTGCCAATACGAGCTCGAGAACGGACGAAGTACGCATCCAAACCGACGGTGATTTTTACCTCAACGGCCGCGCTACCTCCTTGTTGTTGCTGGAGGATGAATTCAGAACCCGAGCAGGAAATGATCCTCTTACATTCAGCTTCATCATCGCACCCGATCCTGGTACGCCAGTGGAACATGTGGTGACCATTATGGATATGGCTATGCGTTTGGATCTCAATGCTATTCTGGCTTCAGAGGGCAAAAAAGAGGTCATTACCCCGGGAGAATTTAAATTTGACCGATAGACTTGTGCATTTTTTTACTGGAATGCATCTATTGAGTGTATCAAAAATAAAAGGCTATGGCCACATTTGCATTGAGCCCAGATGAGCAAAAAAGGAAAAGAGATGCCTACATCGTCAGTTCGACGGTTACTGCAATCGTCATTTTCCTGATGCTGATTAAATTTTTCCATTATCCTGATCCACCTCCGACACCGGAAGGTATCCTGGTCAATTTGGGTTTGCCAGATCAAGGGCAAGGTGAGGAAAATACGCCGGGACCTTTGGCCCCAACCCCTGCGCCAGAAAAACCGCAGCCCGAAAAGCCTCAACCCGAAATCAAGGAGACGAAGCCGATTACCAAACCGGCCACCACACCAGTCGTAAAAGACAAACCGGTAGTGACTACTGAAGACCCCAATGCGGTGGCAATCAAGGAACGTCAGGAGAAAGAACGCCGCGACAAAGCGGAAGCCGATCGGGTGGCCCGTGAACAAGCCGAAGCCCGCCAACGTGCTGAGGATGAACGCCAACGCAAAGAAGCTGAAGCCAAAGCGACCAAGGATCAAATTGGCGGCTTATTCGGCGGTGGTGGCAAAGGGTCCGGTAAAGGGAACACGGGGAAACCTGGCAATCAGGGCGATCCCAACGGTGATCCCAACTCCAAAAACCTGGAAGGAATTACCACGGGTACGGGTTCAGTGGGTGGAAGTTTGGGCAATCGGAACGTATTGTCCGCACCTCGCATTACGGATAACTCTTCTTTGGAGGGTACAGTCGTTATCGCGGTTTGTGTGGACGCCAATGGCTCCGTTGTTTCTGCTGATTTTACCCAAAAAGGTTCTACTACTTCCAATAGTACCCTGGTCAACCTCGCTGTGAACAACGCCAAAAAGTGGAAATTCTCCGCTGGTGAAGTAGACAAGCAGTGTGGTACAGTGACTTATCGATTTAAAGTACAATAACAAACCAAACAAGGTTCCAAGGTTCCAAGGTTCCAAAGTTCCAGGGTTATGTAAGCTCCGAACCCTGGAACTTCGGAACCCTGGAACCTTGGAACCCTGGAACCCTGGAACCTTGGAACCTTTACATGTCCTACCAACAAGTCCTCGACTTCCTCTACGCCCAACTCCCCATGTTCCATCGCATTGGAGCAGCAGCCTATAAAAAAGACCTGGGCAACACCTATGCCCTGCTGGAACACCTGGGCAATCCGCAGCAAAAATTCCAATCCATCCACGTCGGCGGCACCAATGGCAAGGGCTCTACCTCCCATATGTTGAGCGCCGTTCTGCAAGCCAAAGGCTTCAAAACCGGGCTTTACGTTTCGCCACATTACCGCGATTTTCGCGAGCGTATCAAGATCAATGGCCAGTACATAACCCGCCAGTTTGTGATCGATTTTGTGGAAAAAATGAAGCCCATTATTGCCGAAGTACAACCTTCCTTTTTTGAACTTACGGTGGCGATGGCCTTTGATTATTTTGCCCAACGCAAAGTGGATGTAGCGGTCATTGAGGTGGGTTTGGGCGGTAGGTTGGACAGCACCAACGTGATTACTCCGGTGCTGAGTGTGATCACCAACATCAGTTTTGACCACATGCAATTCCTGGGGAATACCTTACCCGAAATTGCTGCGGAAAAAGCAGGCATCATCAAACCTGGCGTGCCAGTGGTGATTGGGGAAACGCATCCCGAAAGTGCTCCGGTATTTATGGCTACGGCCAAAGAAAAAAACGCTTCGATCACCTTTGCCGACCAAGAAATTCGAGCAAAGTTATTGGCAGAAAATGTAAGCCATAGCTATTTTGAAGTGTATAAGGATGGAGTGGTCGTGTATCCTGATTTGGCGGCTAATTTGCACGGTAATTACCAGATTTTGAACGTTCAAACGGTTTTGCAAGCAGTAGCCAGTCTGCCAAAAGCTTGGGGTATTGATGACCAGGCGATTGCTACCGGGTTAAGAGACCTGGTGACTTTGACCCGCTTTATGGGTCGCTGGCAATTGTTGGGTCAAAATCCGACCATCATTGCCGATAGTGCCCACAATGAAGCGGGCATTCAACTGGCGATGCAGCAATTGGCGAAAATTCCCCGGCAGAAATTACACTTGGTGATTGGGGTACTCCGCGATAAAGACTTGGTAAAAATGTTGCCGCAATTGCCTGCGGATGGTATTTATTATTTTGCCAAACCCGACATCCCTCGTGGACTGGAAGCGGAGGTGCTGCAAAAAGCCGCAGCAGAGCAAGGTCGCAAAGGGAAAGCATATAGTTCGGTGAAAAATGCGCTGAAAGCTGCTAAAAGAAAGGCAGTTGCAAAAGATGTCATTTATGTAGGAGGAAGTATATTTGTTCTAGCAGAGATCCTTTAAAACTATTGTAGTAAGGGTATAAAAATAAAAAAAGGTGCCCCTTTAAGGAGAGCACCCACATAAACTATAAACAAACAAAAAACATTAGCAATCTTGTGATCAGGATCAAAACGCAAATGATCCCGATTTCGTTCAACGAAGTACGTAAATTTACCATTTATTCCCGCACTTTTTGGACAAAAAGCCCTGAATAAACCGCAAATATACCGCAATGAATCTTGCAAAGTGCATTTCTACCCATTTTTCCAACCTAGCAGATCACATGCCTGAGTTGCCTACAGGGGTAGAATGGTTGAATCCATTGGGTGAAATTCAGGAATCCGTAGCTGTTTTTCAAATTTTTTTAGAAAAATTCTACGCGGATACTGAGCCTCGCCGCCTGATTATGGGCATCAACCCGGGCAGGTTTGGCGGGGGCATCACCAATGTTGCGTTTACGGATCCACTACATTTGGAAAAAGAATTGGGCATTTCCAGCTCTTTCCCCAAAAAAGCAGAACTCTCTGCCTATTTTGTGTACCAGGTTATTCGTGCGTACGGTGGTCCCAAACTGTTTTACGACCACTTTTTCGTCACTTCAGTTTGCCCCTTTGGTTTTGTCAAAAATGGCAAGAACTACAATTATTATGACGAAAAACCCCTGCAAAAAGCTGCCACTCCTTTTATTGAATACCATTTGGAAGCGATGATTGAACGCTGCCAAATGCGACGGGACAAATGTTTTTGCCTGGGCGAAGGGCAAAATTATGCTTTTTTGCAAAAGCTCAATGCACAACGGGGCTATTTTCAGGAAATTGTTCCACT
>JAIXOO010000022.1 GCA_027486765.1 Saprospiraceae bacterium
GGATAGGGCGTACCCAACATGGTCAACACCTTGATCTTTTTAGGCATGGTGCCCAAATCCATTTCATCGCGCAACAACCAAGGGTAAGCAGGCATAATCGAACCTGGTGCGATACTTTGGGGATCTACCATGTGGTTGTAGTGCCAGCTATCCGGGTATTTGCCACCTACACGGTGCAAGTCCGGACCGGTCCGTTTGGAACCCCAGAGGAAAGGCCGATCGTAGATAAACTCACCCGATTTGGAGTATTCCCCATACCGTTCAGTTTCAGAGCGGAATGGACGCACCATCTGGGAGTGGCAACCCATGCAGCCTTCGCGGATGTACAAGTCGCGACCGTGCAATTCCAGCGGTGTGTAGGGTTTTACGGAAGCGATTTTTGGTACATTGGACTCAATCATGACCATTGGGGAAATTTCGATGATCCCACCGATCAAAATTGCGATCGCACTACCTATCAACATTTGCATCGGCCGACGCTCAATCCAACGGTGCCAGTGTTCCCCTTTGTGGGCGCCATCCGTAGCCACTCTGGCAGGTGCTTCGGCTACTTCATCACCGATGAAAGATCCTTGGCGTATGGTTGCAATCAGGTTGTAAACCATCACCAGCGTACCAGCAAAGTATAAGGTGCCGCCCAATGCACGGATGTAGTACATCGGCATGATTTGGGTCACCGTTTCGAGGAAGTTGCCGTATTTCAGGAAGCCATCGGGCGTAAATTCTTTCCACATCAAGCTTTGTGCCCAACCCGCCCAATACAGTGGGATGGCGTAGAAAGCGATACCCAAGGTTCCAATCCAGAAGTGGGCATTGGCCAATTTTCCAGAATAAATCTGCGTATTGAACAAGCGAGGAATTAACCAGTATAGGATACCAAAGGTCAGGAAGCCGTTCCAGCCCAGGGTACCGATGTGTACGTGGCCAATGGTCCAGTCCGTAAAGTGACTGATGGCGTTGACTGACTTGATCGACAGCATGGGGCCTTCAAAAGTCGCCATACCGTAAGCCGTAATGGCCACGACCATGAATTTCAAAACGGGATCTTGGCGCACCCGGTCCCAGGCTCCGCGTAGGGTCAATAAACCATTCAGCATACCACCCCAAGAAGGTGCAATCAGCATGATGGAGAACACCGTACCCAAAGACTGTGCCCAATCCGGCAAAGAAGTATACAACAAGTGGTGTGGACCAGCCCAGATATAGATGAAGATCAACGCCCAGAAGTGGATGATCGACAAGCGATACGAATACACCGGGCGGTTGGCCGCTTTCGGCAAGAAGTAGTACATCAAGCCCAGGTAGGGCGTGGTGAGGAAAAATGCCACCGCATTGTGGCCATACCACCACTGCACCAAGGCGTCTTGCACCCCCGCGAAGATGTTGTAACTTTTGGTCGCAGAAACCGGAATTTCGATGTTGTTGCCAATGTGCAACACGGTTACCGTAATCCAGGTCGCAATGTAAAACCAGATGGCTACGTACATGTGGTTTTCACGGCGTTTGAGAATGGTCCCAAACATGTTGATCCCAAAGACTACCCAGACCAGCGCAATCGCGATATCGATTGGCCATTCCAGTTCAGCGTATTCTTTGGCACTGGTAATTCCCAAAGGTAAGGTTACCGCGGCCATCACGATGATGGACTGCCAACCCCAGAAGTGGATGTTACTCAGCGCATTGCTGAACATGCGGGTTTTGAGCAAACGTTGCAGGGAATAATAAACGCCCATGTAAATGCCGTTCCCAACGAAAGCAAAGATTGCTGCGTTGGTGTGCAATGGGCGGATTCTACCGTAGGTGATGTACGGGATGCCAAGGTTTAATTCAGGCCAGATCAGTTCAAAAGCTGCAATAAGGCCCACCAGCATCCCGACAACCGCCCAGAGCATGGTCGCGTACGCAAATTTGCGCACGATAGCATTGTCGTAGTAAAATGTCTCTACTTGTGCCATCAGGTTTGTGATTTTAAAGTTTTGTGTCAGTTGGTTTGTCGTCGTCAAGAAGCATGCGAATCGACGGTGTATAATCGTCATCGTATTGTCCACCTTTGACGGCCCAGAAGAAAGCGCCTAAAAAGCCCAGGGCTAGGATGAGGCTAATCAGAATGAGCAAAAAAACGACTGTCATACCTTTGTCAATTTGTTCGTGCAAGGTAGGCAGCCGTCAATCTTGGGCAGGATGACAGGGGTCAGGGGCGGGAGTGATTTTTGTCAGTGGAGAACTGAAAATTAGGCAGGGGAAGAAGACGGTCGGGCGACAGTCAGTCTTTTCTAGGAAAAATCTGAATATATGAAAGGCAATAGGCTTTTTTGGAACCCAAAAAAGCCTATTGTTAACCGGTTATTTAAATGGCTTTATTTTAAATGCTTCTCAAAAAACGCCAACGTCCGGCTCCAGGCCAGTTTAGCCGCCTCCGCATTGTAGCGAGCGGTAGAAGTATCGTTGTGGAAAGCGTGGTTTACCCCTTCATATACGTATTGTTCGTAGACAATTTTATTGGCCTTTAGCGATTCTTCATAAGCAGCCATGCCCGCATTCACCCGTTCATCCAAACCGCCATAGTGCAACTGCACCGCAGCCTTGATCTTAGGCACTTCAGCAGCTTCGGGCTGACGGCCATAAAAGGCAACGGCAGCACCCAATGCAGGTACTTTCGTAGCCAGGGTATTCGCCATGGCACCGCCCCAACAGAAACCTACGCAGCCAATTTTGCCATTCCAGTCTTCACGTGAGGGTAGGGAATCAAGGCAACGCATGAAATTTTCGACGTTGTCTTCAGCTTTGAGGGTCGTGAAAAGTTGCCGGGCTTCGTCTTCGGTGATCTCAGGTTTGGTCAGGATCGGTGCTAAGGCATTGGGGGCAATGGCCAAATAACCCGCCAGTGCTGCTCGCCGGGCCACATCTTCAATGTGGGCATTGAGTCCACGGTTTTCGTGGATGACGATAACGGCGGCGTATTTTTTCTTCTTTTCGGGTCGGGCCACATAGGCTTTCATTTGGCCCTGTGCGCCGGGATAAGTGATGTATTCGGTAAACAGTTCCCCTTCGGTAGTGACCTTAGCCGTTTGGTAATCCGATTCCAGGAAGGGCAATACCGACATGGCTGCGGCAGTACTCCCGGTCAGCATCACCAACTGTTGCATGAATTGCTTGCGGGTAAGCGGTTTGTGGGTGTATTCGTCGTAAAGTTTGATGATGCGTTGATCCATGATGAAGGTTGTTCGTTTTGTTCAAAAATAATCTTTTTTTAGCAAAGATGTACGCTGATTGACCGCAAATTACATTTGCTCATACACCCAATGAGAGATAGACTCCACTTCTGCCAACTCAAGCGCTTTGATTTCAAATATTTGATCTTTGAGTAATTCATTCAGCACTTGGGCTTCTTCAAGCGATAGATAGCGGGTGCTCAAAAGCATCGTTTCTGGGCTGTAGTTCAAATTTTGCGAATTTTCAATGAAAGACTGGAGAATAGCAGGATTATCGGAAAGTTCGGCAAGCGGACCTTTTATCAATATTTCGCTAAAGATTTCTTGAAGCCTACTCATGGCAACTTCCCTAGCATTTTCAACAGTATTAAAAAATAAGGGCGCATCACAATAGTTAAGAAACTTTGGATTAGGGAAATGGGGAGCTCTTTTCCAAATCCCCCAAAAAACGGGTTTTCCCGTAAACTCAGCCAAATCGTAAAACTTGATTCCACTGATCTCCCGTATATCTAAAATGTCTTCATCCGTCAGATTTTTGGGCAAATAAGTATCACTTTCACACATCTCATATTCATTAATTTTAATGATCTCATAACCAAACCTTCTTTGATGGTATTGGTTAAATTGATCAATGATTACTAAATCTCGAGCATAACCTGCAAATTGCTCAAGGCTAGACAAATCTACTTGCTCAAAAGCAGCACGTTCCAACCGAATGAGTGCCTTTGTAGCTTCATCTTTATCTGAAAATACTTGTTCAATTCCACCCAGGGTATGCACTTCTGAATATTCATCGTTGTAGAGAAAAGCGATTTTTCTAATCACAAAAGACTTTTCCATAATTTAAAGGGTTTTGATTTGATTGAGTTTATTTGCACTTGGAGGGAAGGCCGTACCATTGTCCATCCATAGTTCAAAGCGCATCGCTTGGAAAATCTCATGAGCTGAGATTTCAAAGTCAAGCAATTGAATTTCAATAGGTTGTATTTTGGGTAAAATGTAGTTCAAAAACCAGCTATTATGGGTTAAGAGCAGGGCTTTCAACTGGCCTGTGAGATGCAAAGGAGAAAGCAGCAACTCTTCTACTTGTTTATTGCCAGCATACTTTTGATGCAAAATTTCAATCTTTTGCTTCCAGTTGTTTATCTCTCGTTCGTCAATACAGGCTACAAAATCGGCTAGTGTAGGGATAAATTTGTTTTTAAAGTCTGGCAAAATATGATCCCTTTCGCATAAATCCTTAACATTGATCACTTTGCCATCTGAGTTGGTAAGTACTTCACCAAAAATGGGGTTGATGACCCGCAAAATCCCCCAATGCGTGTGCAAAATTCGATGTCGATTGTCACTACATATCTCCTTGGTGCAATCCATAAACTGATGGATAGGGTAGTAGTCTTCAATTTTTCCACCCCAGTTTTTTACTGAAACTTCAGCATGTTTATATGGATTCATTTTAGCTTGGGTAAAAGTTTTAAGATAAAAACCAGGGCAAGATAAAATTATTTTTTAATTAATAAAACTATTTGTTTTTCAATTCTCCAAATACTTCCCCGGCTTCAACAAAATCTTCACCAGCCCCAGCGCCACCGCCAACACCAAAAACAACGCTGGAAATCCCCCCAAGGTCGACGCCATTTTGATCCCATCAATCCCCGCATTGGCCACCATCACCCAGGCGATCAAACCCACCAGGCTACCCCACACAATTTTGATCCAAATGGGTGCCTCCGGACTTTCCGGAGAAATACCGGAACTGGACAAACTGCTCATGGCCGAGGTATTGGCATCCGCTCCTGCGACGTAGGATAAAAATGCAGTGGCTAAAAAAGCCAGTCCAGTGAGTTGAGCGAGTGGCAATTGATCCAAAACGGCGTAAATCACTCCCTCCGGGCCTTGTTTTTGCAGGGTGCCATACAAATTGGCAGTATGCCCCACAAAGTCCATGTACACCGCGCTGCCACTAAAGATGAGCATCCACACAATGGAGAACAGGGAGGGGAGAATCAAATTGTAATTAATGAAATCGCGCACGGTATAACCGATTGCTACCCGCCCCAAAAAGAGTGCGGTAACTGGCGTCCAGGCCAACCAATTCGCCCAATAAAACACCGTCCAGCTATCCGCCCAGGATTTGTCGACGCCCAGACTCAAACTGCGTGGGAAAAAAGTCTGAGCATAATCGGTTAGACTTTCGGCCCCGTAACTAAACAAAAACCTCGTTGGCCCAAAAAACAAGACAAACAAAGCCAGGACAAAAAACGCATAAGTATTGATGTTGGACAAAATGCGAATCCCGTTGAACAGGCCCGTGATGGCCGATACAATGAAGGAAAATACAATCACCAGCGCGATCACAAACAACAATTCCGGACTGTGCTGGATGCCAAAAAAGCGCTCCAAACCACCCGCTACTGTCAGGATACCTGCGCCCAGTGAAGCAGCCATACCCGCTACCAAACTGTACAAACAAACGGCATCGATGGTATGGCTCCAAGCTCCGGGCTTGCGAGCACCGATGAGTGGATACAACATGGAACCCAGGCTAAAGGGCTGCTTCAGGTTGTAATACGCAATGGCAAACATCAAGCCAGCCACGGTGTAGATACTATATGGTGTGAAAGTCCAGTGCAAAAACATGGTCGAAAGCGCAAAGCGCGCCGCCTCCGGGCTTTCGGCCTTTACCCCAATGCCTCCGGGTGGAGTATGCAAATGGTACAAGGGCTCGGCGGTGGCCCAAAACAGGATGCCGATGGCAATAGTGGTACACAAGGTAATGCTGAACCACTGCCAGCGGGTAAGCATGGGCACGGCGTCTTTGCCCCCAATTTTTACTTTGGCCAAAGGCGAAAAATAAATCCAGATGCAAAGCAAAAGGAAGAACAAGGTGCCACTGGAGAACAGCCAGCCAAAATGGTACAAAATCCAGTCATTGGCGGCTTTGACCTTGACCAAAAAATCGCTAGGGTCATAAAGACTGTACAAAGTGGAGGCAAGCAAAAGAAGGGCAGGAGGCAAAAAAACAGGCAACTTGATCTTGGGCATGGTATGGCTTTGAGCTCAAATTTGAATAAAAAACCGTAAAGCGTAGCATAATTCCTGCTTTATTTACACCTTGAAAGTACAATCCGATCCAGATGAAACTCATACCGATCAATTCCGGCTTTTTTAAACTCGATGGAGGCGCCATGTTTGGCGTAGTGCCCAAACGCATGTGGCAAAAGCTGAACGAACCCGACGAAAACAACCTCTGTACCTGGGCCATGCGTTGCTTGTTGATCGATACGGGTGAGCGCAAAATTTTGGTGGACACCGGGATTGGCAATAAGCAAGATGCCCGCTTTCGCTCCCATTTTACCCCTTGGGGCCAAGAGACCTTTTTACAAAATCTGGCCGCTGAAGGCTACCGCGCTGAGGACATCACCGATGTATTGCTTACCCACCTGCATTTTGACCACGTGGGCGGGGCCATTCAACTGGATGCCAAAGGTAACCCCGAACCCACTTTTCCCAAGGCGCGCTATTGGTCAAATCCCGTTCACCTCGCCTGGGCGCTCAACCCCAATGCCCGCGAAGCCGCTTCATTTCTGAAGGAAAACATCCTTCCCTTGCGCGATTTAGGTATGCTGGAGCTGATTGACCCCAGTGATAAAGATGTGGAATGGTTGCCTGGCATTAGCCTGCGCTTTGTATATGGCCATACCGAAGCGATGATGTTGCCGATCATCGATACACCCGAAGGCACAGTGATGTATTGTGCCGATTTGATTCCTTCGCGTTGGCACGTGCGGATGCCCTACATCATGGCTTACGATGTGCGGCCATTGGACACCATGAAGGAGAAGGAACGTTTGTTGAATGAGGCTGCGGATGGCGCTTTTGGTTTGTATTTTGAACATGACCCAAGTCTGGAGCAGGGTAGGGTAGCACGGGATGACTTTGGTAATTTTTCCTTGATTTAACGTGAGGTGCTCCCCTAAGGTGTTCTTAGGTGTCTAAGGTGGTTCAATTAAAACTCTTGCGCGCAAGCGCGAAGAATAAATTTTTTTCACCACCTAAGGCACCTAAGAGCACCTTAGGGATTCACCTTAGAAATTATATGCCCTTGGCACTGAGAAAAATGAGAAAAAAATATAAGCTTTTTGAAAAGAGGTGACAAAAATCACCTTCACCCTCCCCTGAAGATCAACGCGTACAGCTTCCCGTAGCCCTTACCTTTGGACTAGAAAATCAAAGCAGCCATGAAAAAGATTCTAGTTCCTACCGACTTCTCCGAAAACGCCCGCCAGGCTTTGGATGTAGCCGTTAAAATCGCCAAAAAAACGGACGCTGAGATCGTTCTGTTGCACGCAAACGAACAAGTCGGCGTTGCACTACCCGTATCCGAATACTACTACACCTACGATCGCGCCATTGAGGAAAAATACCTCAACATGGTGCACGAGAACCTGGAAAAAATGTTGGCTGAGGTAGCTACCAGCTTGGGTGCCGACAACATCCGAACTGCCGTGATCGGCGGGCCATTCTCAACCATCGTTGCCGACTTGGTGCAAACCGAAGGCATTGACCTGATTGTGATGGGTACCAAAGGTGCCAGCGGTCTCAAAGAGTTCTTCGTAGGCTCAAATACTGAAAAAATTGTCCGCATCGCCAAATGCCCTGTGCTGACAGTGCACGATAACAAGGTTACGGAATTCAACAACGTAGTGGTGCCCACCACCCTCGAAACAGATCAGAAAAAATTGTTCGAAGGTTTGCGGGAATGGGAAGCCATCTTCGGCGGCAAATTCTACCTCTTGTACATCAACAATCCCGGTGCATACCGGGGCGACCACGACATTGAAACGCGGGAAAAACAACTGGTGGAAGCCACTGGCTTGAAAGATGTCGAAATCTACAAAACTGAAACGTTTACCCTCAACGAAGAGCAAGTCATCTTCGACTTCGCCAAGGAAAGGAACGCCGATCTCATCGTGATGGGCACACACCAACGCCGAGGCTTGGCCCACATCTTACTGGGTTCTTTGACTGAGGATACCATCAACCACGCTGCAATTCCAGTACTGGCGATTCCGCTGAAGTAGCGTTTAAGGGTTGAATAAGGCCACGAAAGCCTCTCTAATTTGTACAGAGGGGCTTTCTTAGTTAAATACCTTGTTGTATTTTTGAGGTGTACATTCTAATACCTCTTTATGCACCTTACAACGGTCAATTTATTCGGGTTGCTGCTCTGCCTCAGCATTTTTTATACCCCCCTCATTTTGCCTGCACAAAACGCCAATTCCAATACGAAAGAAATAGTACTGAATATCGGCCATCAGCGGCCTATCGAAAGGCTCCAATTTGTCAATAAGGATAAGTATTTTATCAGTCAGGATGAGTATGCGATCCTCAAAATTTGGGATGTGGCAAGTGGCAAAGAATTGTACACAGTTGAAGATTCTACAATTAGTGTTAGTACAAGTTTTTCCACAACCAAAGAAGCCCACATTTTGACCTACAGCTATGGTGACCAGCAATGCTGGATCAATTTAGCTACTGGTAACCTTACGGTAGACCCAAGCATAGCTGAACAAGAATACCTGTCGTCTTTGGATGATGATACTCCTTCCGCATCTACCAAAAGTATCTTGCGGGAGGAAAATAAAATTAAAAACCATTCCAAATACTATGCTAAGCCCTGGTCCTATGACGGCAGAGTAGAACTTTGGTCGATCGAAGGACCTAAACTGCTCAAATTTGGAGATTTCCCAACCAAAGAGATTAGTCTTATTGATTTTAATGAAAAGGGAAACTTGCTGTTGCTTTCCGACGGGCAAAAAATTTGGCTTTGGGACTGGCAACTCGATACCATAGTGCACACTTGTTCTGATTTTTTTACCAATATTGATTCGTATACTCAGCCATATGTAATGCCAAGCGGTGCGGTTTTTTTTGTGCATCTAAACAAACAATACCCTTCAGATCGGGCTTACTTAAAACGGGTAGATTTGAGCACTGGGATGGCACATTTTTCTTCTATTGAAGGAGTGAATCCGGAAGGAAATAAAAGAGGACACAAAGTGCTGAGTGTTGACTACAGCAATCGTGCTTATGTCAGCGTTTTGGATCAGCTTTCTTACCCTTTACCCTATACCATAACTTATGCAAAAGAAGTACAGGCCACCCAATTCGGGCGAAACCTGGCTCTAATTACTGCGGGAGCTGAGCGATTCATCTATTGGGATGCCCAAAATATGAGGGAATGGTACAGTATAAACACGAAGTATAAATTTTATCATTTCTATATTGACGAAGCTGATCAATTACTGGCATTGATTGATGCTACAGGTATTAATGTACACTTTTTAAAATCAGGGGAACTAAAACTAAAAATCCCTTATACCTGTAAAGACCCAAGCCGATTGTACCTCCATTTTTTTCCAGACAATACCAAGATTTTGATTAACGACTCTGAAACCCAGCAGGTCGTTATTTGGGACATAGAAAAAAACAGCGAAGTATTCAGCTTTAAACCCAAGCTCAATTTTGGTCGAGTAATCGGAGTTTCCATAGCGGATCAGTTGATTTACACTTTATCTGGTCGGGCACTGATCACTTATGATTTTTCTGGGGCAATTGTTTTTTACAAGGTATTGGTGAACCGAGGCATCGATGCTCATTATTTTCCCGGCCAAAAAAAGATCATAGCTGCCGCAGCCAGTGGAGTGATTTATTTGATCAATGGATTGACGGGCCAACTTGAAAAACTGATCTACCTGGGTGGAGCAGATAAGTGGCTGTCAAAAAGCCAAAATGGGGCAGTAGAAGCTTCGCCTGATGCAATTCATTATTTACATTACCTTGATAAAGACGGCAAGATCAGCCCAGTCGCAGCAAATGGATTTGCTCAAAAAAGCACAATCCCTGTCTTGCTAAATGGAATTGTACCGAAAAAAACACCAGCAACAGCAAGCGTGGATTCGACTGAAACGCCAGGGGATTTTGCCGTTATAAATGCATATTGGGAATTAAACTTGCAAGAGCCTCTCCGGAATAAGCCAGATGTTGGCCCCAAAATTTCTCATCCTTGGAAAGGACTTTATGTAAAAAAGGCGTTTTTTTCAAAGGATGAAAAATTAATTGTTTTGGTCACAGAAACAGGCTGCAAAATTATTGAACGGGCAACTGGTAGATTGGTAAAATCTTGTTTATCTGACAATTACAAGAAAATTATTCCCTTGCTGACTGCCGATAATCGTTATTTGATACAGGCTGTGAAGGCAAATGAAATCTGGATCTATGATCTAAGCACTTCCCAAACAGCTCGGAAACTGGTCTTGGAAGGGCATTTCATCACTACATTAGCCTTGAGTGCCGATGGTCGCTCTTTCTTTGTGGGAAGCTCCCGGGGCAGCATTTTGATCTGTGGAATTGGACAAGCCAATATTTTGAATCAACTAAAAATCACTTCTGCACCCATTCTTGCCATTGCAATAAAACAAGACAATGTTGGTTTAGCTTTTGCCGATGCAAATGGCAATGTGTACTTGATAGATTTAAAGACCTTTAAGTCAATTTTTTTGGCAAATCGAGGCTCTAAAGGAGCAATCGAGCGATTGCATTTTCATCCACAAAGAACTCAGCTTCTGGCTTATTCTTTAACACATATTTTTAGTTTAAACTATGCTACAAAGGAGCCCAACCATCTGGAACTAAACCTTAAAAAAAGACCTGGTTTGGATGCCTACTTCAATGAGTTAAAACCTGACCAAATCATGTATTTTAAAGTAGAACCTTATGGTGATAAATTATTGACCTACGATCAGCAGCAGGGTAAAAACGTGGATTCAATAGAACAAATAAACCCTTTGTATGGCATTTCGGGCAGTGGCAGATACCTGCTTATTGGCACTAACAACGGAATTAAGGGGATGGACTTGGAAAAGAATCTTGTTTTTTCCGTTGGTGATTCGGCGGTGGAGTTACGACAAATTAGTCTTTTGGGCGATGTACTTTATTACAATGCCAAATTTAGTAAGGGATTAAAGCTGTTAGGAATAAACTTAAGAAATCATCAGACAATTACCAATACAACAGGTTATGATACCTATGGGCACCTGAGCAGGGAAAACAACCAGCTTACTCTTGTTGGTTACTTTGATGGGGATTTACCTGGGCACGGTAAAAAGAATATTCCTAACGCCGAATTTGTGTGGAAGCTACCCGATCAAGGCCCGAAAAATGTGACATTTTCTGGGAATGGAAGCTACCTTGCCTACAACCCACCTTTTGAGCATGATACATTATTGGTTTATTCAGTTAAAACAGAGAAATTAATTGCCAAAATTTGTCTGTGGCAGAAATATGAATTGCAATCATTTTCCATATCTAACAATGGCCGCTGGCTGGCTTTGAAGCTTCGGAACAAGGATTTTGTTCATGTTTATGATCTTGAAAAACAAGCTATGCATGTTTTGCCAGGGGTAATGGCAGCTGAACTGAGCTTCTCTCGCAAGGATAATTATTTACTCGTTATATTGCATTCATCTTTGAAAATGGTAGATTATCAAAATGGTAGGGTTGTTAAAGAAGTTAAGAACTATTTTTCGTTTGTTTCAATCAGAGCTATACCTTTTTTAGACAAATTTGGAATCATCCAATCTCCAGATGAACCCTTTCAATTGTGGAACCTAGAAAAAGGCCAAAAACTTGGAAATCTTTATTTTTACGATAATCCATCTGATACCCCCTATTGGGTCTTTGTCGCCGTAGATGGGCGTTATGATGGACACCCAAGTGCTTTGAAATTTTTGTACGACGTAGATACACGGAACATGAGCCCCCGAGCAATAAGCCCGCAAAACGATCTGCGTTATACTCCTGGCTTATTGCTTGGGCAGCTAAAATAATGAATTATTGCGCCACAATCTTCTGCTCATACAACCGCTTGCCCAAATTGTCCCACAGCGCCACACTCATCTCCTCCGTTGCCGCATCAATATTCACTTCCCCAAAAAACTGCATGCCCGCCAAGGGGGAGAGATTGCTCTGCCCAGCTGGTGGCGCTTTTTGGAAAAGCACCTGTGGCCCAAAAGTATTGTCCATTTCACCTGGGCCAAAAGTACCCGAGTTCAATGGCCCGGCTACAAATTCGTAAAATGGCCGAAACTCCTTGAACTGAGCCTTGGCCGGATCGTAATAATGCGCTGCGCAATAGTGTACATCGGCAGTGAACCACACCACGTTTTTGACCTCATTGTGCAGCATAAAACGCAACAAATCCGCCGTTTCCAGCTCCCGCCCGAGGGCTGGGCCATTGCCATTGGCACCATTTTCAAAACTGGATTTGTTCACATAATCATCATACACAATTAGCCCAAGGGGCATGTCGGAGGCGATCACTTTCCAGGTTGCTTTGGAGGCCAGCAGGCCCTCTTTCAGCCACTGAATCTGTTGCCGACCCAGGAAAGCAGTGTCTGCTCCAGCCTGGGTTTGTTTGTTGGGCCCGTTGGCAGCGCGGTAGGAGCGCATGTCGATCATGAACACATCCAGCAGTGGGCCATAGGGCACGCGGCGGTAAATGCGTTCGGGGTCATCACCCGTGCTGCGGATGGGATTGTATTCCAGAAAAGCCCGTTTGGCGCGGGCGGCCAGCAGGGCTACGTTTTTTTCGGTATAACGGTTGTCACCGTGGATTTCTTCAGGGTACCAGTTGTTGAGCACTTCGTGGTCGTCCCATTGGTAAAGGATGGGCACTTTGGCGTTGAAGTTGCGCAGGTTTTCGTCCAGCAGGTTGTAGCGGTAGTTACCCCGAAACTCGTGCAGTGTTTCCGCCACTTTGGACTTTTCCTCAGTTACAATATTCTTCCAAATTTTTCCATTGGGAAGCTTCACCTCGGCCTGGATGGGGCCATCAGCATAAATCGTGTCACCACTGTGGATGAAAAAATCGGGATTGCGCTGCGCCATCTGACTGTAGATTTTCATGCCGCCCAGCTCAGGATTGATGCCCCAACCTTGCCCGCACGTATCACCTCCCCACTGGAAACGGATACTGCGCAAGCCCCCTGGAGCAGTGCGTAATCGGCCAATGCTGGGTTCACTCCAAAGTTTGAGGTCTTCTAAACTTTGGTAACGCACCCGGTAAAAAATCTCTTGCCCGCTAGGCAAACCCGTGAGGTCAATTTTGGTGGTAAAATCGGACTCCGGCAAGGCCGCTGGCCCCTGGATGGTATTGAACTTCTTAAAACTCTCGGTCGTCGACCAATCAATCCACATGCGGGCGGGTCGGTCAGTACGCGACCAGATCAGCGCCCGATCTTGGATCACATCGCCTGCACTCACCCCTCCCGGCAACAAAGGCCGCAAATCCGGGCTGCGCTGAATGTAAAACCAGGAAGGAACCGTGGCCGCTGCGGCTGCCACACTGAGTTGTTGGATAAATCGACGACGGGTAGGCATGACTTAATGGTGTTGAATGGCGAATAATCTGAATGACCAATGACGAATTGGGCGCGCTTTTCAAGATTCAGGACAATGCCCCAAATTCGTCATTCGTCATTCGAAAAATTCGTCATTGTTCTTGGCTATAAAGCTACTGCACTCATCCCTGATTCCCTCAGCTTTTGATCAAATATTTCGGCCATACTGAGGAACGAGAAAAAATAACTACCACCATTTGGTGAGCTCCGTAAAATAGCCAAGGTCTTTACTGCTAAGTTGAATGACTTCAATGTCCATAGAAGGTTATATTCTAATTGTTCGAACCAAATTAGGTTGACACGGACTCCCATGTCAACCAGCTTTTCACTTTTCACTTTTCACTCCACCTCCCATTCATGTACCCCTGCCGAAACTTTTTCCTTCAACTGCAACTCAATCTTCAGCGCCGTCGTTTTCACCGCCTCAAATTTGACTTCATTCCAGGCATCCTTGGTGGTGGTGTAGGTTTGGCTGGTCGCAACGGGTTTCCATTCTCCATTGTCGAGGTAGAGCACCCGCCAGGATTGAGGTACCCGGCATCCGCCACCGGTAGCACCATCGTCGAACCAATACACTCGTACCTTGCTGACCTGTTGGGCATCCGGGAAAGTGTATTGCAACCACTCTTGCGTGCCGAAATGCGGCCACCAATGCACGAAAGTACTTTCGCCATCCCCCGAAGTTTTGGGCGCAGATTGATCGCTGGCGGCGGTCAGTGCACCTTTTAGTTCAGGCGAGGCTGTCAATTTACTCTTTGTTGCGAGGGTAGGTTGAGCGATGGACTTGGCAACGCTGACATCGTAAGGCAGCCAAACCAACATGTTGTCGCGGCCCCGATTGGCCCAGGTATAGTATGGAATGGCTTTGAGTGGCATCGGTTTCAGCTCCGCACTGGTTTCGCTGAGTTTTTTGGTCAGCAATTGGCCTTCAAAGTTTAGCGTAGCCTGGCCGCCCAGCAGATTGGGTTCAAACTGGCGGCTGATTTTGGCGTCTTTGGTCACCAACATATTCAAAACCCGATCATCGGCTTGATCACGGCCTTCGATGCAATACACAAAAGGCCCACTTTTCAGGGCGTAACGTTTTTCATCGGCTTTCACGAGCGGATGAGCGGCTACCCGCTGTACATCCATGGGCAGTTCAAACTCCAGCACATCTCCTTTTTTCCAGCTGCGTTTGATCGTGGCATACCCACCGCTGATGCTGGCTGGAAAGACCTTGCCATTCACTTTGAATACAATGCTTTGGGTTTTAGCATCTACAAAGTTGTACAAGCCCAGGGGAATGGCCTCGCCACGCGCCCAACCGGGAATACGTACCTTGAGCGTGAAGGCATTCGTTTGGGTCGGATTGACCCGCACTTTGATCAGCCCATTGCTGGGGTAGTCACTTTCCTGCTGAATGTCAACTTTGATTTTTTTCTTGCCTTTGGTCGTTTCAAAACTGGTTTGACTGGCTGCAAACAGATTCAGGTACAATTCATTCTCCTTTTGGGCATAAAACAAACCTCCGAGTGAGCTGTAAAAACGCACCAGGTTGGGAGGGCAACAAGCGCAACTGAACCATTCGGTGCGCGCTACATTTTTGCGGCTTTCCAACGGGTTTGGGTAAAAGAAATGGTCGCCAGACAAGGACATGCCCGCATTCAGGGCATTGTAGAGGGTAAGTTCCATTACATCCAGATAACGGGTGTCGCCAGTGAGTTGAAAGAGTTTATGGCTCCAATTGACAAAAGCAACGGAGGAACAAGTTTCGCAATACGCACTGTAATTCGGCAAATCGTAAGCCCCGCCAAAACCTTCGTTGCTGCCCGTGGCACCTACACCACCGGTGATGTAGATTTGTTTGCTCACGATGTCTTCCCATACTGCTTTTAGAGCGGTGCTGTATTCGTCGGTACCAGTCAGCGCGCTGATATCGGTCACGGCGGCGTACATGTAGGCCAGGCGTACAGCGTGCCCCTGGGCATCGCGCTGGTCTTTGACTTTGAGGTGGTTTTGGCTGTAAGATTCTCCGTATCCACGTACATCGATGAAAAATTTGGCCAAATCCAGCCAGCGTTTTTCACCCGTGGTTTGGTACAACCTGACCAAGCCGAGTTCTATTTCCTGATGCCCGGGTGCCTTTTGTAATTTGCCAGGCCCGAAGGACTGGTCCACCAAGTTGGCATTTTTGAGGGCAATGTCCAATAGGTTACGTTTGCCGGTGGCTTCATACCAGGCCACTGCCGCCTCATACAAGTGACCTGCGTTGTAGAGCTCATGGCTGAGGTCATCTTCTTTGGCCCAGCGGGGGCCACTCAGCCAGCTCAAGTTGGCTCCACGGGCATCTACATCGGCCACCAAGTTTGGGTTATTGCGACGCTCAACGATCGTGCGGAAAGTATAGAGGTAGCCATCAGGTTCTTGTGCTGCCCCAATGATCGTGATGAGGCTGTCTACTTTGGCTTGCAGTTTTGGGTCCGCTTTGTTCTGCAAGGAATAAGCAATCCCTTCGATCAATTTGTACAGATCGGTATCATCAAATGGGAATACCGAGCACACCCGGTCTGGATTATTTGATGCGGCCACCTCAAAGTTTTTTACCCTGCCCGTTTCCTGGTTTTTACGAAGAACGTGTGGAATGGTGGAGTTGCGCACTACTTCGATGCGTGGTGCCCATAGTTTGTCCTGCAGTTTGACTTGGTGAAACGGGATGGCTTGGATCGGATAATGATGGGCATGGTCATGTTGGGCGACCAGGCCACTTGCGCAAATCGTGAATAGGAGGATGAACAAGGTTTTCATGGTTGAGCGGCGATACGGTTTTTGAATATCGATGGGGCTAAGTTAGGAAACTTTCAAAATTGTAAAAACGACAATTAAAAGAGTTGCTGACCAAAATCATTCTAATCCTTGAAATACCTCTTTTCTCATCTCAAATTCTTGCCTTTTTTTTAACCTTGCAAACAAACCAAATTGCAAGCTCTACCCGAATATGAAAACCGACATCGAAATCGCCCAATCTGCTACCCTGCGCCCGATTGCCCAATTGGCCACTGAATTAGGCATCAATGAAGAACAAGTCGTTCCTTATGGCCGCTTCAAAGCCAAAATACCCTATGAGAATATTGACGAAGCCAAAGTCGCTCAGAGCAAACTCATTCTGGTAACCGCCATCACCCCCACCAAAGCGGGAATTGGTAAAACCACAGTCGGCATCGCCCTTGCTCAGGGCTTGCACAAACTGGGTAAAAACGCCATTCTGGCCCTACGTGAACCTTCACTCGGTCCTTGCTTCGGCATGAAAGGTGGCGCCTGTGGTGGAGGCTACGCCCAAGTACTGCCGATGGAAGACATCAACCTGCATTTTACAGGCGATTTTCACGCCATCACCAGCGCCAATAACATGATTGCAGCTTTGTTGGACAATTACCAGTATCAAAACCGGGGGACCGACAAAGCACTGAAACAAATCACCTGGCGGCGGGTGCTGGATGTGAATGACCGCTCTTTGCGCTACATCGTTTCGGGCTTGAATGGGATGAACAATGGCATTCCGCAGGAAGCAGGTTTTGACATCACCGCCGCTTCGGAGATCATGGCGGTGTTTTGTTTGGCAACGAGTTTGGAGGATTTGCGCCAGCGCATTGACCAGATTATTTTGGGCTATACGCTTCAAAATAAACCCTTTACTGTTGCTGATTTGGGGGTCGGCGGCGCCATCACCGTCTTGTTGAAAGACGCTCTTGATCCCAATTTGGTACAAACCCTCGAAGGAGGCGCGGCCTTTATCCATGGCGGCCCCTTTGCCAATATTGCCCATGGTTGTAACTCGGTACTGGCCACCAAAATGGCGATGACTTTTGGCGATTATGTGATCACGGAAGCGGGCTTTGGAGCGGATCTGGGGGCGGAAAAATTCCTGAACATCAAGTGCAGAAAGGCAGGTTTAAAACCTAGCGCCACGGTGTTGATTGCCACTTCCCAAGCGCTCAAGTTGCATGGAGGTGTTCCACTGGAGGTCATCAAACAACCCAATCTAAATGGCTTGCGGGAGGGTTTAAAAAACCTGGAACGGCATTTGGAAAACCTGCAAAACTTCGGGCAAAGTGTGGTGGTTACCTTCAATCAGTACCATTTTGACACGAGTGAAGAAATGGATTTCACCGCCGAATGGTGCCGGGCGCGTGAGGCTGATTTTGCCCCCAATAATGGTTTTGCTGAGGGTGGGGAAGGGGCAAAACCATTGGCACAAAAACTGATCGAAGTGGTAGAAAACCGACCTTCACAAGCACTGGAGCATACTTACGCATTGGAAGACAAAATCCCGGAAAAACTGCACAAAATTGTTACCCAAATTTATCGGGGCAGGGGAGTGGAGCTGGGAAAAAACGCCCAGACGGCTTTGAAAAAGATCGAATCGCTCGGGCTATCTCACTTACCCATTTGCATTGCTAAAACCCAGTATTCCTTCAGCGATGATCCCAATCAAATCGGCCTGGCGACAGATTTTACCCTGCACATTGAAAACCTGATCATCAATCGGGGCGCGGGCTTCATCGTGGCGGTAGCAGGCGAAATGATGCGGATGCCTGGGCTGCCTAAAGATCCGCAGGCTTTACACATTGATATTGTGGATGGAAAAATCACGGGATTGAGTTGATCAACCTTTTTTCAAAACCTCATCAACAGTCAATACAAAATCGGGTAGGACGGGGGCCGCTGAGCAACGCATTTCACCTGAAAGCACCGTCATGGTTCGCAAGTCACCGCCTGTGAAAACATGTATTTCTTCGGTAAGAGGTAAAATATGCCAAACTACTTGGACTTCGGCGGCGCGATAGTCCTTCATCTTCAGGGATACTCGATTGACCGCATCGTGAGTTGAAATAATTTCAATCACAAACATAGGAACTGGCCGAACTCCATCTGCTGCTGCTTCAATTTGTGCGGAACTAAAAAAAGCAATATCTGGTCTACGGTGTTTGCTTAAAAAAAATACATCACCTTCCGTAATTAATGCCCCATCTATTAATCCTTGAGCCTTTAATTGGTAGAAGAATTCCTGTAAGTTTTGAATGATGTAGAATTGAGTATAATCCACCGTTCTTTTGGTTTTTTCAACTACACCATCCAGCCATTCATATTTATAACCATCTTCACGCGTGAGGTATTTGCGTTGGAATTTTTCCCAAGAGATACCTTCATCTTTGGTTTGATTTGTCTTTATTGCCGTATGGGTAGCACTACTGTTGGTCATTTATGGTTCTTTGCTTCACAAACAAAAATAGATTATTTTATTCAACGAAGCAATCTTGTTTTTTGTGGCCAAAGTTTGCATGGCATAAAAAAATGCTTAACTTTGTGTTTCAAAGTACTTCAAAATGACCCAACCGCAGCATCAGCAATCTTTGGATACCCTCAAAGAGATCCGTTCCTTGATGGAGCGCTCCTCCCGGTTTATTTCCCTCAGTGGGCTGTCTGGGGTCAGTGCCGGCATATTTGCATTGATTGGGGCGGCTTTGGCGGGGCTTTATTTGGGGCGCTTTGACCGCCATGAGTTGAGTTACGAACACCTTGCTGACCTAGAACGTTGGGGCCTCAAGGCG
The DNA here is from genome assembly GCA_027486765.1 of Saprospiraceae bacterium. Taxonomy (GTDB): domain Bacteria; phylum Bacteroidota; class Bacteroidia; order Chitinophagales; family Saprospiraceae; genus Haliscomenobacter. The sequence goes on from JAIXOO010000022.1 coordinate 19,267, forward strand.
GGGGTGTTTTTCGCTCTGGATGCCCTTTTTGTGCTGGTTTTCGCTATTTTATCGGCCATTTATTTCACAACCCGTGAGGCCAAGAAAAAAGGTCAAAAAATCTGGGATTCTTTAACTTGGCGTTTGATCATGAGTTTGGCCGTTCCCGTAGCGGTTGGAGGAATTTTTGTTCTGGCTTTGTTGTACCATGGTTTGGTGGGTTTGGTGGCACCGAGCACCCTGGTGTTTTATGGTTTGGGTTTGGTCAATGCCAGCAAATATACCCTGGACGATGTACGACAACTGGGGTATGCGGAAATCATTCTGGGGCTGATCACCTGTTTCAATACAGGTTACGGGCTGGAGAGCTGGGCCCTGGGTTTTGGGGGCTTGCACATCGCCTACGGCCTTTATATGTATTACAAATACGAACGCTCCTAACTAAAAATAGCATGAAAGTACTCATTGAAGGTTTGAGCGATACATTTGACAATCGGGTGCGGCTGGGGGTGATGTCCATGCTGATGGTCAACGATTGGGTAGAGTTCACTACCTTCAAAACCATGCTGGATCTGACCGATGGGCGTTTGGCGAGTCACCTTAAAGTGTTGGAGGCCGAGGCTTACATTGAAGTGCAAAAACAATTCATCGGGCGCAAGCCCAATACTTCTTATCGAGCAACGGCGCTGGGCCGCAAAGCATTTAATGACCATTTGGATGCTTTGGAAAAATTGCTCAATCTGCGCAATACCAATGGGTCTGCTACAGCCGAAAAAGAGTAAGCGAAGTGGTTTTTTTTTAACTTAAACTTTGAAATTCAAAGTACTTTAATAACATGAAGAATCCAATGATCAATGAAAACCTGAGTTGGCCGGTGCATAGCCTCAATGGCCAATTGTGGATTACCCTCCTGCTGGGTGGTGGCGCGAGCTGGTATACCTTGTTGTTTTGGAAAGCACAGTTGGGGCTCAACGCGCTATTGTTCTCCGGCTTTTTGTTGCTGGTGGTATGGTTGTTGTACCCGGAAATGAGGTCGGCCCGACGCATTTGGCTGGCGATGGCGGGGGTGCTGCTGAGTGCCATTGCCGTGGTTTGGCAACACTCTATTTTGGCCCAGTTGACGCATGTGGTGTCGATTTTTCTGCTGCTGGGGTTTGCCCAAGCCCGGGAGCTGCGGTTTTTAGGTTTTGCCATGATCTTGGCCATCAGTAGTTTGTTGAGCATTCCCGTGACCTGGTGGCGACGCTGGGAAAAGCAATACGAGGCTACTTTTCGCAGCCTGAGCACCTGGACCTATTTGGCCATTTTGCCCTTGTGCTTGTTGGGTTTGTTTTTTACCATTTATTACTTTGCCAATGCGGAGTTTGCGGGTTTGGTGGATACTTTCCTGAGCTGGTTACCGAAGATCAGCCCTTGGAAAAGTCTCGCTTTATTCTTACAAGGGTTGTTGTTGATCAGTGTAATGATTTGGTCTTCGGTTTGGACGCCCGATTTGCTGGAACAAGAGCAGCGCTATTCCCTCTGGAAAGTCCACAAAAGGCCCAGCATAAAATCATTTATCCCAACCATGGCCTTGCGCCGGCATTACTATTCTGGTGTATTGAGTTTTGGGCTGTTGAACGCCTTGTTGCTGGTGGTGAACATTACCGACATCAAAGGCGTGTGGCTCAATCAATACCAGCACAGCGCCGCAGAATTGAGTGAATTTGTGCACCAGGGCACTTATTTGTTGATTGCTGCCCTGGCTTTGGCGATGGGCGTCATTGCCTTTTTTTTCAGGGGCAATCTGCATTTTTTGCAAAAGAACCAAAGTTTGAAAATTCTGGCTTACACCTGGATCGTGCAAAATACCATTTTGGCCCTGTCCGTTGCCTGGCGCAATTACCATTACATTGCTGAATATGGCCTGGCTTACAAACGATTGGGAGTGCTATGGTTTTTGATATTGGTCATTTTGGGGCTGTATTCCTTATATATGATGATTCAGGAACGGCGGTCCTTGTATTATCTTTGGGTAGTCAACGCCTGGTTTTTGTACGCCAGTTTGGTGCTCACGAGTATGGTCAATTGGGATGTGCTCATGACCCGCTACAACCTGCATCAGGCGCGGCATGCTACGATTGACAGTGCGTTTTTGTTGCTGGAAGTTTCGGATAAAAATTTGCCTTTGTTGTTGAATGAACATGCTTTATTGCAGCGCCGGAGCAACCTGGATCCTCGTTTGGTGGATCGGAAGTTGCAGGCTAAAATTAAACGTTTTGAGCAGCGACAAGCTAAGTTGGATTGGCGGGGTTGGAATTGGGCGGATGTCAAAACGGCTAAGGTGTTGTAACTAAGGTGTTTCTTTGGTGCCTTAGGTTTCTTAGGTGGTGAAATTAACCTGCTTCGCAGGGCTTTTTCCTTTTCACCACCTAAGAAACCTAAGGCACCAAAGAAACACTTCAGAAGCGACACGACAGTAAATAATGCTTTAAATCAGTACAATCTTGTTATTTTTGGGGGCAAAACAAACCACCCTTTGAGCCAACTTCGCTACTTCGTTCTCCACAAGCCTTATGGTTACCTGAGCCAGTTTACCCCGGAAGAAGCTGGACAATTGACCCTTGCCGATCTGGGCCCATTCCCGTCCGATGTATACCCCATTGGTCGCCTGGATCAGGACAGTGAAGGACTGTTGTTGCTGAGCAACGACGCCAAACTCAATGTGAAATTGCTCGACCCACGCCATGCCCATTGGCGGACTTACTGGGTGCAAGTCGAAGGGAATCCAAGCGCCGAAGCCCTCCAACAACTCCGCAGTGGCGTTGACATCCGCATCAACAAAAAAACGCACCACACCATTCCCGCACAAGCGCAGGTGCTCCAACCTCAACCCATTGTTACTGAACGCAATCCACCCATTCGCTATCGGGCAAATATTCCAGAGACTTGGTTGGAGTTGTCTTTGCAGGAGGGAAAAAACCGACAAGTGCGGCGCATGTGTGCCAAAGTTGGCTTCCCGGTACTGCGTTTGTTACGGGTGAAAATTGAAAACCTTGCATTGGGGGAATTACCCCTGGGCGCCCATCAGGAGTACAGCCAATCGGAAATTTATCAGGCCCTAAAAATCAAATAAGCCCATGTTTTTAAGAATTGAAACCCTGCCCAGCAAAAAGCTGATGGGGAAGCAACTGCCGATGAGTTTTAGCCAAGATCGCACGGGGATGTTGTGGGGTAGCTTTATGCCCCATCGCATGAAAATCCAAAATAAACTGGACAACAATTTATACTCCATGCAAATCTTCAACTCGCCACCGAGTTTCCAGGAGGATGTTGAATTTGTAAAATGGGCAACTGTGGAGGTAAGTGATTTTGAGGTGATTCCAGATGGGATGGAAACCTATGTCCTGACTGGTGGTTTGTATGCGGTGTTTCAGCACATTGGATCAGCGAGTGCCTTTCAAAAAACCTTTAACTATATTTTTCAGGAATGGATGCCGAGCTCGGGATACGTGCTTGACGATCGGGAGCATTTTGAGTTGTTAGGGGAAAAATACAAAAACAATGACCCAGAGTCGGAGGAGGAAATTTGGATACCGATTAAAGCTAAAATTTAGCGAAATGGGTGAATTTTTGGTGCTTACACCCTGAGGTGAACCTCTAAGGTGCTCTTAGGTGTCTAAGGTGGTTCAATAAAAAAGCTCTTGCGCGCAAGAGCGAAGAGCACATTTTTAACCACCTTAGACACCTAAGAGCACCTCAGGTATGATAAGCTATAGAATTGGCAGATTATTTGAAGAAGGAGTATCACCGTGGATAGTTCGGAATGTTCAAGCCCAAAACAATATCGTGCTTGGCCACCCACAAACCATTCCCGTTTTTCACCAGTTTCAAAATGCCATTTCCACCTCGGTTTTGATGGCCCTTGCGGCGTTCGGGTGTCATGAAGGGATCATCGTCGAACAAAAATTCATCGATGTAATAAGGCACTTTAAACTTAGGCTCTTTGATCGTTACGTGGATATGGGCCAGAATATCCGTACCCGGGTATGATGCTGGCCGAATGGTAAAAATGGCGTAATTCCCGTTCTGGTCACTTTTGACCCAACCGCGTAAGTACCCATGGCGCTCGGCACCCTTGGGCACAGAAGCATTGGGTGTGTAATGCCCTTTGGTATCGGTGTGGTAATAATAAACAACTACGTTTGGGGCAGGTGTTTTGCCATCCTGTTGGTAAACGATGCCTTTGATCAGGATTTTGCTGGCGCCCTTTTCCTCCCAGCCTGCGCTGGTATCCACACTGTTCATGGCCTTTGGAATACCCGAAAACAACAAATTACAACCTTCGCAAGGGCCGCCTACTTTAGGCCTGGCTTTGGTTTGCGCCTGCGTAGCGATATGGGCGCTAAAAAAAGCCAATAAGCAGAAAATGAATATTTTGCGCATGATGAGGTTTTTTTAAAGCAAGGACAATTCCAATGTCAAATCGTTGCAAACCACGCAGTATCAATGCGCAAAATCCACTTCAAAATTCCCTTTGATCCGCTCCATTGGTGGATTGTAATAACCGTATTTGATCTCCGGAAATTCTTCCTTAATCAACTCCATCAGTTGCTTGATCCCCAGGATTTCCCCCGAGTCCGGCAAATTGATGCGGCCCAGGTACCAGTCGGGGTCGATGTTGAAGTTGCGCCACTGGATCATTTTCAGGCCCGTGTCTTTAATGAAAGCGCGCAGGGCTTCGTATTCCTCCACGGAGTCGGTTTGTCCGGGGAAAGCAAAGTAGTTGATGCTCGTCCAACCGCCGTAACGGTTTACAATTTTGATGGATTCCGCCAGGGCGTCAAAATCGTAATTATTGGGACGGTAATAAGGGGTATAGATGTGCCGTTGCAGCGAGTTGGTGCTGACCCGGATGCTGTTCAGTCCCACTTTGCACAGTGCTTCTACGGCATCAGGTTTGCTGCCGTTGGTATTGATGTTGATCGAACCCTTGTCGGTGAATTTGCGGATTTCGATGATGGCATCCCGGATGGTTTCCCACATCAGCAGGGGTTCACCTTCACAGCCCTGCCCAAAGCTGATCAGCGGATAAGGGGCTGATTCGAGGTGGGGTACGGTGAATTCGATGATTTCCTGTGGGGTAGGTTTGAACTGCAAACGATCCTGGTTTGACACCACCGTTTCATCCTCCGGTTGTTCCGAAATACACCCGATGCAATTCGCATTACAAGCCGGAGAAACGGGAACAGGGCATTCCCAGCGGCCCATGAAGTAGTTGCGGGCAGCGGGGCAGGTATAAGTCAAGGCGCAATTTTCGGCCAAATGCTCCACAAGGCGGTTGTGCGGATAGGCTTTACGTAGTTCTTTCACTCCTTGTTGCACCACATTGTGGTCAAAGCCCGCACATTCCTGGCGAATGTCATCTTCAACCCGCACTGCGGGCACATAAAACTTGCCGCGATACCAACCCACCGCAGTGTAACAAAACAGCGAGAGGGTAGGGGCTTCGGGTTGGCTTTCGTAGGCTGCGAGGTATAATCCTGTATGTGCAGGTGGCACGAAGGCGGCAACGGCAAAACCCAGGTCGCAGAGGCGCATTTCCCCGGTTTTGACATCAATGCCCAGCGGAATGCGATTGGGCAAGTTGTATAAAGAGCCTCCATCGGGCAGTTCAATCCAGTCCTCATCGGGAATGGGGTCACAATACCAGCCCGAACGGCCAACGGCATATAAGCTCTTGTCCTCAAAAACGTTCCCTTCAGTATTTGCGTATAGCACGTATGGCGAGTGCTTGAGTGTCATATTGTGTTGTTTAAGGCCGCAAAGGTACAAAAAATCACAATAGCGGCATCACCTCCCGATCTTCCTCTGCCCACATCACCACCTTCCCATTCCGTACCCGCACCCATTTCCAGGCAAAACCCTGCCCTGATGCCACCTCAAATTGAACCTTCCAATGCGGATAATCCTGTGGATTGGCGATTAGTCCTTTACTCCAGTCCCAATTGCCCAGTTCAGGTAAGCTACCCGTGATGTAGATTTCTTCCCCGTATTCAGCGGGCACATACATGCTCAGTTCTATAGAGGTCGTTTCACTGGACTCCAGCTGCAGTGCTGGCCGCAACCAATACACCCCATAAGAGCCAATCGACAAATGATCGTTGACAAAACTTAAACCTTGCTGGCGCAGCGCATCGAAGTAGACGCCGTTTTGCCATTCGGCAGGAAGGCCCGAAATGCTCAAATGCTGCGGGTTGCGGCTCAAATTGGCGACCAGGAGCATTTTTTGCCCCTCGTAATTGCGTTCACAAACGAAGAGGGAATCATTGTCCACTATGATAATCTGATCACGAGAGCGCCCATGCAGCGCTGGGTTTTCCCGCCGGGTTTCGATGTAGCGACGGTGCATTGAAAAAACCCGTTCTTCCGGGGTGCCTGCCTCGTGAATTCGGGCGGCTTTGGCCCAGTTCATCGGGGGGCGGTGCACCCAGCGGTTGTCACCTGCTTTGAGCGGATCGAGTAAGTAGTTGTAGTCATTCAATTGGGCCACCTCATCGCCAGAGAAAATCAAGGGAATTCCTTTCATAAAAAAGATTACCCCGTTCAAGACCTCCAGGCGTTTGATGGCCAGGTCGATTTTGACTGGATCGGCTTCGACCAGTGCTTTTTGCAAACCCGTCAATGCGGCAGCAGTACCCGAGGTACGTGCTTCGCCAGTTTGGCGGTCGCGTTGAAAAACATAACCTTCGGAATAACTCTGGGGCAGTACGCCCGCATAAAAGTCGGTACAAAAGTTGCGGGTTCCCCGGCCATTTTGGCCCACCGCAGCAGCATTTTCATCCGAAATGCCCCAACCAATGTCATCGTGGCAACGGATGTAATTGATCCAGGTAGCTTCCTTGGGGATGGGCGGCAATTTAGATAAAGTATTGCGCAACAATTGCGTATTTTCAGAAGCTAGGGCATGCCATAGGTGGTTCATCATCGTGGCATTGTAGCCGATTTCACAAGCTTTGCCTTCCAGTCCGCCGCTACCCAGGTAACGAATGATGTCGTCGGGCGCTACAATGGCTTCGGATTTGAACAACATACCGGGTGCAACCATGCGCACCAAGGCGCGGTAGGCCGCCAGGATGTGGATGGCTTCCTGCTGGTTTTGGCAGTTCGTCCCCATGTTCTTCCATAAAAACGGAACAGCATCCATCCGCAGAACATCTACCCCCACATTGGCCAGGAAGAGCATTTCTTCCAACATGGCCTCAAAGACATTGGGGTTGCGGTAGTTGAGGTCCAATTGAAAATCGTAAAAGGTTGTCCAGGCCCATTTTTGGATTTCGGGTTGCCAGGTGAAGTTGCCGGGCGCAAAATCGGGAAAAACTTCGGGCAAGGTTTTTTCGTAGGCATCGGGCAAGGTTCGGTCCTCAAACAGGAGATAAAAATCCTGGAAAAATGGATCCCCTTGCAAGGCTGCCTGTGCCCACTGGTGCTCGCGGGCGGTATGGTTCATTACGTAATCGATCACCAGCATCATGCCTTCTTCGTGCAGGCGGGTGGCTAGTTCGCGCAGTTGGGTCATGGTGCCCAGTCGGGAGTTGACTTCCCGGTAATTGGCTACGGCGTAGCCCCCGTCGTTGGGGCCAGAACGCGGTTGGAGTAGGGGCATCAGGTGCAAATAAGTAATGCCCAATTCTTTGAAATAATCAATGCGTTCAATCAACCCCTGAAGGTTGCCTGCAAACAAATCCACATACAGCATCATGCCGACGTGCTGGGGTTGCTGGAACCAATCGGCTTTCCATTCCCGGTCTGCGTCAATTTGTTGGAGTGCGGCAGGACGTTCCTTATCCACTTGGGCAAGGATGTCCATCAAGCGTTGAATTTGTGCTTGACTGGCGTCAGGATACAATACGCGGTAGTTGCTCAGGAAATCGTCCATGTACAGACGAGTCCTGCGCTCAATAGTTTTTGTTTGTTTCATACATTATTACAATACGACCCAGATGGGCCAACAAAATTAATAACCCGACTGAGTTGTGGAAATTTTTTTGAATCATTTGTATACAGAATTTTCTTTGGCGAATTTTGAAAATAAAGCGAGTGAGGCAGTTTTTGTTCAATAGTGTAGTTTTTATGCGCCTAAATACCTTCCCTCATTGTAGATTTGCGGCCTTGTTCAACCTTTAGCCAATACCACATGAATCGTCGTTTACCCGCTGAATGGGAGCCTCAAAGCGCAGTACAGTTTACTTTTCCTCATGCTGAGACGGACTGGGCGGATATTTTAGAGGAGGTTTTGCCCTGTTTCATCGAGGCCATTGAGATCATCAGTCGTTACGAAAAGGTGCTGGTGGTTTGTCGGGATCAAAACGAGGTTCGACCACTGCTGAAAAATGCGGTACAAGACAATTTGATCCTCGTGGACATTCCCAGCAATGACACCTGGGCTCGTGACCACGGAGGCATCACTGTTTTTGAGGATGGTAAATCCCTGATTCTGGATTTTGTATTCACGGGTTGGGGTTTGAAATTTCCTGCTTATTTGGACAACCTCATCACGGGGCGCTTGCAGGACGAGGGCATCTTCAAAGTCCCCCTTCGGCATGGTGGTTTGGCACTGGAAGGTGGGGGAATTGAAAGTGATGGGCAGGGCACTTTGCTTACTACTTCCGAGTGTCTCTTGTCACCCAACCGCAATCCACACTTGGATCAAGCGGCTACTGAGGCCAAATTGAAGGAATTATTTGGGTTGGAAAGGGTGCTCTGGTTGCACCACGGATACCTTGCTGGCGATGATACCGATTCCCACATCGATACCCTGGCGCGTTTTTGCAGTGTGGATAGCATCGCGTATGTGCAATGTTTGGATGCCAGCGATGAGCACTATGAGGCGCTGCAGGCCATGGAAAAGGAATTGCAAGCTTTCACCACGCGTGAAGGCAAACCCTACAACCTGATTCCACTGCCTATGGCCACGGCTTGTTTTGCTGAAGATGGACACCGCCTGCCAGCCACTTACGCCAATTTTTTGATCATCAACCAGGCTGTTTTGGTGCCTACTTATCAGGTGCCGGAGGATGAGCTGGCACTGGTACAAATCAAAAAAGCATTCCCGAACCATGCAGTGATTGGCATCAATTGTCGGGCTTTGATCGAGCAGCATGGGTCGTTGCATTGCATCAGCATGCAATATCCAGAAGAATGTGTGTGAGTTTGAGTGTGAAAGTGTGTGTGTGTTGGCCTTCCATTCCTTTTAATGATTCCGCACACAACGACACGAAAGCGCATATGCCCGCTCAGCAACTGCTTTAAAGGTTCGTTTTTCGCGCCCTAAAAATACAATCTCGTAGGACTCCAACCCATTGGCTGGGCTACCCGTCCAGTAAGCAGCATCAAAATAAACCCCAATGTAACCACCTTCTGGTGTAAAATACCCACCGCCACGGGCTTCCAGGCCACTTTTTCCACCTTTGAGCAGGGCTTGAAAAACTTTGGTGCTGCCTTTGTCCAAATTGCCAGCGGGGTCGTAATTGAGGCACAGTGCTTCCCATTCTTCCAAGCTAGGCAGCCGCCAGCCTTCCCCCAATTTTGCGCAGGCATCATGCGCACCCAGCCAGTTATAGAGTTTGCCAAACCGATCACAGTAAGCCTGATGGTCTAAAAAGCACATCGAAGCGCCATCGACTTCCAAATTGAGGTTATCCGCCAACCAGGTAAGTTTCCCGATTTGAATGCTGCGGTAGCTATGCCCTTCGGGGTCAACTACTTTGCCATAGTTCAAACCAGCCAGGCGTTTTTGCTCTTTTTGGTAAACCTTGGCGGAAATGCGCAAACGGTTGACATTGAAGCCTTCCGCTTTGGCTTGTCCACCGTCTGGGTATTGTTTGAGGTATTCGGCATAAACAGCGGGATCGCGTAATTTTTTAGCAGCAGTCCACATTGCCAATTCCCGCTGGGGATGTTTGGGGAAATCGGCGGCAAAATCCAGGTACAAGATGGGGTCATTTTTCAATTTGGCCTGCCGCCAACTGGCTTCCTGGAGATAGGGACTCTGTGGATATTTTTGGATGTAATGGTCGTAACCTTCCGCGGTATTGACCAATGTACGAGTAATGAACCATTGGCTTTGACTTGGAAAGCTCCCGATCAAAACAATCACCCCCAAAAGGATGCAGAGCAAGACTACAAGAGGGCGTTTTAGCGCATCTTCAATCATGGGCATAGCTGTTTTTTTGATTAGGAAAATAACACAAAACTCCAGCAGCAGGAACTTTTTTTAGACTAAATTCCTTTTCCTCTTGTTTTTTCCCAGGAAAAGCTGCTAAAACTAAACCCCAATGTGTATTTTTGTTCTCCATTCGGAGATGTGCCAGAGCGGTTGATCGGGCTTGACTCGAAATCAAGTGTACTCGCGAGGGTACCGGGGGTTCGAATCCCTCCATCTCCGCAATTTGCAATCGCAATGATTTGATTTCAAAATCGTTGCGATTTTTTTATGCCTGGAAAATACCTTTATTTTTTAATCTCACCCCCATTTTTAAACAACTCCACTTTAGTCCTCCCCCCAGTGATGCTACAAGAAAAAACCAGCTCATCCACAGCAGGTTGGTAATCATATTCAACTTCTTTGCACAATTTTCCATCGGTGCAGATATAGCGAAACCAGTTATCGCTTACATTATCCGGCATGCTTTCGAAAAGGTAATAGCCTGTGACCAGGTTTTCATAAGCTGTGATGTCCATATTGGCCTGTTTTAAGGATTAAAATGATCACTTATTTTTTTATCGCCCCTTAAGATAGTCTTTTTGTGGTTCTGTCACCCAATTCAGCTCACTTTTTCGAGGCATATCGTTACATTTACCTACTACAATCACCTATAAAATCCTTGTGCCATGCGAACGATTCTTACCACCTTCCTTATTCTTACCAGCCTTTATTTTTGTGCGGCTCAGGTAAAGGTAGACGCCATCACTCATGTCACCGTGCTGCCGATGACCTCGGAGAAAGGGCACCGAGACTACACGGTTCTGCTCAAAGATGGCAAAGTGTTCAAAATGGGGCCTGCGGATAAAATAAAAGTAAAGAAAAAAAGTCGGGTGATCGATGGAACGGGCAAATACCTGATGCCTGGCCTGACCGAAATGCATGCACACATTCCAACCCCTGAAAACGGGGACGATACCTGGGTCCGCCAGGTGCTGTTTCTTTATGTTGCCAATGGGGTGACTACCATTCGTGGTATGCTGGGGGACCCTTATCTTTTGACTCTGCGGAAAAATGTAGCCAATGAAATGCTCATCGGCCCGCGCATTTTTACTTCCAGTCCTTCGATGAATGGCAACACCATTAAAACGCCCCGGGAAGCCCGCGAAAAAGTGGTTCAATACAAAAAGGACGGCTACGATTTTTTGAAAGTACACCCGGGAGTAAAGCGGGAAGTATTTGATACCATGGTCAAAACGGCCCAAAGTTTGAATTTGCCCTTTTCCGGCCACGTTCCGGTGGAAGTTGGCATTCGGCATGCCCTGGCCTCTCGTTATGCCTCAGTGGATCACCTCGATGGATACTTGGAGGGAACGGTGTCGGCGGATGTTTTGGCTCAAAACCCCAATGCTGGATTTTTTGGTTTTGCCTACGTCCCCAATGTGGATGAGAAACTACTGGATGCCTTGGCTGCTGAGACCAAAAAGCAAGGCGTATGGGTGGTGCCTACCCAAAGTTTGTTCACCCGCTGGTTTTCACCCACGGATGCCAATGCCCTGGCCAACGAACCCGAGATGCAATACATGCCTTCCAAAACCTTGTATCAATGGCGACAAAACAAAAACAACCTGACCGGAGCAAATTACAGCGAGGTATTGTGGCAGCGCTTCATTTTGTTCCGCCACAAAATCCTGCAAAGCTTGTATAAAGCTGATGTTGATTTGTTGCTTGGATCGGATGCGCCTCAGGTGTTCAATGTACCCGGGTTTTCTTTGCAGCACGAAATGAAAAGCCTGGCTGATGCCAATTTGCCACCCTATGTCATTTTGCGGAGTGGTACGGCTAACCCGGCACGTTTTTTTGGGCAAAGTGGAGCGTTTGGAACCATCGTTCCTGGTGCTTCAGCCGATTTTATTTTATTGGAAGCCAATCCACTGGAGAATGTGGACAACATTAGAAAACAAAGTGGGGTCATGTTGCGGGGAAAGTGGTTGTCGAAGGAGTTTATAGAGGCTGAATTGAAGAAAATCGCAGAGAAGAACAAGTCTTAAAACTATAACGAAGCCAGTCGAACGTGCTCCACTAACTGTGGCACCAAGGACTGATTGTCGTCCTGTATCAAGCTGATTTTGGCCTGGCTATAATACAACTCCCGCTGCGCCAAACGTTCTGCAATGTAGGCTTCCAATTCCCCTTGGTTGAATCCTCGGATCAAGGGGCGGTGTTCCTGGCCTTTTTTCAGGCGTTTGGCCAGCAAAGTTACACTGGCTTTGAGGTAGATGCTCAATCCATTGGCATTGATCCAGTCTATGTTTTGGTGAAAACAAGGAGTGCCGCCCCCGCAGGAAATCACTGCTGGATCATCGGCCAGGGTTCCGCGTAGCAATTGGGCTTCGATGCTGCGAAAATAGCTTTCTCCTTCCGATTCAAAAACCTGCGCAATGCTGCGTTTTTCAGTTTGTTCAATCCGTTCATCCAAATCCACAAAAGGCAAATGCAGGGCTGCAGCCAATTGTTGCCCCGTAAACGATTTGCCAGAACCCATAAAACCGATCAGGTAAATATTCATTGGCGCTTTGCTTTAAAGCCAGGGTTTGTTAATTTCGCACCGTAAAGCTCTTAAAAAAACAGTTCCATGCGTTACATTTCACTGTTCATTTTTCTGTTCTTTTTGTCCGCTTGTCAGAACAATACCCAGGAGGATCAACGGGCCGTGGAAGAAATTACTGATCCAGAACTCGTTTTTAACTCGGAGATTATCCGCAACCCTGTATCGGCGCGGCCTGAACCCATCGACACGGTGAATGTTGCCAAAATGACTTTTAAAGAACACCACTTTGATTTTGGCGAAATCCCCGAAGGTGAGGTAGTCACCCACGAGTACGAGTTCACCAATACCGGAAAAGTACCTTTGGTGATCACCAATGGACATTCTACTTGTGGCTGTACCGTGCCCGAGTGGCCCAAAGAAGCCATCAAACCAGGAGAAAAGGGCAAAATCAAGGTGAAATTTGACACTTTTGGGAAAGCAGGGCCCCAGGCAAAACCCGTCACCATCGTTGCAAATACTTATCCTTCAAAAAATATGCTGGAACTGGTCGGTGTAGTAGGCGCTCCAAAACAATAGACATTATTTAATTTTAATGCTTGAGCTAAAATTTAGGGATTTTTGCCCTGATTGAGGCTTGTTTTTGAGTGCGTAGCAGCGCTACGGACAAAAAAACAAACGAAAAGCAGGGTGAAAAGACCAAATTTTAGCCTAGCAATTAAATTGAAATAATGTCTAATAAAAAAACCAACAAATGAACTCACCTTTGGTCATTGGAATTACTGGCGGCAGTGGTTCCGGTAAAACTACGTTTATCAAACTGCTGCGGGAGCCCTTTCAGGATGCCGATGTCTGCGTGATTTCACAGGATGATTATTACAAACCCCGGGCCAAACAAAAGAAGGATGAGCAAGGGGTAGTCAATTTTGACCTCCCTAACTCAATTGATAAAAAATCGTTTTTTCTGGACATTGAAAAACTGCTGGCCGGACAAGTGGTTGAACGGGTTGAGTACACTTTTAACAATGAACAAGCCAACCCCAAAACCCTGATTTTTAAACCTGCGCCAGTGATCATTGTGGAAGGTTTATTCGTATTCCATTACCGAAAAATCAATGCTTTACTGGATTTGCGGGTCTTTTTGCACGCCAAAGAGAACCTCAAAGTAATTCGCCGGATCCGCCGCGATCAAATGGAGCGCAATTATCCCATCGATGACGTGTTGTACCGCTACGAAAACCACGTTATGCCCAGTTTTGAGAAGTACGTGCAACCGCACATTGAACATGCCGATCTGGTGGTCAACAACAACAAGGACTTCAACATGGGGTTGAAAGTGGTGCAGGGGTTTATTAAAAACTTCTTGCAGGAGTATCCACGTTAAATAATCCGATCAAATTCTTCTTCCTCTTCTTGAATCACGTTTCGTGCAATGGCCTGATTTTTCACTTCATGCATATTCGTGAGCAATTGCAATACCTGAGCTTGAAAAGGAGCATCCACCACCTTCTGGACATCCTCAAAACTTTCAATCCCCTCACCAATCCTGAACTTGTAAGTCTGCTCGTACAAGCCTGATTCAAACTTGACGGAAATGCGGTTTTCCATTTTAAAAACCGTGATTTTAAGGATGGGGTGATCAATATTGCCAATGATGCGCATGTCGAAAATTTATTTAGAGGGCAAAGCTCGAAAAAAAATTGACTTTTTTGTAACCAAGTATGATCAGGACTCCGTCAAAAAAAGTGTTCAACATTTAAAAAAGCATTAAAAAGAAAAATATGCACGGAACCGAAGTTGCTGTTGCCATTAACGCGATTGTGTGGCCGTTTATCGCCGCCATCGTTTTTTTCTACATGTATTTTAGCCATCGAACCAAAATCCGTTTGGCTTTGATTGAGTCAGGGCGCGATGCCAGCATTTTTCGGCGCAACGCGGTAAATAAGTTGCGCTCGCTCAAACACGGAGTAGTTGCCTTGATGGCGGGAATTGGTCTTTTGTTTGGAGGCTTTTTTGATGCACTGGGTATGGAAGATGATGTGGCGTATCTCGCTGGTGTACTGCTGTTTGTAGGCGCTGGATTGGTCATGTTCTACTTTTATATAAGCCGTATGGCAGATGTACACGAACAGGAGTCGGACATTTTGTGAAATGGGTTTTAGCCACGAAGACGCAAAGTCACGAAGACCCCACGCCTAGCCATTTTGCTCGGAGGACATCAATTGCCACGTGCTTTAGCGCGTGGATAGGGCTCCTCTTGGATTTGGGCTTTAGCCCTAGTTTGAAAATTAAGCTGGGGCTAAAGCCCAAATCCGAGAGTATTCCGATAACCCCAGGTTGAAACCTGGGGCAATTGATGTCCTCCGAGCAAAATGTCCAGTGGTGTAAGAATAAACGCGATTCTTCATGGCTAACTCATTTTTCCGCTTGTGTAAACAAACCCAGCAATTCCGGTGCATCCTCCAACGAAACGCCTTTCGGGTTGTTGGGTGTTACCCGAACACTATCCCGATCGCGGTAAACCACCACGGTTTTTTGCACTATTCTTTCTCTCCATACTAGCTTTTCTTGCAACAAAGTATCCCGTACCTGCACTACCGTGGGCTCAATAACCTTTGGTTCCAGCCTGCTGATCCAAAACGTGCTCAACACACCCAACAGAATAGCCGCAGCCGCTTGCCAGAGTGGAATTTGTCGTTGCCACCAAATCTGCGGCTTTCCTATTTTTTCCTGAACTGCCAACTGCTCCATCAATCGAGCCCGCAACTGAACTGGCGGCTGCACCTCCGCATCCAATGCCTTGATGCCTTGCATGCACTGATGTAAGTGTTGGTACTCGGTTTGACTCATTTGGGTCAGCACATGTGTTTGCTCAAGGTGGCTTAACGCCGCCCAGTCTCGCTCCATCGCCCAATCTTCAATTTTCATGTCCATACTTCAGTGGGTTTTCCAGGCTTCCAAATGTTGACTAACTTGCTGCAAAGCGTAATGCAGGCGTGATTTGATGGTGCCTTCAGGGCAACCAATGATTGTGGCGATTTCAGCCACTGATCGCTCTTCCTGGTACCGCAAAATGAAACATTTCCGGTGGTTTGTACTCAATCGATCAATGGCGCTGCGAAGCTGTTGATCAAAAAGTTGCTGGTCCATTGTTTCAGAAAAATTTTCGAATAAAATTCCCTGATCCATCACCCCAAATTCGCCAGGCTTTTTACGTCGGTATTCATTTTTACATAAATTGGCCGCCAAGGTGTACAGCCAGGTGCAAAAGTTGCGGGATGGGTCAAAAGACTGGGGCTTTTCAATGATTTTCAGGAAAAGCTCCTGCGTAAAATCCTCCGCTTTACCAGCATCCTGCCACAACATACGGTAGAAATAGCGATACATTCGGGGTCCGTAGCGATCGTACAAGACCCCGAATGCCTGTTGTTTGCCCTTGGCCAATTCGCGCATCAGGGCTTCATCACTGTATTGTTCCAGCGCTTTTTTAAACATCCGCCACTATTCTTCGATGACTTCCATAAATACCCGAAACCCAAGGCTGGGACTGGGCTGGGTATAGGTCTTTTGTAAATTGATGTAGGCCATTTGAGGTGGGTCTTGCCAGCTTCCCCCTTTACAAATGCCGTATTCCTGAATCATTTCGGCCACATTACCAGACACACAATATAGCCCAAGGTCATTGGGGAAATAGGAATTGGCCAGCACACTAAAAATGCCTCCATCGATATTGTCCCCATCCTGGCTGGGACAATCTTTACAGCGCTCAACCGATTGGTAATTTCCGAGGTAACAACCCTTGGAATTGCGGAAAAATTGGCTGCCCCAGGGGAATTGATCCCCCTTGCGGCCACCTTCAGCTGCCGTTTCCCACTCGGATTCACTCGGCAAACGGAACAAGACTTTTTTGAATTTTTTCTTTTCGGTAGAGGTATTGTACACCTGAGTGATCCAGGCACAATAACGTTGGGCTGCTTCGTGGCTGATGTTTTGTACGGGGTTTCCAGGGCCGGAAGGGTTACCATTTTTAAAAACTTGATCCAATGGTGTTTTGCGCAGGTGCTCAGGTAGCAATGCTTGCCAATCCACCGGATGAATGCGGCATTGGGCAATTTGATCGAAGTCTTTGTTTTTCAACAAGTCTTGCAAAAAAAGCTCGTATTGCCCATTGGTTACCTCGGTTTCAGCGGCATACAGTTTGGGGGCTACCACCCGCATGGCCTTGTCGAGGTTTTTTACCGAAATGGCCGAAACAATTGGTGTCGCGGTTTTTTCGGGCAAAAACAAGGCACTGACCTCTGCTTCCCGCTCAGCGGCCCGGCCTACCTGTAAGGCTAGAGTTTGCACCCGATTGGCCTGAGGCAAAGCGCCTTTCGCAGCATAGTACCGGTGCAACAGTACCAGGGCAGGCACATAATTGAGGTTCAAACGGGCGATCAAAGCGGGATCTTTTTCTGGTTGCAAGGAAAACTCGAGGTAATCCAGGCGAAAGCGTTGTTCAAAATTCTCGCGCAACATCGCAACATTGTCCACATTTTGAAGGCTGTATTTAAGGGCCAGTCCCGTGAGGTACAAACGCGCTTTGTCGGCAAACAAGAGGTTTTTATTGGTCATGACCCCAAAATAGATGGGCGTTTTTTGTAGGAAAACCTGATTGCGGGTATCCAAAAACTGTTTCCAAAAATCGCTCAAACTTCCCTCCACTGCAATCCAGTGCAGTTGGTGATCCCGAATGACCACTTTCCGATACTCCGGGTTTTCCAATAATTGAATACCTAAAACTTTGACGTCGGGACGCACCTTCAAAGCATGTTGCAACAACAACGCAGGATAGGTGTCACTTTCTTGCTGGGTAAAAATAAAAGCGTCTTTTTCGACCGACATGAGGGCGTTGTAATTCCAGTTCAACACTCCGGGAGAGTACTGGCCACTGGCATACCACTCTTTACAAATGGTTTCAGCCTGGCTTTTATCACCAATCAATTCGGCCTGCCGCAGGCGGTTTTCAAAATCGCCACTGGAGGCGAAAGTGTTGATGTTGAATAAAAAGAACGTGGCTAAATAAGCCGTGAATAGTTGGCTTTTTGACATGATTCGGTACATGGATAACGAGATTTACCGGGTTTACACGGCAAAAGTTGAAACGTTCAAAGTTTATGGGGAAATCTTTGACCCCAATCACAAATCCTCAGCGCACCAGCGTAACCCCCCCATACCGCACATGTTCCCGCCCATCCGCCAGAATGAGCGTGGCCACATAGGTATACAAGCCCTCGGGCGCGGGATTGGAGCGGGCAGAACCGTCCCAAAACGCAGCCTCATCCCCCGGTGGCACATCGCGGGCAGACCAGACCAAACCACCCCAACGGTCAAAAACATGAAAGGAGGCAATCCGTTGGAGTTCTTCGCCGCCATAAAAGCCAAAGCGGTCGTTTTTGCCATCGTCGTTGGGACTAAAGCCCGTGGGGAAGAATATTTTGTAAAAATCAAGGCGGAGCAGCACCGTGCTGTCACAACCGATCGTCGATTTGAGGGTAGAGAGAAATTGACCGGGTGAGCCATAGAGCCGACTGCCAACTTTGAATTGTTCCCCCTCCAAAATCCGCGCCTGAACGGTATCCATCAAATCGTCTTCAACGCTCAAACTCAGGCGTACAATGCTGTCACAATTGTGAATCGTTTTGAGGGTGTCGATGTATTCCCCCGCAGTACGGAGCAAGCTTTGGTTAAAATTGTAGCTGGTTCCCGGACAGATTTTTTCGGCAATAAAATTTTCAGAACGGGGAAACAAATGCACATAAGGTACCGTAACCCGGCAACCTTCATCGTCGCTGATGCGCACCTGATATCGCCCCTCGCCAGTTTTGACCAAGAGGTTGGCTTTGGTTTCTCCGACCAGGGCTACTCCTTCTTTGTACCATTGGTAACTGGAGCCTTCTACCACAGGGACTTCGAGGTAAAATTGATCATTGGTGCAAGGAAACCCTTTGGCGCTGATGCGGTAATCGAAATTTCGCTGTTCGTCGAGCACCAAATTGTCAAAGAAATAATAAGGGTCGGTGGCCGGAGCGGAAACTGCGCAGTCGGGCCCAATGGCGATGGCATGAATATTCTGCTGAGGAGTGACGTTGATTTCATATTGGATCCACTGATTGACCCCCTGAATGAATACCCGGCCCAGTTCCACCCAACCAGGACCGTTGAGCGGACAGCCATGAGCCGTATTGCCTTTGCCGAAAGGGAGCACCACACAATCGGGAGCGCCATAAAAAACAATATTGGTCGCGGGCGATTGACTTGCAACCGTGAAGCCTACCCAAAATTTAAATTTGTAAGCGGTTTGGGCTTTTAAAGGCCCCAACAGGCACGCACCGGTGTATTCTTTCCAGTTCGGATCGTCCATTTGTTGGTTGAACCGGCCATTGCGAAACCCCACCACGGCGTCGCCATCGGGAAAGGGGAGCGGAACGGGCAAATTGTCCCAACCCATCCAACCACAGGTGTGCAAATAATCGGTGGTGGCTTCGGAAGCTTGGATCCAGGTTTCCGCACAATTGAGTTGGCTGCGGTTTTGGGGACAGCAGTTGAATGCTTCAAAAGAGGGATTGGGAATCAGGGACTTGGGTTGAATGATTGCACACGCACAATCGGGATCGTTGAGGTCAATGAGCCCGTCGCGGTCATCGTCGCGGCCATTGTCACATATTTCATCTACCGATTGACCAAAACAGCTCATCGGTAGATGAAATATCCCCAGGCAAAAGATCAAAATGAAAGAATAAGGCAATTTTCTCATGGCAATCACTGGTTTCCTCACGCGGTCATACCTAACCAAGGTACAACAAAACCAGCAATAACGTTGCCTGTTGTTCTACTTCCGCTTTGCGGTAAACTTCCCATTGGGCTGATCAAAAGTAGCCGTGACAATCTTCCCATTCTCCTCAGCAAAAACGAGTTGATATCCCTTGGCAATTTTTAGATCAAACCTAAGCGGCGCGACAGGCACCAGTTCATAGTCGGTTTGTCCAGGCACATTGACAAATAAGACGTCACCCTTTAGGAAACATTTTACCGTAGCGCCCATTAAATCGTAATCCCCCACAAATTTTTGCAGGTCATTTTGGGTGGTTTTTAAGGCTTCGTTGAAACGTTCGAAGCGCAGGGGCTTCACGCCACCTTGAAGTTCAATTTCCAACGCTTCAATGTCCCCGCGCAAGTTGCTGAGCACGTTGAAATTCACATTGACCGCCCCTTCGCTCAGAGAAAATACGTCGTAGTGATAATGGCTGACTTTGGCCTCTAGTTCATTGAATTTCCCTGCCAGGGTATCCCCGCTGGCTTTGATTTCAAATACTCCGTAAGCCTCATTTTTGTATTTGCCGATGTAATCACTGATGGGATGGCTTGGTTTGGTACCTTTCTTACGGTTGTCGACCACTTTTTGAGCCGCTTCTTCGCCAGCTTTTAAGGCTTTTTTGAGGGCGCTCAGTTGTTTGTCGCTCCAATCCACCGTCGCCAAACCGAGCAACTTATCGGCTACATAGTTGCGTACAACTCCGGGCAGACCAGTCCCGTTCATGTTGGTCAATACAATGATACCCAGTGAATCACGCGGATACAGCGCTACATTGGCCGAAAAACCATCGATGTTGCCCCCGTGTTCGTGTCGTAGGTGTCCTCGATAATCGGTGATGAACCAGCCCATACCGTATAAATTGTGGAAAGTGTAATAACTGGAATCCAACTCAGTAGAGACAATGCTGCGCGGTTTGAACAGTTCTTTGTGCAGTTCTGGCGACAATAGGGTTTGCCCTTCGTATTGGCCCTGACGGAGCAACATGGTCACCCATTTGGCCATCTCATTCGGAGTGGAATTGATGGAACCGGCCGGGCCCATGGCGTCGATGTTGCGGAACTCCAGTTTTTTAACGGGACCCATGGGTTTGTCTTCCCAGCCATAGGGTAGGGCATAGTCGGCGCTTTTTTGCATGTCGATTACCGAAAAATTGCTTGCTTTCATACCCAGAGGATCCAATATTCTGGCTTTGGTGTAGGCTTCCCAGGTTTGACCGGATAGTTTTTCGACCAGATAACCCGCAGTCATGAACATGAAATTGTTGTATTGCCACTGTTGCCGAAAACTCACCGTGGGTTCAAACAAAGGAATGGCTTGATACAATGCCTCCCGGTTGCGTGCTGAGCCATACCAGGCAAAATCATGGCGCGGCAGCCCTGAAACATGGCTGAGCATGTCTATAGGCGTCAATTTTTCACCCGCGTATTCATCGTGGAGTTTGAAGTCGGGCAGGTAAGTTTTCAGCGGTAAGCCCAAATTCAATTTCCCATCCTGCGACAATTGGCATACCCCAAAGGAGGTGAAGGCTTTGGTGCAGGAGCCGATGGCAAACTGCGTATTGGCGGAAACGGGTGTTTTTTGATCCACATCTTTATAGCCGAAGCCCTTAGCGTAAATCACTTTGCCATTGCGCACCACGGCCAGGCCTATTCCAGGTACCTGCCAGTCGGTTCGGGCTTTTTCAATGTAGCTTTCAATGTCTTTAAAAGGATCTGCAACGACTGCTGTTTTTGCTTTTTTTTGTGCAAATAAAGCCGAGGGTACAAGGGCTGTAAAGGAGAATAGGAGGAGAATAAAGTGTAGGTTTTTCATAAAATGCATTTTAGTAATGGGCAAATAAGTGATAAATAAACGGATTGACGCAAAAAAATCTACAATTTACCAACCTCTTTCTACGAAGGCCCGTCTTCCGAATTTAAAGTAGCTGCTTTTTATTTCTAATTCCTGATAACTCTTTGGTTTTGGATTTCAAATGAACCACCCGAAATCCAAAACCGAGCAAAAAACCTGACATGATGCTACGTAAACATTTTCTCACTGGACTATTGGGGCTGCTGCTAACGACAGTACTGACCAGTTGTTTGAAGGATTCCTGTGAAACCTCTACGACCTACGTTCGTTATGATCCGCAATACATCAATGGTAAGGAGCTGCGCAAAAATATTTTGCCCGAAGCACCCAGACCGATCAAAAATGCAGGAAAAATATACGTCTACGAAGGCTATCTGATCATCAATGAACCCGAAGAAGGCCTGCACATTGTAGACAATCGCAATCCCAAAGCACCTGTCCCCGTGTCATTCGTGCCCATTCCTGGCAACATCGACATGGCGGTGCGGAACAATATCCTCTATGCCGACAGTTGGGTAGATTTGGTCATGATCAACATTGAAGATCCCGCAAACCCAAAATTTGCAGGCAGGGTAGAGGATGCATTTCCTAATTATGGCATCGATCCAGAAAAAGGTTATTTGGTGACCTACAAAGAAACCGAAACCACCGAAAGTATTCCTTCTTGTGACCAAGGTGGCATTGTTTTTTTTCGGGGTGGAGAAATGTGGTTGCAGGCTGATGCGGCAATCAGAACCTTTGCCAACAGCTCATCTAGCGGCTCTAAAGTAGGCGCGCCAGGCGGAACTACGGTAGGTATTGGAGGTTCAACGGCAAGATTCACCATCACCGAGAACCATTTGTACACCGTAGATCGTTCTAACTTGAGAGTGTTCAGCTTACTGAATGCAACGGCACCCAAAATGGCCAGTAATGTGGGCATCGGTTGGGACATTGAAACCATCTTTCCATACGATGACAAACTCTTTATTGGTGGCATGAATGGCATGCAAATATTTGATGCAACTGACCCCGAAGCGCCCAAATTTTTGGCCAACTTCCAACACGCCAGAGCTTGTGACCCCGTAGTGGCTCAAGGCAACCGGGCGTATGTCACCTTGCGCGAAGGCACCGTTTGTCAGGGTTTCAACAACCAGTTGGATGTATTGGACATCACGGAGATCACCCAACCCAAGTTGATCAAAACCTATCCTCTGCACAAACCCATTGGTTTGTCCATCACGGGTGATGTGCTGATGATTTGTGAAAGTGACCAAGGCCTGAAGGTGTTTGATGCCAAAGACGATTTGGCGATAGACAAAAATCAATTGGCTCACTTGGACGACTTTGATGCCTTCGATGTCATCGCACTGGAGAAAGAAGGTCTGGCAATCATCACTGGGAAAAACGGGATTTATCAGTACGATTATTCCAATCCTAAGAAACTGGTGCGATTGAGCGTATTGAAAGTTTCAAACTGATACGCATATCGATTGAAAATAAGATTTGATCTTTGCTCAGAACTCCTCGGAAGTGGAGAACTTTCGGAGAGTTCTGAGCAAAGATTATCGCGTTGGAGCCAAAAACAATGCCAATGAAATACATCTACCTTTTTGCGCTACTTGTTCTGACGTGCTCAAGTGTTGATGGGCAACATGACGCTCAAATGGAGGGCAGAAAAAAAAGCCCTACGCAGGACTTGCTTGTGCTGAAAACCGGTAAAAGGATGTGGGGCAAAATCCAGTACTACGAGCTGGGCAAAGACATGCTGTTCCGCACCCAGGAAGGAAATTTGATGAGGGTTCCTTTTGAACTCTTGGACAAATTTGTAGCCGGAGCGAACACCACCAATGTGGAGCATTTTTTGAAACCTGACAAACCGGAAAAGCCTTTTTTGCAAGCCGGAAACTTTTACAATAACTTTGCCTTGTTTTTTCCATTTGGGGTCGAAACAACGGCCAATAGTAGAACTGGCATGGGCATTGAATACAGCTTTGGAATGCAACTGACGCCAAGATTGGGCCTTGGCTTGGGTACCGGGATGAACTTGATGTTCGGCGGGATTTCAGATCGGCTTATCCCGATTGTAGCGGAAGTCCGGTATTACAACAATCCGGATCGGCGCCACCGCGCTTATGCCTTGCTTGATTCGGGATATAGCATAGGCTGGTCGGCAGACAAACAAACCGAAGCTTACTTTTTCAAAGGAGGTTGGCGCATCCACCCTGCACTTGGGGTAGTTTGGCACAATAACAAAACCACCCGCTTAACTACCGAACTGGGCTACTGGCATCAACGGGCCACTTTGGTCGAAGATTGGTGGGAAACCAGCCGCTGGCGTAGAGAAAATGACTACAAATTGAATCGTTGGGTGTTAAAAATGGGTCTACTGTTTTGATCTGAGCGGTCACTGAGCGGTCACTGAGCGAAGTGCCGAAGTGCCGCTCAGATCAAAACACGACACCAAGGACTAGAAACATGGCGCAAAACCCGCAACAACATACCGAGCAAGAGATCGTAGCAGGCTGTGCAGCCAATAGCCGTTACCATCAAGAACTCCTTTATCGGAAGTATTTCCCGGTGATGTTGAGGATGTGTATGCGCTATACCGAAGACCGCGATGTAGCCCTGGAAATCATCAACAATGGCTTTCTGAAGGTTTTTCAAAAAATCGACACCTTTACTTTTAGCGGATCACTGGAAGGTTGGATTCGTCGGGTGGTATTTCACTGTTTGTCCGACTATTTTCGGCAAAACAGCACCAAGAAATTCGACTTTTTGGAGTTGGACGGACGAGATGCGCCTACACGTTCCTCTGCTTTGCCCAATTTGTACCTGGAAGACTTGTTGAGCCTGGT
The DNA here is from genome assembly GCA_027486765.1 of Saprospiraceae bacterium. Taxonomy (GTDB): domain Bacteria; phylum Bacteroidota; class Bacteroidia; order Chitinophagales; family Saprospiraceae; genus Haliscomenobacter. Next base: position 43,521 of record JAIXOO010000022.1, read on the forward strand.
AGAACGATTGCCAGATGTCAGCCAACGGGTGTTTCGGCTGTACGCGATTGAAGGCTATACCCACGCTGAAATTGGCGAATTACTGAAGATGAGTGAAGGTACCTCAAAATGGTACCTGTCCATTGCACGAAAAGAATTGAAAGAGATGATCAATCGTCAACTCAATAACCAACGGAACTATGCGGGATAATTTACACGAGGATTTGTTTGCCGATCACGCCTGGCAGGAAATGCACAAGCTATTGGATCGGGAAATGCCGGAACGCAAACGTCGGGGTGCCTTTTGGTTTTGGTTACTACCTGCGCTCGGCATGTGTGTGTTGTTGGGCCGTGATACCCTATTGGATGTCAAAATTCCGGTTGCCGTAGAAAAACCACTACAAAACCAGCCTGCCATTGCGCAGGCAGAAGGATACACTGTACCAAATGCTGACAAAAACAGCAAAACCAACCCCGAAGAGCCAACATCAGCGCCTGTGCCAAAAGCGGAAAACAAGGCCGATGTCGTTGTTACAAAAACACCTACTTCAGGAGCAGGAAAATTGCAAGAAACTGGAAAAACCAAGCTGAGCAATGACACACAGGTTCAGCAAAATATTCCAGCAATAGCGGCATTGACGCCAACATCAAGTGATCCACTGCCACCTACGAATGGATTGAACAATCAGGCGTCAACTACAGCTCCTGCAACACAAGTGGAAGTCGTGAGCATTTCAAATCTTACTAAAGAGGAGTTGGGGCAACCTTTAAATGAAGAAACTTCAATTGAAAGATGGAGCGCCAGTCAAGTCTTGGCCACCCGCCAATCGGACTTGAATCCTCCCTTAACGGAACTGGAAAAACCCAGCATCAAACCCCAACGTGCCAAACAAAAGCTGGAATGGTGGGCTGAAACGGGCACCCAATTGGCGTCAGGCGCAACTGGCTTGAGTGGCTATCGCTTGGGGCTTTTGAACGCCATTCCGATTGGCAGAATGCGCCTGCAAACGGGTCTGGCTTACGAAAAAACGGAAGTCGGATTTCAAAGCATTCAACGTGATGCCACGGGCAAGGAAAATTTTACTGCGGTTAAGTTGGCCGATCAGAGCAGCCCTGCTCTTGGCAATTCAGCAAGTCGGGAGAGTACTCAATCGGTATCTAGTATCACCTTGCAGTTCATCAATTTGAACTTGTCTTTGTACCATCCGATTGGCAAACGATTGGGTATTGCCTTGGGCGGAAACTTACATTACCTGGGAGGCATCAAATTGGGTGAAAATTACCTGCGCAGTACCCTGTTTGACAAAGCAGAAAATTCGTACCAGTTTGCTATGGACAGTGGAGGTTTGTTGGTTTCTCAAAGCGGCAACTTGTCCAAGGCCAGTTTTCAAGATTTTGGGTTTTCGGCCCAAGGCGCTGTGTCGTACCGCATTGCTACGCGCTGGAGTGTCAGCCTGGGTTACCGACAGTCTTTGCAACATTTCACTAAAACGAATGATTTGTTGTTGAAGCCGAGTTGGGTGGATTTGGGGTTGCGGTTTCGGATAAAGTAGAGACCACAATTAATACAACTAAAGCGACACTTTATTAGCACAAAGGACACAAAGGCAGCACAAAGGACACAATGTAAAGCGTCGTCAACGTCTAACATTGTGTCCTTTGTGCTGCCTTTGTGTCCTTTGTGCTAATATGTCGCTTTGTGATTCTTTTTTACAAAAAAAATCATCCTTTGAGTTCCTCACATACTTGCATCCCACCTCAAAATCGTTTAACTTCTCTCACAATTCTATCACCCAAAACTTGCCCACTATGTTAAACACAGGCCTTGTATTATCGGGAGGAGGCATCAAAGGAATGGCCCATTTGGGGCTGGTCAAAGCCCTCAGAGAACACGGAATTGATTTTGATTGTATTGCAGGATCCAGTGCAGGTGCTCTCACTGGAGCGCTGATTGCTGCGGGCCATAGTCCCGAAGAGAGTTTGGAGTTTTTTAAAGCTACGCCGCTGTTTAGCATCTATTACTACTCCACCTCCAAACCGGGCCTACTCGATTCCGAAAAATTCCGACCCATTTTTGAAAAATATTTCCCGGATGATGCTTTTGATTTGTTGCACATGCCCCTCTTTGTAACCACCACCAATCTGGAAATAGGCGACTGGGAGGTGCACAACAGTGGAGAACTCATCAATGTGTTGTTGGCTTCGGCTTCCTTGCCACCCGTGTTTTCGCCCATGTTGATCGATGGGGCCATGCACGCCGATGGAGGAATTATGAACAACTTTCCATTGGAGCCACTGCAAGAACGTTGTAATTTTTTGATTGGCAGTTATGTGCACCCCATTTCGCCGATTAAGGGCAGTGATGTCAAAAGTTCGATGCAGGTAGCCATGCGGGCGATGGATTTGTCGCGTTTTGCGATTGTCCAACCCAAACTGGCCTCTTGTAATTTTCTGTTTGCTCCTCCAGGCATCGAAGCCATTGGCATGCTCGACCGCAAAGCCATCGATAAATCCTTCAACCTGGGGTATGAAAATGCCTGTAAAGAAATGCCCAAATTGCAAAAAATGTTGAAAAAAGAATGGGAGGCGGCTTTTGATTATTGAGCGATAGAAGGAATTGGATTTGGGGTGTTTTTGGGAGAATTTGGTATATTGAGCTCAAATCCGACACCAATGAAACCTTATTTCTTCCTCCTGCTTAGCTGCGTTATTGGTTTTAATGCATGGGCTCAAGAATCCATCCCTGAATCCCGCTACGAAAAAAAATCCGTCATGATCACCATGCGTGACGGGGTCAAACTGCATACAGTTATCTTTGTACCCAAAGAAAGCCAGGAGCTTTTGCCCTTCTTGCTCAGCCGCACACCTTACGGAGTAGCAGATGCGGCCTTTCCTGAACGCAGCCAACCTGAACTGGCTAAAGAAGGTTTTATTTTTGTCCAACAAGACATTCGGGGGCGTTATTTGTCGGAGGGCAAATTTGAAATGTTGCGCATGACCCGTGACCCCAAGGTGCCCAATAGCATAGATGAAAGTACGGACACCTATGATACCATCGATTGGTTGTTGAAAAACATCGCTAACAACAATGGCAAGGCGGGGATTTTTGGTGTTTCTTATGACGGTTGGACCAGTATGATGGCGCTGATCGATCCACATCCAGCGCTCAAAGCGGTTTCAGAGCAAGCCACTCCCGCCGACTGGTTCATCAACGATGACATGCACCACAACGGTGCCTTTCGCCTCAGTTACGGCTTCGATTACGCCTTTATGGAAGAAGCGGGTAAAACTGATACCCTTTTCCCATTCGACACCTACGATAACTACGATTGGTACCTGCGCCTTGGCCCCTTGTCCAACGTGAATGCCAAGTACTTTAAAAACACCATCCCGACCTGGAACAACTTCGTCAATCACCCGAATTACGATGCTTTTTGGAAAAAACAATCCTTGCTGTACCGCTTTGAAAATCGACCGCTGACGGTGCCTACCCAACACGTAGCGGGGTGGTACGACCAGGAAGATTTTGCCGGGCCACTGTTCATGTACGAGCTGTTGGAAAAAAAGGATCAAAACAATCTCAATCACATCGTGATCGGCCCTTGGAATCACGGTGGCTGGTCTCGTGGAGAAGGAAGTTCACTCGGCAACCTGCAATTTGGTGTGCCTACTTCCAAAAACTTCCGTGAAAACCTGCAGTTGACCTGGTTCAATTATCACCTGAAGGGCAAGGGAGATGGCCAATTTGCCGAAGCGACCATTTTTCAAACTGGAGCGAACCAATGGAAAAACTACAATTCCTGGACGCCCAAACAAGCGGTGCAGCAGGCCTTGTATTTCCATCCCAATGGGAAATTATCCTTTGAAAAACCAGCCAATCCGACAGCCAACCTTTTCGACGCGTTCATCTCCGATCCAGCCAACCCAGTTCCCTACCGCAGCCGCCCGATCGAGCAAACCTACGGCCCCGGCTCGCGCTGGTTTACCTGGATGACGGAAGACCAACGTTTTGTACACCGTCGCCCCGATGTGTTGAGTTGGGAAACGGAAGTGTTGGAAAATGACGTAACCATTTCCGGGAAAGTTTTGGCCCAGCTTTACGCTTCAACTTCCGCTTCGGATGCCGACTGGATCGTCAAACTCATTGACGTGCACCCAGCCATGGATGAAAAAAATCGTCGCATGAGTGGCTATCAACAAATGGTGACGGCGGATGTGCTGCGGGGGCGTTTTCGCAAGGGATTAGAGATACCATTGCCGGTTAAACCCAATGAAGTGAATGCGTATACGGTGGACTTGCTGCAAGCAGATCATGTCTTCAAAAAGGGCCACAGAATTATGGTACAGGTGCAAAGTACCTGGTTCCCGCTGATTGACCGGAACCCGCAAAAATTTGTGCCAAATATCTTTTTGGCCAAGGCGAGTGATTATGTGAAGGCGGAGCATCGGGTGTATCGGAGTGGGGGGTACGCGTCAAGGGTTGAGGTGATGGTGGTGAAGTAGGGGGTTGTTGTCCATTGTCTCAAAAAAATCACGTAACTAACGTGAGTTTTGAATTAAAACTGCCAGGAGGGCAGTTATCTTGGTAGAAATAATGGAATGTTTATGGTTCCAGGCTGCCCGGGGGGCAGCTATCTTTGACAAAATCTTGCTTACAGATAGCTGCCCCCCGGGCAGCCGCAACAATATCCTGATTACCTTATATCTACCAAGATAGCTGCCCTCCTGGCAGCCAAACACCTCGTCTGGGATTTATCGAATTGATTTTCAATTTTATTAATTCAAAACTCATGTTTAACTAAAATAACTTAAAGCCTATATTCCTTCATCGCCCCTTAAGCAATCGCGAGCGCATTTTGCTGAAAAATTCAGGGGTGACGCCGATATAAGCAGCGATCTCCTTTTGGGGAAGCGATTGAACCAAGCTGGGATATTTTTCACAAAAATGCTCGTAACGTTCTTCCGCGCTCAAACTCAGGTTGTCGACCACTCTTTGCTGGGAGGCTACCAGGGAATTTTCGGTGAGGATGCGGAAAAAACGTTCAAATTTTGGGACCTCACGGTACAGTTTTTCTTGATTGGTTTTGGACAATAGCAATACTTCACTTGGGCTTGAAGCCTGGATGTTTAACTGACCGGGTTGTTGGGTAATCAGGCTGTACATATCGGCGATCCACCAACCCGTGGTGGCAAAACTGAGGATGTGTTCAAACCCATTTTTGTCTACTGTAAATCCTTTCAAGCAGCCGCTTTGTACAAAAGTGCTGTGTTTGCAAATCTGGCCTTCTTCGAGCAGGAACTGTTTGGACTTGAGGGTCCGGGTTTCTAACGAGCTCGAAAAAAGATCGGTCTCAGCGGCAGTGAGTTGAATGTGTTTGGCAACGTTTTGTAAAATCAAGTTCACGAACAAATGAATTTTAACCATGAGCAGTAGGAAATGCTTAAAGTTAATCGAATCTGTCGATAAGTAAACCAAGGCTATCGTTGAATCACTCGAAACTTGCATGGCTTCTCAGTCTCGATCACCCAGAATATCTTTGTGGACTAAGGATTCAGAAACCGATTGTCCATGAACGTCATGCCACTTTTTTGCCTATTCTTGTCCTGCATCCTAAGCCACGCTTTACATGCACAAAATGAATGTGAGTGCGCCGAAGAACTTCGCCTGCGGCCCAGGATTATTCAATTTTTTAATGCAGGAAAAGTAGATTCTGCTGTGCTGGAATTTGAAAAAATTCGCCGGGTTGGCACCGCAGTTTGTCGGATTTCCTATTGCAACTCGATGGCGCAGTACTACTTCAATAAAAATGAAACCCAGCGGGTGCCGAGCCTGATGCGGGAAGAAAAACAGCTTCTGGACTCCCTGCAATGCTCTCACAAGGCTTATGCCAGGTACTACAACACTTACGGCAATTACTTCCTTACCCAAAACCAGTACCAAAAATCCGCTGACTATTTCCTACAAGCGCTACGCCATGGAGAAATGGCAAAATATGTTTTCGCCCAACAAAGAGCACTGACCAGCCTTTCAGTCGTTTTTTCCCAAACCGAACAACATGAAAAAAGCCTGTTGTACCAAAAGCAGGCAGAAATTTTGGCCAGAAAGATCAACAATCAGGATGAACTGGGAATTGTATTGTCTCGTCAGGGAGCTACTTACAATAACCTTTATGAGCAAAAACACGAGAAAAAATACCTCGATTCTGCTTATTTGGCGGCAAAAGCAGGACTGCGTTTAGGGCAGATGTTGGGCAATGTCCATACCCAAACCGATGCATACCTCGGATTGGCAACGCAGGCCTTGTACAGTCAGCAGTTTAACCAGGCTTTCCGCTTTGCAGATAGTGTGTTACTGCTACTACCCAAGGATTTGCACCATATGTACCGTTATCAAGCCTTGCGACTAAAAAGCCAAGCCTTGCAACAACTCCACCAATACCCACTGGCCGCAGGGTATGCTGATTCAGCCTTATTGGAAGCTCGATTGTTCAATCCTCAAATGCAGGTCAACGCGCTAAAACAAGTTTACGAAACCCAAAAGAGTATAGGGCACCACAAACAGGCGCTGTTGGCTTATGAGCAGATGATTAGCCTGAAAGACAGTTTGGCAAGCATTGAAAAATTCAGTGCCATCAACGAACTGGAGCAACGTTATCAGCGGGTCAAAAACGAAAAAAGCATTCAGGAGCTGACTCAGTCCAGAAAAATTGCCCTCTTGCACAATCAGTTACTCATGTTGGCAATTCTAGTGGCTTTATTGGTGATTTTAACTTTGGTCTTTCTACTCCGCCAGCGCACCATGCAGGCAAAACAAGTGACCCTGGAAAAAGAACAACGCCTCAACCGAGCCCGGATGAACCCACATTTTTTCTTCAATGCCCTGGTCGCCTTGCAGGTGTTGGCCATGCGCACCAATGACGGGCGGAGTATTGCAGTTTACCTTTCCAAATTTGCCTCCATCATGCGCCAAATTTTGGAGAGTACTTATTTGGAATACGTGAGTCTGGCGCAAGAGAAGGCTTTTTTGGAAAAGTACTTGGAGTTGCAGAGCTTACGTTTTCCAGCCACCTTTGAATACAGCATCACCGTAGCGGATGGGTTGGATTCGGAACAAATGATGTTGCCACCAATGCTGATTCAGCCGATTGCTGAAAACGCCATTGAGCACGGATTCCGGCAGAAGGACCGGCAGAACAAGCTGCAAATTCGCTTTATCGCTACAAATACCAAGCAATTGATCCTAGAGGTGGAGGACAATGGCCAGGGCTTGGATCAACAATTGGAGCAGAAAAAAAATCACCTTTCCCGCGCCAGTCAAATCATTCAGGATACCCTTTCCATTCTGCGCCAGCGTCACCATTGCAACGCCCATTTTACCATCGCAAACAAACCAGAGGGGGGAGTCATCGCCCAGATTTTTTTACCCTTGATCCTCAAAGCCGGATGAAAGTACTGATTGTTGACAATGAACCCGCGCTCCGGGAAATGTTGCAGCTGATGTTGGAGGCTTTTTGTCCGGAAGTCAAAACTATCCTTTCTGCAAGCTCAATTGAGGAGGCCAAAGCGCTGTTAAAGCAACATACAATCGATTTGTTGTTTCTGGACATAGAGCTCAATGAAGGAACGGGTTTTGACTTGTTGCGCCAAATCGAAGTGCGCAATTTTCAGGTCATTTTTATCACCGCCCACAACCAGTACGCCATTGATGCCTTTCGGTACAGCGCCATTGATTATTTACTCAAACCAGTAGAACCTGAACTATTGGTACAAAGTGTCCAAAAAGCAGCCCATAACTTGCAGAACCAACAGCTGAGCTCCCAGATTGATTTCCTGCTGTCTCGCCTTGGCCAGCAGCATCCAGATCAATCCCGAAGGATTGCCCTAAAAGACGCTGAACGCATCTATTACCTGCGCTCTGGTGAGATCAGCTATTGTGAAGCTGCGGGTACTTATACCCGTTTCTATTTGGCGGATGGTCGCTGCATCACCGTTTCTAAAAACCTCAAAGAATTCGCCCAAATCCTGGAACCCCTGGGGTTTATCCGTACCCACAATTCCTACCTGGTCAATCAGGAAAAAGTGTTGCGGTTTGAAAAAAATGCCGAAAGTTTAATCCTGGAAAACAATCAATCCGTGCCCTTGTCTCACCGGAAAAGAGAGGCGGTGCTCCGACAATTAGAACAATTGCGCTGACGCCTATTCCTCACAGCCTTACACCTGTTTAGCCAAGTTCTACACTTATCTATACGTGGCTTTGGGTTTGTCAAAGCAAGCCAATTTTACGGCACAATAACTGCTAACAAACCTTTTATCATATGTCCCATTACTGGAAAACATTGCTCTGTTGTTTCCTGACCACGGCAGCATACCTCAACCTATTTGCACAAGAGTCCTGCGGATTCAAACCCACGGCGGAACAAATTGCCCATTTTGACCGCACTCGCCTACAACGGCAACAATTCAACCCACTGCGCTCGACCTCTTCGATTCACTGGATTCCCATCCAGTTTCATGAATGTATCGCTACCAGTGGAGTCAATGCGAGCCCAAGGATCAGCTACGACTACATCACCCCTTGTTTGACCGACCTGAATGCTTTGTTTGGCTCTTATGGTATTCAGTTTTACGAGTGCAGTGCCAAGACCACTTTTGCCGACAACACCTTATATGGCTTTGATTCGAGTGAAGAACCGCAGCTCAGCGCTCACGACGTACCCAATGTCATCAATGTTTATTTGTTTCAAGCCGTAACGATTAGTGGCAATCCGGTTTGTGGGTACAGCAGTTTACCGCCCAGCGCCGACCGCATCATTCTGGCAAAGGGCTGTACCGATGATCCAGTGGTTTTTCTGCACGAAATGGGCCATTACCTTGGCTTGTACCACACCCACGGCAAAACCGGTGTGAGCAATGAGCTAGTCAATGGCAGCAATTGTAGTACCGCCGGGGATGAAATTTGCGACACCCCCGCCGACCCCAACCTGGCCAGTGGTGGAATGATGTATGGCTGTAGTTACATCGGTAATTTTCGGGATGCCAATGGCGATCTTTATCAGCCAGATCCCACCAACATCATGTCTTATGCCCATGTACAGTGTAAAAACCGCTTTACACCCCAACAGTTAAGTCGCATGGCTTACACTGCCCTCAACGATCGGGATTACCTCAGCAATGGCTGCCCACATCCCAACGATTGTACCAATCAAATTACTACATTGCCCCAGCATTTTGATTTTGAAACAGGCCTAGAAAATTGGTCGAATACCTGGATTTACCCAGATATACAGGCAAATTTCATTCGCGGGACCGGTTCAACACCCACTCCAAATACGGGCCCGGATGCGGCCTATTCGGGCAATTATTATCTCTACGTTGAATCTTCTGTCGATAGCAATTTGTGGGAGCGCTACGGCTTGTTGCGCAGCCCTTGTTTTGACCTGCGCGGCTACGCCTCTCCCAAGATGTCGATACGCTATCATGCCTTTGGCAACAATATCCTGGAGTATGCGGTCCAAGCCAGTACTGATGGTGGGATCACTTGGAGTTTTTTACCACAAGATCTCTTGTTTTATTCCAATCAGGGTACAGGCAATGCCTGGCAGCAGGCCATCTGTGATTTAAGTCCTTATACCAATGTGCCCAATGTGCAATTCCGCATCGGCTGCTTTTTGGCTAGTGGCAATGAGGCGGATTTTGCGGTTGATGACATTCATTTTTACAATGATGGACAAAATTGCAGTCTCAGCCTTACCAATACAGTGTTGCCTCCGGCTTGTAATGGGGGCAGTAATGGCCAAATCACAGCTCTAGTTACTGGGGCAAATGGTCCAATAGATTACCTCTGGTCCACTGGAGATACTAGCGCCATTTTGACGGGCTTGAGTGCCGGAACCTACAGCCTTACGGTAAGCGATTCCTTGGGCTGCGTCGCCTCCAGTACGATTATCGTACAAGATCCACCATCACTACAAGTCAATCTTACCCCAACAAATATTGCCGTACCTGGGCAGAGTACTGGATCTATCTCTGTACTTGTAAGCGGAGGTGTAGCTCCATATTATTACGTGTGGTCGAACAATGCCACTACGGCAAGCATCAATGGCCTCTCGGCGGGGACTTACACGGTTACGGTCATCGATTCCAAAGATTGTCAAGCTGTTCGCTCAGCTACCATCACGGAA
>JAIXOO010000098.1 GCA_027486765.1 Saprospiraceae bacterium
AAATTCAGTGAACTTTCTCCACGTGGATTAAAGTCTCCAAACTCGATGGTGAAGGTTTCATAAAATCGCCCCGCTGCTTCTGGCTTTACCTTGAAGCGATGAATGTCCACTTGGGAGTCGTAACCAAAAGCGCCGTGCAGGGTGGCATCCCGATTGAGGATGAGCGTCCATTCCTCTGGGCCAGGGATGCTGAACAGAGAATATTTGCCCGCCGGGATTTTTTTGCCGCCAATGATCACCGTTTCGCGCAGGGCCAGGGCGGTACAATCGTTGGCACCCGTGCGCCACAGGCTGTCAAAAGGGATGAGTTGTCCGAAAATTTTGCGGCCCCGGGCTGAAGGTCGACCGTAAGTTACGGTAATGTCGCTTTCGCCAAAATTTTGCACCAGCGTAGCATCCGGGCTGGCGGTAGGGGCTTTTAGAGTGGCTTGGGCAACTGCCTTTTGCAGACAAATACCGGATACACAAAGGGCTAAAACACTGCTGAGCAATATTTTTTTCATAACCATAATGTTGATGGGTGCTTGATACAGCACAGAAAAAATTAATGAAAAAGGGAGATAGTTTTCACCAGGACGATGAAGACTCAAAGTGGAAGGACGCTAACAAAGGAAAGATTGTACAAGCACAGGAATATCCCGCATGCGAGGCGGTGGCTTGTAGAGGTAAAAACGGAGGATTTTTTGATTGTGGGGGAGAATATCTCGGGAGAATTCCAAGGCAAAATTTAAGCTTGGGGGCAAAATAAAAGCTTCAGCTACAAGGCTGAGTGCTAGCACCTTTTGTAAGGTAGGCTGGGTGTCGGTTTTGAGGAAAGAAGATTTGTCCGAACAGCAGGGAATGCGTGAAAGGTTTTCCTGTTCAGTGCTCGCTTCCGCTTTTTCACAACAAGAGCTTTTAACCAACACTCGCTTCTGGCAGCAACTTTTAGGCTGGACAAACAAGGCCACCTTTTTGCCCCGCATTTGGCACAAATGCTCAAACACCATTATCCCACTGGAGGATAAAAGGATGTTGAGTGCCAGAATGAGGTGCAAAATTTTCAGCATTGGGTTGCTATTTGAGGGCAAAGGTACGGTTGAAAACGATGTGTAGGGAGATTTTGTTTTTAGCCACAGGCCTACAAATGCTTTCCCATCGTAAAAAAAGCCACAAAACTTCCATTTTTTCCAAGCGGGCACCATTGAGAAAACCTATTTTTGCACCACCAAAATTTGCACACCCAATGAAGAAATACAATTTCAGTCCTGGGCCGGCTATATTACCAGCATCGGTCATTGAAGAAGCCGCCCGTGGCGTACTCAATATCAACAACAGTGGACTATCTATTTTAGAGATTTCCCACCGTAGCAAAGACTTCATCGCTATCGCTGCTCAGGCTGAGCAACTGGCGCGTGAGTTGCTCAATCTCAGCGACGATTACGCTGTTTTGTTCCTCTCCGGGGGGGCCAGCACCCAGTTCTTCATGGCACCCATGAACTTGTTGAACGAGGACGAAACCGCCGCCTACGTCAATACAGGAACTTGGGCTGACAAAGCCATCAAGGAGGCCAAACTCTTTGGCAAGGTAGAAGTACTGGCTTCGTCCAAAGAGCAAAATTACACCTTCATCCCTAAAGGTTGGACGGTGCCCAGCCATGCCAAATACCTGCACCTGACCAGCAACAACACCGTTTACGGCACCCAGTACCACTGGTGGCCAGATACCGAAGTGCCGATTGTATGCGATATGTCTTCGGATATCTTCAGCCGCCCGATTCCGGTCGAGAAATTTGGTTTGATTTATGCTGGCGCACAAAAGAACATGGGCCCCGCAGGAACGACACTGGTGATTGTACGCAAAGATCTGCTCGGCAAAGTAAACCGCGCCATTCCATCCATGTTGCAATATGGCATCCATGATGCCAACGACAGCATGTACAATACCCCACCTGTATTCCCCATCTACGTTTCGATGTTGACCATGCAATGGGTCAAAGAACAAGGTGGACTCAGCGCAATGGGCGCCCACAACCAGGCTAAAGGTGACTTGTTCTACAACGAACTGGACGCCAACCCACTCTTCAACGGTACCGTCACCGAAAAAAGTGACCGTTCCTTGATGAACCCAACTTTCCTGGCCATCAACGAAGAAGTTGACAAGGCTTTTGATGCTGCAGCCAAGGCTGCGGGTATCGATGGCATCCGTGGGCACCGCTCGGTAGGTGGTTTCCGCGCTTCCATGTACAATGCCATGCCGCTGGAAGGTGTGCAGGTGTTGGTGGATGTGATGCGGGATATTGCGCAGAAAATGGGCTAATCGATTTCGGATGGGGGATTTCGGATTTCGGTGGTTTCCAGGCTTGGAACCGTCCGAAATCCGAAATCCTACTTCCGAAATAAACAATAAAAGGTGCTCTCTTCCTCCATTGAACTAGGCGGTCAATCCATCCCGGTCAAAGTCGTCCACGAACGCCGGAGCTCCTTCCGCGCTGCCACCGGGAAGCAAGGCTTCATCTTGCGTTTGCCCAAACGCCTGGACAAAAGCGGAGAAAAACGCGCCTGGGAATGGTTTGAAAGCTGGGCCAAAGAATTGCACCGGGAGAAACCCGATTTTTTCCAGCGTTTTTTGAGCAAACAATACAATGATGGGGATGTCATACAAGTAGGCAATCGCCAGTACACCCTCGGCATCAACCTCGAAGAGCGGGCTTCCCATACCGCCAAGTTGCACCCCAATCGCTATATTCAATTGAATTTGGTGCGTTCAGTCTCCGAAGAGGAACAGCACAAAGCCGCAGCCACCCTGCTCAGCCGCCTGATTGGCCAGGATTTTTTGCCAGAATTTTCTCGTCGCGTGTTGGAACTCAACCAACTGCATTTTGCCAAACCGATCAAAGACATTCGTTTCAAAAACACGAGCTCGCGTTGGGGCAGCTGCTCCAATACGGGCAATCTCAATTTTTCTACCCGCCTGCTTTTTGCTCCCGCTGAGGTGATTGATTATGTGATCATCCATGAGCTCGCCCATTTGGTGGAAATGAACCACTCGGATCGTTTTTGGGCATTGGTGGAAAAGGCCATGCCTGGTTATGTGATGCAGGAGAAGTGGTTGAAAAAACATGGGGCGGGGTTGGGGTTTTGAGTCTGTTTATTGCAGCACAAACTCCGTCCGCCGATTCTCCCTCCGCCCAACTTCCGTCGCATTATCCGCAATCGGCTGGCTTTCACCAAAACCTTTGAAACTCAAACGCGCTGCGACAATTCCTTTGCCAATCAGGTAAGTGTACACCGCTTTCGCCCGTTGTTCCGACAATTTCAGGTTGTCGGCATCAGACCCTACATTATCCGTATGGCCGTTGATTTGAATTTTCAAGGTGGGGTTTTGTTGCAAAAGCTCCGCCAGGCGATCCAATTCGGGGGCAGATTCCGGGCTCAGGACTGCCGATCCCGTTCCAAAAAACACATTGCGCAAGATTACCGGAGTTTTATCCGCCGGTACAGTGCTTATTCCCTCGGCGGGCAAGGCTTGCAAGCCTGCACTCAATTCATAAGCTTGTGCGGCATTGCGCACTTCGGCCAGTTCAAAATTGGCAGAATAGAAGGTATAACCAGGATGATTGGCATTGAGGGCATAGTTTTGTCCGATCGGCAAACAGACCATAAAACTGCCATCTGGGGCTGCTTTTGCTTTGTAAAAGACCCGTTTAGTAGCCAGTTCCTGTACTTCTACTTCAGCGGCCAGAGGCGCTTTGGTGGCTAGGTCAAAGGCTTTGCCACGGGCAAAGGTGACCACTTTGGGGCGATCGACTTCTGGCATTGTGAAGGTATAGATATCTGAACGCCCTTGTTTGATGCCTTCCACATTGCGCGTATCTTCCACATCGGTCGAAAACCAGGCGCGGCTACCATCCAAACTAACAGATAAAGCCCCCTCATTGGCGCGGGTGTTGATGGGGTAACCCAGGTTTTGGGGTGTACCCCAGTTGCCCGCACTATCCAGGCGGCTCAGGTATAGATCGAAGCCCCCCATGCCGGGGTGGCCGTTCGACATGAAGTACAGGGTGGCACCATCGGGGTGCAAAAAAGGCGCTTGTTCATCACCGAGAGAGTTGACTTTGGTTCCCAGGTTGCGTGGATTGCTCCACTTGCCATCGGGCAATTGTCGGCTCAGCCACAGGTCGCGCCCGCCTACTCCGCCCGCCCGGTCAGAGGCAAAAATCATGACTTTGCCGCTGGCGGAAATGGAGGGCAAGGATTCCCAGGCACCGGAGTTGATGGGAGCGCCCAGATTGGCGGGAGCAGTCCAGGTGCTGTCTTGAAAGTAAGACACGTAGAGGTCACAACCACCCAGGCTTTTGGCCAGATTGCAGCCCGTAAAATACAAGGTTTTACCATCTGCCGACAAGCAGTGTCCCGCCTCGTTGAAAGGGGTATTGAGTGCTACCAGGGGTTCAGCATTTTGCCAAGCCCCATTTTCCATTTTGCTGACAAAAAAATCTTCCTGTCCTTGCACCAGGCGACTGAACACCATCGTTTGCCCGTCCGCACTGACGGAAGGCAAGAATTCGGCTTGTTCAGGGTTGTTGATGCTGGCGGGGAGTTTTTCGGGGTTAAAGGGTAGCGGTTTTTTGATGGCCTCGGCGGCAAAAACGGCGTCGGCGCGGTTGCGTTGGGCGCGTTTGACCAGTTCGGCGTTCTTTTTTTCGCGTTGCAAAAATTGATCCCAGGTGCTCAATGAACCTGTAAAATCATCGGCCCGCATTTGGGCTAAGGCCAATTGGTAATACAAACGGGTTTGGTAATCCGGGCCCAATTGCAGCGCTTCCCGGTAGCGCTGGATGGCTTTCGGATAGTTTGGCTCGTCGTAATGTATATTGGCCAGCAGGATGATGCCATCGATGAAAGTGGGGTCTTCCTGAAGGATTTTTTCGAGTCCGGTCTGGGCATCGCCAAAGTTTTTGGCTTCGGCTTGAGCGCGAACTTTTTCGAATTGTTTTTGAAGCTTGGGGGCAAGGGTGGTACGGGTAGTGTAGTTTTGGCTAAAGGCAAGCGGACCTTGTAGCCAGCAATACAATCCGAGCAATAAAACGAAGGTATAACGCATAGATGGCTAGATTCAGTAGTAGGATAACGCAAGGGTGGGGGGGATCGGTACGTTTAGGCACAAGGAAACAAACTATATCCAACCATTTTACACAAAAAATAAAACGTACTGATCGTTAGATGATTGATTGGCGATCCATCTGAGTAGATCAGTAGAACTAAGTATCCCTACCACTTTGTCGTTGTCTTTGACCAATAAGTGTTTCACCTGATTATTTAACATTATTTTTGCCGCGTTGGGTATTGAATCGTCAATGTTGATGTAATAAAGTTGAGTGCTCATCAAACCATTTGCATTTAAGCAGTTATCGTTTACATTGCGTAAATCAGATTCGGTCACAATGCCAATAATGGTATCTTTTTCTGTTTCATTGGCAATTAAGATGGCACTGATGTTCTGTTGATCCATTAATTCAATTAGCGTTTCAAAGGTAGTCTCTGCATTGACCACCACACCTAGATTGCTCATTAGCTGCTTAATGGTCTTCATTGGTGAAATGGATAAAAGGGTGTAGCAGCAGGAGGCAGAACTTGTTCCTAACTGCTACCCCAAGGTTACAATAAAAAATCATTTAGACATTTTACTTCACCGTATACTAAGTGCTTGTTTGGGCTGTGTTCTTTAGCGTTAGTGCACTAGTTCCCTTCATTTCCCAGCATGTTCACAATCGGGGTTTTGCCATCAGTGACGATTGTTTTAGTATTGGGCGATGCCGCCAGTTTCTGAAAAGCTTCAATTTGCTTGAATTTCAGTACGTTGGGAGTAAGACTCAAACTGATCAGTTCGTTGGCTTTTTTGATGCCTTCCGCCTCGATCTCGTTGCTTTTTGCTTTTGCTTCGGATTCAATGATTGCCGCATTTTTCTTCCCTTCTGCTTGAATTCTGGCGATTTCTTTAGCTCCTTCTGCGTCGATGATTTGGCGTTGAGCTTCTTGTTTTTGGCGATCTAGTACAAATTGCATGCGTAATGCATCCTGTTCAGCTTCAAGTTTGGCTTCGATGGATTTGGAAAGGCCAGCAGGTAATGTGATGCTTTTCAATAACACGGCTTCAATGATAAATCCCTTTGGGCCGCATACTTCTATCAGGCGCTTTTTGATCGCTTCTTCAATCTCGGCGCGCTTCGAACTATGCATGTTCTTTGCGTCATATTCCGAACACACATCTGAAGCAGCTGAGCGAAAAACGGGAAGGATCAGCATTTCCTCAAAAGCCATTCCTGTTTCCTTGAGAATTTGAGGCACTGAGCTGGGTTGAATCCGGTAGAGAATTGAACTTTCCGAGCGAATGGTTAAGCCTTCTTTTGACGGTAAATTTTCGGTGATGGCTAGGTTCATCGTCCGAATTGGCACCCTGACCAGCATAGTTGTAAATGGATTAAACGAAACCAAACCTGGAGGTCTAACATTGTCCTGTATGCGGCCAAAAGTGCGTTTTACTCCAACCTGATCCGGCATGACTGTTGCACAGCTGGTCATGAATATGGCTGCCAAAATCAGCAGGGTGTTTCTTAGCTTTGTCATGTGTTGTGTTTTTTGCGTTAAAGTAAATAAAATCGAAAAGATAATAATACTATCAAACAAAGAAGTAATACTATTAAAACACACAACAAAGACATTGGTTCAATCAATTGTAAGAATCTTGGGAATGTTTGGAATGATGCGAATGGCATATAGTGCACGATTGCTCGTGCTGGCTTCGTTCAGACCTGTTTTATAATTCAAGGTGCGATATCTGGCGTCCATTGGGCCTTGAGCGTGCTGAGCCCGATTAACCATGTTAGCGCGATCAAACAGTTCTTTTTCATGTTTCATGAGGTATAGACTAATACCCCAACACCTTCCCCATCTCCCCAGCCACCTTCTCCGCCGACAACAACATCTCCCGTTCCAACACCTCACTCAGCGGGAGAATTTGGTTGAGTTTGTGAGGGGGAATTCCTTACTCAAATGGAAATTTCTGCTGAGTCACATACTTGCCTTTTTTGTAGTCAAATTGTACCACTTGGTTCAAAAGCTTTAAACTCTTGGCATTCTCGCTGAGTATGGTACCTTGAAAGTGCATTATCATATCGGGATATTCTCCTGCTTTACGCCAATCGAAATATACGGGTGCTGTATAGGAGTATGCTTTGGTGAACATTCCATCGGGTTCGGCGTTGGCCCAGTTATTTGAAGAAAAAGTGATGGGTTTATCCAATACTTCCTTAAAAATTCCCTTTTCGTAAAGCACCAGTGTGAAAAAACGGAATTCGACACCTTGCCATATGCTACCTCTTTTTAGCACAATGGCATAACGCCCCTTACCGATCGGGTTAATCTCTATCTGATCTACTGGATAACCCGTAGTGCCCAACACGGCAATGTCATTTTCCCAGACTTCCAATTTCCACTCGTTAGCTTCCTCGGAAAAAACCGCTGCACCGCTCACTCCTGCGCAGGCATGGCAACTTATTCCTTCGCCACTCAGGATGACCAATTTTTTTTCAACTCCTGCTTCTTCAATGTCATAAATGGATTCCACAAAATAATGAGTGGAGCCCTCACGACCTAAATTGGCCCAATTTTTGGCAGAAAACGTTGCAGAATCCAAGCTTACGTTCGAGTAAAAGCTATCGTAATTTTTTAGATAACCCGCCTCTTTTTTTTGGGCTACATTGCCAAATATTAATTTTAAAATGAGGCTATCCGTTAGTTCTTGAGCTGTGCTTGACTGGGTGTTGGGGACTTTAGATTGAGAGACAGCACGGTCTGTACAAGTACTGAACAGACTACAAAATGCCATTAATAACGACATTAACCTAATTCTTCTGCATTTGGGGCAATTCAGCAATTGTTGCCTCTCTTCTCTATTTCTCATAAGTGTTTATGGTTTGTTGTGGACTTTTCACCAAACTACTCTCTTGATTTTTTTATTAGCTCTCGCCTTTCTTGCAATCTATCTAACGCAGCTTTATCGATTTTTTTACAATCCCAATCAATCATTTCCGGTGTAACAACCCAACACATGAAATCAATCACTGGTATCTTACTACCCTTGCAACCCTCAATCTGGTAGACTAATTGCTCATCTGCGGCATGCGACATGATGATTACTTCCAATTTTTCATAATGTCGTTTGGCCAAGCCCCAAAACGCATACCCTCTAACAGCGGGATTGGGGTGCTCGACCAGCTCAATCAATTCCTCCAAGCTGGCCTTTATATGCAACTCCACAAATCGGCGGTATTGTGGGGTTTTTGCCGCCACAATCCACACCGCATCTCCATGAATTTCATTTTTCTTGGCAATGTCTTTGACGATTTGGCGGATGGTTTTGCTGATTTTTTGTGGGTCGTAAGCGGATGTCGGGCTTTGCCCGGAAAGGAAAATGGGTAAGGAGAAGAGAGCGAGTGTCAGTAAGGGTTTGGTATTCATTGGGTTAGCTGGTTTGTGGCTATAGAGAAATCGTCCATCTATCGAACAAGCCCTGAAGGGGCGGCATCTCCGAAGAATGGGCACAGCCCGTTCTAACCACCGCATCGTTCGTTAACTAGCCCTGAAGGGGCGACATCTCCTGGCCTGATGATGATGTCGCCCCTTCAGGGCTATGGCGAAGACCGATTATTCTTGTCTATCGAAAGGGCGCTGCCCATTCTTCAGAGATGCCGCCCCTTCAGGGCTAATTGCGGCTCAATACCCCAACACCTTCCCCATCTCCACCGCCACCTTCTCAGCACTCAACAACATCTCCCTCTCCAATACCTCACTCAACGGGATCGCCGGAACATTCGCGGCCCCAATCGTCACCACCGGAGCATCCAAATATTTAAAGCAATTCTGCTGAATCCGCGCGGCGATGCTTTGGGCAAAGCTACAATTTACGGGCTCTTCGGTAATCACCAGTACCCGACCGTGTTTTTTAGCTCCGGTATAAATCGCTTCCTCATCCAGGGGAGCAATGCTCCGCAAGTCGAGAATTTCAATGCGGCCGGGGTAGTTTTTTGCAGCATTTAAGGCCCAATGTACACCCATGCCGTAGGTGACCACAAAGAGCGTATTGCTTGATGCGCTGGCTTCCAGGGCCAGTCGGGCTTTACCAAGGGGCACCATGTAATCTGCATCCGGCTCGATGACTTTAGCTGCTTCGGTGCCTTTTACTTTGGACCAATACAAGCCCTTGTGTTCCAGTACGATTACCGGGTTCGGATCGTGGTAAGCCGCTTTCATCAGGCCCTTCATGTCGGCACCGTTGCTGGGGTAGGCAATTTTGATGCCCCGGATATTGCTCAGCACTGATTCTACGCTGGAGCTATGGTAAGGGCCGCCGCTGCCATATGCGCCCACCGGAATGCGAATCACACAGCTCACTGGCCACTTGCCATTCGAGAGGTAGCAGGAGCGACTGACTTCGGTGAACAATTGATTGAGCCCCGGCCAGATGTAATCGGCGAATTGCACCTCCACGATGGGTTTGAGCCCCAATGCCGACATGCCGACTGTGCTGCCCACAATGAAGGCTTCTTGAATTGGGGTATTGAACACTCGTTCCTTGCCAAATTTTTGAGCCAAAGTTGCCGCTTCACGGAACACACCACCCAGGCGCATGCCTACATCCTGCCCGTACAGGAGGCACTCGGGATATTTTTGCAGCAGTTCCTCTACGGCGTGCAGCGCACAGTCCACCATCAGGCTTTCTTCGCCCTGGGCGGGTTGGCGCTGGCCTTTTTCAGCAGTAACCGGAGTAGGGGCAAAATCATGCAAGTACAATTCACTAGGCGCGGGATCTTCCGCTTCCTGGGCCGCTGCAAAATCAACCCGGACTTGGGCCTGAGCTTGTTGATAGATGCTTTCTAATTCGTCCTCACTCGCCACGCCCTCTTCGAGCAGGTGCTTCCAAAACAAAGGGAAAGGGTCGCGGGTAAGGTGGTAATCCATGTCGTCGCGGTACCATTCCTTACGCACGCCGGAAGTATGGTGACTCAAAAGGGGTACTTCCGCGTGCACCAAAAAAGGCCGCCGTTCCTTGCGGATCGTATTGATGACCTCCCGTAAGGTTTCGTAACATTCAAAAAAGTCGTTGCCCCCAATGCTGCGGGTTTCCAGGCCCTTAAACCCTGCCGCATATTCAGCCGCACTTTGGGCTCGTACCTCAGCGGCGCTGGCGGAAATATCCCAGCCATTGTCCTGTACCAGGTAGAGGATGGGCAGTTTTTTCAACACGGCCATTTGCATGGCTTCCGACACCTCGCCCTCGGTCATGGAGGCATCGCCGAGTGAGCACACGACAATGGGTTTATCAATGGGGTAATCTTTGGTCAAGGCGCGGGATTCTTTGTACCAAAACCCCAGTGCAACGCCCGTAGCCGGAATGGCTTGCATCCCCGTGGCGGAGGATTGATGGGGGATTTTGGGTTTGTCGGCATCCCTCAGACTGGGGTGGGCATAATAGGTGCGCCCACCGGAAAAAGGGTCGTCGCGTTTGGCCAACAATTGCAACATCAAATCATAGGGCCGCATCCCGATGCTCAGCAACATGGCATCGTCGCGATAATAAGGGAACAAATAATCCTGGGGCAACATTTGCATGCCCAGCGCCAGTTGCACGGCTTCGTGCCCGCGGGAGGTAGCGTGGACGTATTTGGACACTAGCTTGAAGTTTTCTTCGTACAAGTCCGACATACTTTTGGCGGTGGCCATCAGTCGAAAGGCTTCAAGCAGGGTTTTGGACGGAATGGATAATTTGGTTTTAATAATGGTCATGGTTTGGTGATTTCGGATCGAGGATTTCGGATTTCGGATTTGGGATTTCGGTTGGCGCTTCGTCTCTAGTATTTGATTTTCATTGAAACCAGATTGTGCATTCTTATAAAAATGTATGTTTAACGCACCAACCGAAATCCGAAATCCCCAATCCGAAATCCCCCAATCCCCAAATCCGAAATTATTTTTTGATGGCTCTTTTAGCATATTCAGTCAGCACCAACCTGCCACTAATGGCAGCCCGTTCTTCCAGGAATTGATCCCAATGACTGGTTCCTTCCCAAAAAATGGCTTTCAACTCGCGCATGGCTTCGGGGCTGGATTGGGCCAGGTTGAGCGCCAGGGCATG
>JAIXOO010000259.1 GCA_027486765.1 Saprospiraceae bacterium
ATAAAATAAAGTTACAATTTGCCCGACTCTTTTTTGATTTTGCTGCGTTACTCCTCAGTTGCGTAGACCTGCTATGCGCCTTCGTCGTGCCTTGCCAAATCAAAAAATAGCCAAGGCAACTTTGTAACTTTATTTCATTTCCGTCCCTAACAAAAAAGCCCAGCCTGAATGCCAGACTGGGCTTGGTAGCCTCGAGTGGAATCGAACCACTATCTTAGGTTCCGGAAACCTACATACTATCCGTTGTACTACGAAGCCGTATGAAAATTCCTCTTTCGAGAGCGCAAATATACAAAAGCAATTTTCAGAAAGAATAATTTTTTCTAAAAAAAGGAAACTACTTTTGGTGGAAAGAAGTTCCATTGGAATGAGAAAGATTGCCATTTCAGACATTCATGGGTGTAATGCTACGTTTGAGGCCCTGCTCCGACAAATCAATTTTTCCAAAACAGATCACCTGTTTTTACTGGGCGACTACCTCGATCGGGGCCCTTCCTCCAAACAAGTGCTGGATACCATCTTCAGACTCAAGGCGGAAGGTTACGAGGTGAATTGTCTGCGTGGCAATCATGAAGAAATGCTCTTGTGGGCACTCAGTGGTCACCGTTACAATTTAGAATCCTTTTTAAGAAATGGTGGTGATACAACCCTGGCTAGCTTCGGAGTGAAACACCCTCGGGATATCCCTCCTCATTACATCGATTTTTTGGAAAACCTTCCCCTCTGGATCGAAGCAGATGAATACATCTTTGTACACGCAGGCTTGCATTTTGTGCAAGGCAGTAGCCCTTTTGATCATGAGGATGAAATGCTATGGATCCGCAATTGGTACATCGATCTGGACTTGGAATGGTTGGGCCAGCGCTACATTGTTCATGGCCATACGCCTACGCCTCAGCCCAGCATTAAAAAGATGTTTCAGCAATTTGACGATCTACGGGTCATCAATATTGACGCAGGCTGTGTGTATCAACGGACGGGTTATGGACAACTGTGTGCCGTGGATTTGAGCAATCGAATCCTGTATTTTGAGCCGCGCCACGCTGGAGATGAGATTTAGGAACCCTGCATCAAATAAATACAGGCATTCATCTCTAAGGTGAATCTTTAGTGCCTTAGGTTTCTTAGGTGGTGAAAGTACTTGTTCTTTCACCACCTAAGAAACCTAAGGCACTAAAGGATTCACCTTAGAAATTGTACCTTATCGCATGGCCTTGAAGGCATTGATCAAACCATTGGTAGAAGCATCGTGGGAACTTACCGCCGAGGCATCTTCCAACTCCGGCAAAATCTTATTCGCCAGTTGTTTGCCCAATTCTACCCCCCACTGATCAAAGCTGTAAATGTTCCAAATCACGCCCTGGGTGAAAATTTTGTGCTCGTACATGGCAATCAAAATACCTAGCGTACGCGGGTCAATCTTTTTCACCAAGATAGAATTGGTTGGCTTGTTGCCCTGGAATACCTTGAAGGGCAATAATTCCGCGATCTCCGCCGCTGACTTACCCTGTTTGACCAATTCTGCTTCTACTTCTGCTGCGGTTTTACCCATTAACAATGCTTCGGTTTGAGCAAAAAAGTTGGACATCAACTTCACATGGTGATCCCCAATAGGGTTGTGGCTTTGTGCTGGTGCGATGAAATCACAAGGGATCATTTTGGTACCCTGGTGGATCAACTGATAAAAGGCGTGCTGACCATTGGTACCTGGCTCCCCCCAGATGATCGGGCCAGTTTGGTAGTCTACAGCTTTGCCATCGCGGCCTACGTATTTGCCATTGCTTTCCATGTTGCCTTGCTGAAAATAAGCGGCAAAACGGTGCAGGTATTGGTCATAAGGCAAGATGGCCTCGGTTGCAGCGCCATAAAAGTTGTTGTACCAAACACCAATCAGGCCCAGAATGACCGGGATATTTTGTTCGAGTGGAGTATTGTAAAAATGCTCGTCCATGGCATGTAAACCTTCGAGCAATTCCCTAAAATTGTCGAAACCAATCACACAGGCGATGGGCAAACCAATCGCCGAACTCAGGGAGTAACGGCCCCCAACCCAATCCCAAAACTCAAACATATTCGCTGTGTCAATACCAAACGCAGCCACCGCTTTTTCGTTGGTAGACAAGGCTACAAAGTGTTTCGCGACTTGGGATTGATCTTGAGCTTTGTGCAAAAACCAGGTTTTCGCCGTTTCGGCGTTGGTCATGGTTTCTTGCGTGGTGAAAGTTTTGGAAGCGATACAAAAGAGCGTGGTTTCTGGATCCAGTGGTTTGAGGGTTTCTGCGATGTGGGTGCCATCCACATTGGAGACAAAATGCACCTTCATCCCTGATTGCCAGTAAGGTTTCAGCGCTTCGGTTACCATGACTGGTCCCAAATCGGAACCACCAATGCCGATGTTGACAATATCGGTGATGGATTTACCGGTGTAGCCTTTCCATTCTCCCGACAGAATGCGTTTGCTAAAAACCTCCATTTTGGCCAAAACGGCGTTAACATCGGGCATCACATCCACACCATCCACCAAAATCGGGCGGTTGGAACGGTTGCGCAAGGCAACGTGTAACACGGAACGGCCTTCGGTGGCGTTGATTTTTTCCCCGCTGTACATTGCTTCAATGGCGGCTTTGAGGCCACATTCTTCGGCGAGTTGCAAGAGGGTTTTGAGGGTATCGGCAGTGATGATGTTTTTGGAATAATCGACCAAAACGTCTTCAAAAACTTGGGAGTACTGAGCGAAGCGTTGTGGGTCGGCGGCAAACAGGTCTTTCATTTGGACTTCCTGCATTTTGGCGAAATGCGCGGTCAGCTGTTGCCAGGCTTTTGTTTGGGTTGGATTTTGTTGGTGCATATCTGGATTGATTACTTGGGGTAAAGGTAGGAGATTTGGGAGAAATAGAAAATGGAACTGTAATTTTCAAAAAGATTGAACCATTTGGCGGCCAAGACCATTCAATGTGGTAGCATCAAAACATAAATCGCCTTGCGCAGTCAACAATTATCATCCATCCGACCAAACCTTGAACTGGACAGTAGCCAGTCCACTCCAGCCGAACAATTCCAAAATCAAACCCTACGGCCCATCCTCAAGTTTCAACACGAACTATTGGTAGCGGCTTTCCGCACATACATTGACAAACGGCATGGGATCTTTTTTCAATTGTCGGCCAAAGATCGGGTGGATTGGATCAAACAAAGCTTACAAAAAGACCAAAGTTTGCGAAACACCTTGACGGGAATGGTCTTGGGTCATTTTACACTGGAAGAATGGACTACATTCAAGGAAAATGAAGCAGAGCATTCCCGCCGATTGACCCAAATGTTGATCCAACGGTTACAATCCGTGGTTGAAACGTTCAAAAATCAGGAATAATCCTGTGCACAATCAGCAAAAGCCTACCTTTGTCTTCCTACATTTGTAGCACAAGGGGCAATACTCATTTTTGCCCCACTACTAAGGTTAAAATACGATGTACAAACAACTGATTCAGGAACTTGGCTCTGCCCGCCTCGTGGCGGTTTCCAAAACGCAGCCTCATGAGGCCATAATGGGCCTTTATGAACAAGGGCAACGTTTGTTTGGAGAAAACAAGGTGCAGGAGGTTGTGCCCAAATACGAAGCCTTACCCAAAGACATCGAGTGGCACCTCATCGGGCATTTGCAAAGCAATAAGGTCAAGTTCATTGCTCCTTTTGTGGCCATGATCCACTCGGTCGACAGCTTGAAATTACTGGAAGAAATCAATCGGCAAGCCGTCAAAAACCACCGGGTAATCGACTGTTTGTTGCA
>JAIXOO010000320.1 GCA_027486765.1 Saprospiraceae bacterium
CCAAACTGCTCGGCACCAATGGTCACAAACATCGCCCAATAACCAATGCCAAAACCCAAGAGCAGTACCAAACCGTAAAAAGTCGTCGTATTGTCAATGCCTCCGTACAAATAGACGATCGCACCAACCAGCGTGAGGAGCATCAGGGCCAGCACTGCCTTTTTGCGGGAGTGGAGCCAGTGGCTCAAAAAACCACTGCTGAGATCACCTGCCGACAAACCAATGTAGCACCACATGATCGACAGTCCAGGTTTAATGGGCTCGGGAAGGTTCATAGCTACACCAAACTCATTGCTGAAAGTGGCCAAAATCCCGATCACAAACCAGGTTGGCAAGCCCATGCCGATGCATTTTAAGTAGCGAATCAGCCGTTCTCGTTTGGTGAAAAGGGAGAAAAAATTTCCTCGTTTGAGGTGCTCCTGGGCTTTGATCTGTTGAAAAATGCCGGATTCAAATACCCCAATGCGCAACAACAACAGGGCAATACCCATGCCGCCACCGATGAAATACGCAGTGCGCCAGTCAAACCACTCCACGCTGAAATAGGCTACTACCGCGCCGAGTAAACCAATACCCGCGACCAAGGAGGTACCGATGGCCCGCAAATGTTTAGGCAAAATTTCGGACACGAGGGTTATCCCAGCACCCAGTTCACCCGCCAAACCAATTCCGGCGATGAAACGCAGGAGTTTGTACACCGTAGGGTCTTGGATAAATCCACAAGCAATATTTGCCAGGGAATAGGTCAAAATCGAACCAAAAAGCACCGAAAGCCGGCCTTTTTTATCGCCCAATACGCCCCATAAGATGCCGCCAATCAGCAAACCAATCATTTGCCAGTTCAGAATACTGGCGCCTACGGTTGAAACCTCGGCTTCCGAAAGCCCCAGCGATTGTAAACTGGGAATCCGTACGATGCTAAAAAGCAATAAGTCGTAGATGTCGACAAAATATCCGAGTGCGGCTACAATTACAGGAACGCTGAAGAGGTGTTGAAGGGCACTTTTTGAGGTAAACGGGTTTTCCATGTACGGTTTGAATTGATTTGCGCTGAGTGATTCAAATGATGAACGACGAAAATAGCACGTGTGGCCGATTATTCGTCATTTGGCGTTCAAAATTTTCGATACAACTACTTGGAAAGGTTTTAATTTTTGCCCCATAATTTATATTATGTTAAATAAAAGTTCTTTTTTTACCGCTTTACCCATTTATAGACCAGCAGCACCGCTCCAGCAACCAAAACAATCAAATAAAACGATGTTTCCATTTTATCCATGCGCTGGTCACGCTTGGCAGTTTCCAAAACCAGTTTTGCATCTGCAGTTATTCCTGCCTGATATACTGGATTGTCATAAGGCTGCTGAGAAATCTGTTCTAATTTTTTTTCAGCATTGCCAACCCTAAACTCATCTACCCGAAGCTGAGCTACACCTGCACGGTATGAAAGTGCCAAAACGAGCAACAACAAAGCGAATGCGAATCCAGGAATTTTGATGAAATCCATTTTAAAACATTTTAAGTTTTTATGAAATAAATCATACATTTTGAAACATTGAACTATTTCTCTTTCGCAAGGCCCAGATCAACCCAATTAAAATGAGTAGATGAAAAGCCAATAGAATTGTGGAAGTTTGTTTAAGCTCCTTTTGATTCGAGAGTATGAATTGGTTAAGTTCTATTTCGTCTGTCAATTTTGCTGTTTCGATGGGATTTCCGTGCACCAATGGAGTCAAGGCTTGCAAATTTTCTTGTCTTGTTTTTTCTGCCTGAATACGAATATTCGATTGAATAAAATCGATCCCGGCTTTTGGCAATATGATTAACGAAATCATCAATAAAAAAAAGAGAGCGGACCATCTTTTGGCTTTCGGAGTTTCGTTCATGCTTATTTTGTTTTTTTAGTAGAATGTATTAGTTTCAGTAATAAACTTACAAATGATTGCCGAAACCTCAAAACAATATCCTATGAAAATTTTTAGACTTATTCAGAATCCTTCCCCTACCCTACTCCTGCTGTGCAGCCTGCTTAGCACGCAGCTCCCTAACGCTACGCATATCATTGCTGAGCTGAGTACCAAACAAGCCTTACAAGACAGCATGGTATTGATCCCGGGAGGAAGCTACCAAATGGGCAGCAGTAATGATCCAAACTTCAAAAGAGCTGGGCATCCAGAAAACATCAAGAGTTTTTATTTTGCCAAATACGAGGTAACGCTGGAGGAATTTGAACAATTCATCGATGCTACACACTATGAGACAGATGCTGACAAAGCTGGAGGAAGTATTGTCTTGATCGACAAGCATCATGAAACAAAAAGTGGCATCAATTGGAAATGCGATGCCAACGGGAAGCTCCGGTCGGGGTTCGAATATACCCATCCCGTAATTCACGTCAGTTGGAACGATGCTGTGGTCTATTGCCAATGGTTGTCCCAAAAAACAGGACAGACTTACCGACTGCCTACCGAAGCAGAATGGGAATATGCTGCCAGAGGTGTAAAAAACTCAAGCTATTTCGCCGTTGGCAGCAATATGATCGGTAATGATCCGATGGATGAAGCAGCCTGGACGGCCTCAAATTCAGCCGCAAAAACCCACCCAGTAGGTCAGAAAAAAGGCAACGAACTAGGTTTGCACGACATGATTGGAAATGTATGGGAGTGGTGCCAGGACGAGTACCAGTATATGCCCAATAATCGAGACTTTGTGAAAGCAGGGGAAAAAGGTTACGCCCGAACCTGCCGCGGTGGTTCTTGGGAAAGCAACCCCGCCAACCTCCATGTAACCTTTCCCATGTTCGTCACAAATGCAAACTATTGTAGCAGCTATGTAGGCTTCCGCGTTGTCAGGGAATTATAGTTTTATGTATTTACGAAGAAGGGCCATCTCTGAACTTACATTCGGAGATGGCCCTTCTTAAATCTTAAAGATGATTCTATCTTTCCGAAATGTGTTTAATTTTTTCCCAATCTTGTCCTTTATCAGCCAAATATCTTTGTGGGTCATTGAGCCCAGCAATCGCTTTCTGATTGAATTCATAAATCTTGCCAGCGATATTTTTTACTTCTTCCGGGGTCATGCTTTTTTCCGCACGAACAAGGAGTTTTAAGGTAACATCAGGCTGCATAAGTTTTAATTCCTGCACTTCATTCAGGTAAAAGGCGATGGACTTATCATCTCCTTTTTCGGCCAGGCCATAAGATTGAACCATACTGGAAATCACCATTTTTCTAGCATTATTGTAATAGGCTTCTGCTTTTTCTCGGGACAGTTCGTTTCTGTAGTAATCGTCAAGATCGGCCAGGGAATATCTTCCAATTTGCATCGCATATTCATTCAACTTATGGCCGTAAGGCAATACTTCTTTGGGTCTTGGCTCCCGGATTAAAGTTCTGTCTACGACCAAAGCCGTTGACTCTATGGAACTGCACCCAGCGGAGATGAAAATATAGGCAAGTACAAATAATAGCATGTTTTTCATAAAATTAGGTTTTAATTTTGTGTACATTCAAAAGTAGCAATAGTTATTCAAACAAACAACATACATTACAAACTAAAAGGCATGAAAATCCTTAGCTCAGCCCAGATTCGTGAATTAGACGCCTACACCATCACCCACGAACCCATTGCATCAATCGACCTGATGGAGCGCGCAGCCACCAGCTTTGTGGACTGGTTCATGGCAAAATTCCCCCAGCAGGACTCCCCTATTTACATCTTTTGTGGGCCGGGCAACAATGGTGGAGATGGACTGGCCATTGCCCGATTGTTGAGCTATGCCTTTTACGAAGTTGAGCTTTATTTGTGTGCCATCAGCCCGAAACAAAGTGCTGATTTTCAAACAAATTTAAAGAATTTGCCCCATTTTGAAAGCATTCCCATTACGGAGCTTGCGGAAGGTGATTCCCTCCCTCCTCTCCCACCCTCTGGCATCCTGATTGATGCGCTATTGGGGACGGGAATTTCACGCCATTTGGAAGGCTATTGGGCTGATTTCGTGCAACATTTGAGCCAATTTTCGGGTGCCAAAATAGCCATAGACTTGCCTTCGGGTTTAAATGCGGACAGCAACACCATCAGCAAAACATTTTGTGCAGATTACACCTTTAGCTTCGAGTTCCCAAAATTGGCTTTTTTGCTGCCTGAAAATGGCAACAAGGTGGGCGAATGGGCTATTGCCCCGATTGGTCTACATCCTGCGAAAATTCAAGCACTTGAAACCCAAAATTTTTACCTCCAGCAGGCCGATGTACAAGCCTGGCTTAAAAAACGTACTCGGTATGCCCACAAGGGTTTGTATGGCCATGCTTTGCTCATTGCGGGTAGCCAGGGTATGATGGGCGCTGCGCTGCTCAGCGGCCGGGCAATTCTGCGGAGTGGTACCGGGCTACTGACCATTCATGCGCCTGCCTGTGGTTATCCGATCTTACAAATGGGCTTGCCGGAAGCGATGATGAGTTCGGATCGGCATCAGTTCAATTTTTCAGAAATGCCCGAATTGGGAAAATATTCCGCGATAGGCATTGGTTGTGGCTTAGGGACTAAGGATTTTTCTATCCGTGGTCTGGATGAATTCCTCGGTGCGATTGGTCAAAAACCACTGGTCATCGATGCGGATGCCCTCAACATCATTGCCCAACAAAAATGGCAACAACGAATTCCGCGTGGGGCCATTTTATCCCCGCACCCCAAAGAGTTTTCTCGGCTATTTGGCGATGCTGGCGATGATTTTGCCCGCTTGGAATTGCTGCGTGAGACAGCGGTAAAGTATGGCCTCTACATCATCCGCAAAGGCGCTCATACTGCCATCGCCCTACCGGACGGCCAAATTTGGTTCAACTCCAGCGGCAATCCTGGCATGGCCACAGCAGGCAGTGGAGACGTGCTCACTGGCATCCTGACTGGTTTGTTGGCACAGGGTTACGATGCAGCGCAGACCTGTAAATTGGGCGTTTACCTGCACGGTTTGGCTGGGGATATTGCCGCTACCAAACTGGGACACGAGGCACTTTTGGCCAGTGACATTGTGGATCACATCGGGTTAGCGTTCCAGTTGCTAAAAAAATAAATGTTCATTTTGCCCCACTATTTAGGAAGCTTTAGAGAAACATTTATTTTTGCAGCGAAGGAATTACTCTTTTATCTAATTTTTTAGGAATAAGCAAATCTTGTTATGGCAGCTTGGGGTATCAATAACTTTGAAAATGACGACGCGGTAGCATGGGTCGAGGCATTTTCTGAAAAACAGTTGATTGACAAAATTGAACGTTTGTTCAGTGATGCCATTGAGGAAGAAGAGCCCAATGAACGAATGGGTTCCTGTGTGTTGGCCGCAGCCGAATTGCTGGCCATCTCACAAGGCAATGTACCCGAAGAATTCCACGAAACCCTGCTCGATGACTTTGAAATCGACCTGGAAGCCATCGAGGAGTGGATTGATGCCGATTTGGTCAACTTAGCCATTCACGCCGTAGAAAAAATCAGCGAGTCCGAGGATTCTGAATTGCGCCAGCTCTGGGAAGAGGCGGATGAGTTTGATCATTGGCTGATCGTAATTGAGGATTTAAAAAAGAGATTGAAATAGGCAAAACACAACTTCGACACACTTTTTAAAAACGCGTAAAAAGAGCCAAAAACAATACATTGCTGCATCTTTCATCCCCCGATTTCGGCTGCTCGTCTATGCTTTAATTGCATTATTATAATTCTGCCCTACCACAGCAATCTTCTCCATTACTTTGTTGCTGTTTAAACCTCTATTTCACCAAAAATAACAACCGACTGTCCAATGAGAACCTTATCATTGTTGTTAGCTCTAGCTTTTACGGTTAGTTTCAGCCATGCACAAACTGCCGATGAAATCATCAACAAATA
>JAIXOO010000472.1 GCA_027486765.1 Saprospiraceae bacterium
CTGGGCCGACCCTTGGTGGCCACCAGTGGCAACCTGAGCCATGCGCCCATTGCGTATACCAACGAGCAGGCTTTGGAACAATTGAATGGGATAGCCGATGGCATCCTTTTGCACAACCGGGAGATTGTGGTGCCGCAGGACGATAGTGTGGTGGCCTTCACGCCAGTGCAGCAACAAAAAATAGTGATCCGCCGCTCGCGTGGTTTGGCACCGACTTTACTTTTGCCCCATTTCCAACCACAAAATGGCTTATTGGCCATGGGGGCACTGCTCAAAAGCACCTTTGCTTTTACCCATCAAAACAACTTGTACCTTTCGCAATACCTGGGCGATTTGGAGGATTTTGATACGCAGCAAAATTACCAACTCACCTTGCAACACTTGCTGAACACCCTGCAAGTGGAGCCCACTTGTATTTTGGTGGACTTACATCCCGCTTATGCCTCCAGTCAATTGGGGCGCGAAATGGCCGAAGAAGGAGGCCTGCCCGTGGTACCCATCCAGCACCATTTGGCGCATTTTGGCGCCGTATTGGCGGAGCATGATTTATTGGATCAAACGGAACGGGTGCTCGGGGTCATTTGGGATGGGGTAGGACTCGGTGAAGATGGCCAGATTTGGGGTGGTGAATTTTTTGTGTACCAGCAAAAGCAGTTCGAACGCAAAAGCCATTTTCAATACTTCCCGTATTTTATGGGGGATAAAATGGCTCGGGAACCCCGGCTGGCGGCTTTGGCCATTTTGGGGCCAGATCCGATACTGGAACCCAAATTCAGCGCTACGGAATGGGCGAATTACCTGGTGTTGTGGCAGAAAAAACACGTGGTGCAAACTTCCAGCGTGGGCCGCATTTTTGACGCAGTGGCGGCTTTATTGGGCGTTTTGGATGCCCAAACTTATGAAGGGGAAGCGGCCCTGCGACTGGAAGAATTGGCCTGGACGTATTGGCAGGGCGAGAACCCCATGCCAGATAGCTATATTTTTGATGCTCAACCCTCCACTCAACACTTGCTTTTACAAATCAAATCAGATGTAGAAGCAGGACTACCCAGAAATCACATTGCTTTCAAATTCCATTTTTCGCTGATTGAGTTGATAAAAACAATTGCGACAGCGGAGCAGCTGCAGCGTATTGCCTTTTCGGGAGGAGTATGGCAGAATAGCTTGTTGGTGGATTTGGCGCTGAGCCAATTGCAGGATTTTCAGCTTTACTTTCATGAGGAGGTTTCGCCGAATGATGAGGGGGTGGCGCTGGGGCAAGTGGTGGTTTTTGAGCAGCTGCATAATCCTAAAATAAACGCTAATCACTCATGAAACGACGTCAATTCATACAGGAGGCCAGTCTATTACTCAGTGCGCCTACCTTGCTCACTTCCTGCCAGAAAGAAGCCATGTTTCCCAATAAATCGGTCATCATCATCGGTGCAGGTGTCTCTGGCCTTGCCGCCGCTAAAACCCTAAAGGAACGAGGCTTTCAGGTAATGGTGCTCGAAGCCCAGGAAAAAGCAGGTGGCCGCCTACGCAGCAATCGCAGCCTCGGTATTGCCTTTGACGAAGGCGCCAGCTGGATTCATGGCGTCAAGAAAAATCCCATCAGCGACTTGGCTCAAAAAGCGGGCATGAAGACCGTTGAAACGGTAGATGAAAGTCGAAAATCCTACGACATCGGCGGCGTATTGCGCAGCACTACAGTATACGACGACACTGAAGACAAGCTGTACGAAATACTGGACACCTTGCTGAAAAAAGGCAGTGCCACACAGAGTTTCGAAACCGTTTTTAAGCAACTATACCCTACTTATGCCAACGATCGCCTTTGGAAGTTTTTTCTCTCTACCTACATCACTTTTGATACGGGTGACCTCAATAAGTTATCCTCACTACTTTACAATGAAGGAGAGGAATTTGGCGGGGTGGAAAAAATTGCCACCAATGGCTACGATACCATCACCAACCATCTGGCTAAGGGACTAAACATCCAGCTGAATCAACGCGTCACTAAAGTAGATCACCGCGAGACGAAAGTACAAGTAAGCCACAACGGAAAGATCAGCACTGCCGATTATGTGATCGTAACCGTACCTTTGGGCGTTCTAAAAAAGAACAGCATACAGTTTATACCCGCATTGCCTGCCACCAAGCAAACGGCTATTCAGAAAGTAGGCATGAATTGTGTGAACAAATTTCTGCTCACCTGGGATCGTGCCTTTTGGGACGACGTACAATACATTTCTTACACTCCTGATACCCCTGATAAGTTCAATTACTTTGTCAATGTCAAAAAAATTCATCCCAGCGTCAATGCTTTGATGACCTTCGCGTATGCCGATTATGGCCGATCCACGGAATCGATGAGTGATGCCCAGGTGACCAATGCAATCATGGCTCACCTTAAAGACATCTATGGGAACAATATCCCCAATCCGCGCAATATGCTACGCACCAAATGGGACAGCAACGAGAACAGCTTTGGCGCTTATTCCTACACCGCCGTTGGTACAGAAATGCGGCATTTTGACGATTTGGCAGAAGAAGTCAACGACCGTCTTTTTTTTGCGGGCGAGCATACGGAGATCGATTATTTTTCCACTGCTCATGGTGCGTATTTGAGTGGAATTCGGGAGGCAGAAAAAATCATTGCATTGCAATAATCCACTTTTAACCCATACAATCGACTGTTTTCCAACCTTTGTATCGGCACTTCGATACGAGTGCTGTATTTTTCAGTACAATTTTCACGGAATTCACCATTCAAAACACCACGACGATGAAATCACTCCCAATCCTGGCCATCTGCCTGATGATTTGTAGCAGCTTAAGTGCTCAAACCCAAGCCGAAAACAGCA
This sequence comes from Saprospiraceae bacterium, assembly GCA_027486765.1. Lineage (GTDB taxonomy): Bacteria > Bacteroidota > Bacteroidia > Chitinophagales > Saprospiraceae > Haliscomenobacter. The sequence continues at coordinate 2,847 of JAIXOO010000472.1, forward strand.
AGTCTGAATTCGAACAAATCACCGCCACACTCATGGACTACATCGAAGGCACCGCCAACGGTGAACCCGAACGCCTGCGCAAAGCCTTTCACCCCAACTTCAACCTTTACGCCGTAACTGCGGACACCCTCATGACGCGTTCCGGGGAAGCTTACATCAAGGGGGTTAAACCTGGAGAAAAAGCCAACCGCATTGGGCGCATCATTTCGATCGATTATGAAAAAGATGCTGCCACCGCCAAAGCGGAAATCGTCGTGCCCAACTGGCGGATTTTTACCGATTATTTTTTGCTGATGAAATACCAGGGCTCCTGGAAAATTGTACAAAAAAGTTACACCTGGCGGCCGTACCCCAAGCCGGATGAGAAAAAATAGAAGTCCACCCAAATAACCCCAGTTCTCCCCTTTTCCATCTAAAATTTTAGTAAACCTGGTTTTATTTTTAGAAAATTTTTTCTAATCTCGATTTTTAATAGTAGCTTTCGCAAGAATCCTGCCTGATTTTGTACACTGGTAAGCGGTTTCATTTAAAATCCATCAGATCATGGAACATTTGAGAGTCCCGAAGTCCAATAAAAATGCCCGTGGAACCGTCGCCTGTGACAATACCACTATGCACCTGCTCCAAGCCAATGATTTTGTAGCGGATGCCATTCGTAAATCGGTTGCTGAGCGCAATATCCTCTTGATCAACATTACCTCCTCCGCCGGAAGTGGCAAAACCTCTCTGATGCAGGAGACCGCCAAACGCCTGAGTAGTAAGCTCAAAATGGCAGTCTTGGTAGGTGATTTGGATACCGAACGGGACGCTGACCGCATCCGCCAAACCGGGATCGAAGCCCTACAAATCGTAACTGGAGGCATTTGCCACCTGGAAGCCCAAATGATTTGGCAGGCCATGCAATCCATTGAGTTGGATGGCCTTGATTTGCTTTTTATCGAAAACGTAGGTAACTTGGTATGCCCTGCATCCTTTGATTTGGGCGAGGATTATCGGGTAACCTTGCTAGCGACTACTGAGGGCGACGACAAACCCAAAAAATATCCCCGCATGTTCCTCACCAGCGAATTGATGCTCTTATCCAAAGCCGATTTGTTGCCCTACTTGCCGTTTTCGGTCGAGGCGGCCATCAAAGATGCGCAGGACGTGAACCCCAATCTAGAAACACTGACCATCTCCAGTACCAGCGGCGAAGGCCTGGATGCCTGGTGTGCTTGGGTAATGGATCGGGTAGCTGCAAAGAAGGCAATGTCAACAAAAACAACCGTTTTAGCCTAGTCAAAAACCAATCAGCATGTGTTTAGCAATACCTGGAAAAATCAAATCCATCGAAATGCAATATGGCGGCTTGGTCCGCATGGCCAAGGTGCAGTTTGGAGGCATTTCAAAAGAAGCTAGTTTGGAAATGTTGCCTCATGCTAAGGAAGGTGATTACGTCCTGGTTCACGTGGGTGTAGCTATCAGTCTTGTTGATGAAGAGGAAGCCCAAAAGACCTTTGCCTACCTAGAGGAAATTGGCGAACTGGATGAACTTGTCCCAGGATCACACTTATAACCACAGCCATGAAATACGTCAGTGAATACCGCGATGCCGATATGGTAGCCCAGTATCTCGAAGAGATTCGGCAAACCGTCACCCGCCCTTGGGCCATCATGGAAGTATGTGGCGGCCAAACCCACAGCTTGGTCAAAAATGGCATTCTCAACATGCTCCCCCCTGAAGTGCGCATGATCCACGGCCCTGGCTGCCCGGTATGTGTAACGCCCCTTAATTTGATTGATAAGGCGGTTTACCTCGCTGAAGAAAAAGGGGTAATTCTTTGTTCTTACGGCGACATGATTCGGGTGCCTGGCTCCAAGCGCAGTTTGTTGGAGTCCAAAGCCCGTGGTGCCGATGTCCGGATTTTGTATTCACCCCTGGAAGCTGTCAAAATCGCTCAGGAAAACCCAGACCGAGAGGTCGTTTTTTTTGCAGTAGGTTTTGAAACTACCGCTCCCGCCAATGCCCTTTCGGTTATCCATGCCCAGCGCGCAGGAGTACCGAATTATTCAATTCTGGCTTCTCACGTGTTGGTCCCACCAGCCATCGAAGCGGTGATGAACGACCCAGATTCCAGTATCCAAGGATTCCTCGCTGCCGGCCACGTATGCACCATCATGGGCATTGATGAGTATTACCCCTTGGTAGATCGATATGAAATTCCGATAGTTGTGACGGGGTTTGAACCCGTGGATTTGGCGCAAGGCATTCTGATGACCATCCGCCAGCTAGAAAAAGGAGAACACCAGTTGGAAAACCAATACAGCCGGGTGGTCAGGCCCGAAGGAAACCCCGAAGCCCAAAAAGTCATTCAGCAGGTCTTTACCATTGCAGACCGGGAATGGCGCGGCATCGGCGTAATTCCTATGAGCGGCTACGAAGTACGCCCGGAATATGTCGCTTATGATGCCAACATCAAGTTCAATGTCAATATCGAAAAGGTGGCAGAGAGTGACGAATGTATTGCAGGCCTGGTGTTAAAAGGCATCAAAAAACCGCAGGAATGTCCCCAATTTGGTCGCGGCTGTACACCACAGATGCCACTGGGCGCTCCAATGGTCTCCAGCGAGGGTGCCTGTGCGGCGTATTACCATTTTTCACAGGCCATGGAAGAAGTATCTGCATAACAACGCAATGGAAAAACTGAAAATGGAATTGCAATGCCCTATGCCTCAGCTCGACTTTGAGGTGATTACCCTAGGGCATGGCAGCGGAGGGCTGCTCACCAACAAACTGCTAGAGACAGGAGTATTTGACCTGTTGAAAAATGAATACCTGGATCAGCACCACGATGGCGCTATCTTCACTTTGCAAGGCCCATTGGCCTTTTCAACGGACAGTTACGTGGTGTCTCCGATTTTTTTCCCGGGAGGCAACATTGGTGAGTTGGCAGTGAACGGCACGGTCAACGATTTGGCGATGTGCGGGGCCATTCCGCGTTATTTGTCCCTGGCCTTTATCATTGAAGAAGGGCTGATGATGCAAGACTTTTGGAAAATCCTGGTCAGCATCAAATTTGCCGCCGAACGCGCTGGTGTACAAATTGTCACCGGAGATACCAAAGTGGTAGAACGCGGCAAAGGGGATAAAATCTTCATCAATACTTCTGGCATTGGCACGCTGCACCCGCAGGCCCAAATCAGCAAATCCAGGGTACAAGTAGGCGACAGGATCCTCATCAGCGGCAACATTGCCGCGCATGGCATCGCGATCCTGAGTTTGCGCCAAGGCCTGCAATTCGACAGCGAAATCCAAAGTGATACCGTAAACCTCAACCATACTGTAGTTCGTTTATTGGACCAGTTTGGTGAAAAAATTCATTTGTTGCACGACCCCACCCGTGGTGGTGTGGCCACCGTGCTCAATGAAATGGCCCGCGACACCCGCCTGGGTGTAGAAATTTGGCAAAAACAACTACCCGTAGCCGAAGACGTTTATGGTGCTTGCGAACTACTGGGGCTCGATCCCTTGTATGTGGCCAATGAAGGTATTTTTATGGCCTTTGTGGCACCAGAAGTTGCGGATGCTGCCCTGGAAATGCTGCGAGCAGATGAAAATGGTGCGCAGGCGGCCATCATTGGCGAGGTAGTTGAAGCACATCCGAAACAAGTCATCCTACACAGTTCGATTGGGGGAAAAAGGGTCGTAAACATGCCTTTGGGCGAGCAATTGCCCCGAATTTGTTGACATGGAGTACGGCGCACTGAACATCACCCTCAAGGCAGGTACCGGACTGCCCACCAATGTGCCGAGTGTACCTGCAGTGGTACAACATGAGCGCATGTTCAAAGGCGCACCCGACAATCCACTGCTGGCGCCACGGGGCGTATGCCTCGTTAAAGATACCTTGCTGGTCGCCGATACTGGGCAAAACCGGGTTTTTATCTGGCATAACGCGAGCCAATTGCCGGAGCAAGCGGAGCCAGATTTGGTGTTGGGCCAACTTGATATGGACGCTACTGGGCGCAACTCGGGTGCTACCGTTTCTGCTGCTACCTTACAATATCCTTCTGGCCTTTGGTCCGATGGTGAACGGCTGATTGTGGCCGACGCCTGGAACCACCGCGTACTCATCTGGCATACCTGGCCACAATACGACGGCCAAGCTGCTGACGTGGTGCTGGGCCAACCCGATTTTTTCCAGAATCAACCCAACGTAAAGGGCATCGGTACAGCGCCCACTGCTCAATCCTTGTACTGGCCATATGGCGTATTCAGCGATGGTGCAAGTCTATGGATTGCCGATACGGGCAACCGTAGGGTTTTGTTTTTTGAAAAAATCCCAGTAGAAAATTATACCGCTGCCGACGCCGTGATTGGCAAAGCGACTTTTGACGAACGCGACTACGAACACCAGGACGCCATCTGGCCCTACGCCGTCAAAATTGGCCCTAATGGCGAAATGGCGATCACCGATACGCAGTATTACCGAGTGTTGATTTGGCGGCACTGGCAAAATGCGTTGTCCCAGAAAGCTGAGTTGATCATCGGGCAGGTTGATCTGGACAGCAACGGCATGAACCAATACGGATTATTTCCACAGGCCAATACCCTGAGTTGGTGCTACGACGCCGTTTTTCATCAAAAAGGAATTCTGGTGGCCGATACGGGCAACAGCCGGGTGCTCTGTTTTGAGGTTTTGCCGCCGGAAAACAACACCAAAGCGCAAAGCCTGATTGGTAAACCCCATTTCAATATGGGCAGTGAAAACATGGATACTTTATTTGGGACGGAAAAAACGCTGTACTGGCCTTTTTCCATCAGTGTAGATGGGCATCAAGTGGCCATCGCAGATACCGGGAACCATCGGATTATTTTGGCTCAATTCCTCGATTCTTCAATTGCTCAACGCTAAAACCTACCCGTATGATCAATGCACTCCCTTTGTTTTTTGCAGCAGCAGTTGGTTTCGGACACGCCTTTGAAATCGACCACTTGTTGGCGGTGAGCAATATTGTAACCCGGCGCAAAACGATCTGGGAAGCCCTCAAAGACGGGATTTATTGGGGATTGGGGCATACCTCAACCATCCTGATCATCGGCGTTTTGATGATTTTGGCAAAACTAGGCATCTCCGAACAAACCTTTCATTTCTTCGAGGCTGGGGTAGGGGTGATGCTGGTGGTGCTGGGCGTCCAGCGCATCCGCAAAACCTGGGAACACGAGAAGTGGCACGCCGACCAGCACCACCACCTGCAAGCACATGACCATCGTTTGGCTTATGGCGTTGGCCTGGTGCATGGCCTGGCCGGAAGTGGGGCCTTGGTTTTACTGGTCATGACCGAAATCAAAGAAGCTTTGCCCGCGGTACTCTACCTACTAGTGTTTGGGATGGGTTCCATTGCCGGGATGCTACTGGCTTCTGGGGTGTTCAGCCTACCTTTTTCCCAAAAACTTGCGGATACAGGGCCCTGGCGTTGGCGTTTTACGCTCTTGTCTTCCTTGTTGTGTATGATTGTGGGAGGAAAAGTCATTTGGGAAAACTTGATGTCAAACTGAAGCCATGAATGAAACGAGTACTTCGAAAGAACAATTGTTGCAAACTTTCAAGGAACAGGGCATCGTCGTTCTTACCGACAATGGAAAGTTTCTCGAACTGGAAAATGATTACAGTGTTGAAATAGAGGCCAACGGCATTTATAAGCTGCGCTCGGAAGGCCTGGTGGTTGCTCCTTTTGCCAGTGTAGAAGAATTGTGCCAGTTTATAAAAATGGGTTGAAAAACAATACATGACAACGAAGCGCGAACTGGGTGTAGCTGCCCTCTCAACGAGTGATTCCCACCCGGGAAATTTTGCCCTCATCCTGGAGGATCTGGAAACCCGCCGCCGGATTCCCGTGATCATCGGCGCGGCAGAAGCGCAATCGATAGCCATTGTCATGGAACAAATGCAACCCGCCCGGCCCTTGACCCACGACCTTTTTGTGTCGATGCTGACTGCGCTGGGGGCGAAGTTGGAAGAGGTTTTGATCCACAGCCTGATTGATGGGATTTTTTATGCGCAACTCATCATGAAATCTTCAACGGGGGCGGAGATTGTGCTGGACGCCCGCTGCTCCGATGCCATTGCCTTGGCCGTGCGTTGCAACGTACCCATTTACACCTACGACAATGTAGTGGAAGAGGCAGGTTTTTTGACCGAAGTGTTTTTGCCACACCAGCGCAAGGGTTCTCTGGCAGAATACAGCCTCGAAGAGTTGGAAGAACTGCTGGCAAAGGTTATTGAAAAGGAGGATTATGAGAGCGCGGCGCGGATTCGGAATTATATTGAGAAGAGGAATGGCTGAGGGTAACCGAGTTCAGTCTAAAAATCTCAACTCTGTTTTCCACAAAGATAGGTGAAAACTAATTCTCTCTCAACTCCACCCCACTAATCAACAACTCCGTTCCACTCACAATTTCATTACTTGGCGTATCACAAAAACCACAACGAAAGCGATAATTCTCCACCCCTGATTCCTGCCCGCAAGAAGGACACAAAATCCGAATCGATACCAATTCTATCTCCAATACCGCCGACTTGAAACTTGGCTGCTCGGTCGCTGTCACCGCTTCAAAAGCATTTTGCATCAAGATGGGCTCCACGTTGGCCAGAAGTCCAACCCGTAGTTTGATTTTTTGGACTTGCGCCAATTCCTCGGGGGGAAGTTGTGCTTCCAGGGTGCGGAAAATGTTGCGAACCAGCGAGATTTCGTGCATGGCTTATTTCTCTTGGGCCAGGGCTTGACCCAGTTCCTGCAATTTGAGCAAGTGGTTTTTAGCTTCGGCGATCAGGGTTGGGTCATCAGTAAGGGTACGCGCTTCTTCGGCAAAAGCCAACATCTGTTTGTAGCGCACAATATTGGAACCATTTTCTCCCAAACTCATGTACCAATAGGCTTCCAGGAAATTGAGTAAAGTCAGGGTACGCTCCAGCGGAAAACGTTCAGCGCTGCGGATGCTCAGGGCTTCGTTGTAATAAAAAGCAGCCTTTTCCAGGTTGTCCGAATGAATGGCTTCGGGATATTTGGAAATGGCGTTGCCAAAATTGTTGCAAATCATGGCATATTCGTAGGGATATTGGTCTTTGGTGTAAAAATTCAAGGCCTCATTGAAAGATGAAGAAGACACTGCTGCCCAAATGCTTTTTTTGCGCACCTCGTCCGGGATTTCGGAATAAATGACCCCCAGGTGGTGGTGAATTTCGGCAAAGGTTTCTGGGCTGTCTTCGCGGTTAAACACTTTCAACGCCTCCTGGTAACTTTCCAGGGCACCCCGATAAAACTGCGGATTGCCTTTTTGGGCCCAGGCATACAACAAGCCTGCGCGGCGGAAATGCGCATTGGCCTGTAATTCGGGCAGTTCCTCCTGACCCAGAATATCCAGCGCCTTATTGATGTAGCCTAGTGATTCTGAAAAACTTTTGGAAAGATTGGCCACATGGGAGGCATCAATCAACAGCAAGGCTTCTTCTACCCTGCGGCCTTGTTTTTGGTAGTATTGAAGGCTTTCCCAGAGGGTGTTTTTGAGGTTTTCCAGCAAAGCAGGATCGTAAGGGGCCACCAGTTTTTTCATCCATACCTGGGACAAACTCGCCCTGAGTTCCATCCTGGCATCGTCGGATAGGGCTTCCTTGATTGCATCGTCCAACAAATGTTCTGCCACTTCAGGCTCTTCCATGTCCTGCAAAAAAGCGACGTATTGCTTGGCAGTGAAGGCGTGAAATTCGCCATTGGGAGCACTGTTCAGCGCCTCGCGGTAAAAATAGCGGGCTTTATTGGGATCAAAACTGGCCTCAGTAGCCGCGTAGTGGTGCAAGATGGCCGCGTTGTGGCAAAAGCGGTATTCTTCAAAGGGAGTGAGATCGGAGTTCAGGACTTCCGGCGGGGTAGGAATGCCGTTTTGCAAACGGTTGACGATGTCAATTTCATTGCGCAGCAATCCATTGTCGCTCAACAACTGGTAAGCCCGCTCGTAATTGCCCAATTTGGTGTATACCAGCGCCAGCAAGTTATTCGGACTAAATGCAATTTCTTCGGGGAGCAAATAAGGGGGCAGTACGTTTTGCCAATCGATCACTTGCGCAATGTGGTCTTGGCGGACAATCAGGTTGTAACCACACAGTTCGGGCCTTTCTTGCAGAAAATCTTTTACCTCAACGAGTTCGTGCAAACGATCTTCCGTGGCAATGATGCCCTTGATCTTATCGAGCAATTCGGTAGCGGCATAAATGGAAACCATACTAAAATTTTACTTGTAATAGTTGAATGCCCGGCTGATGGGAAAACTCCAAATCTCGATCACTATCGTCCAAATCGTGGTCGATGATCAGTTCTTGCAGGGAAATGCTCTTGTCGCCCTGCAAATTTCGGGATTTGAGCATTTGTAAGGCTGTTTTGTGGATTTTGGCAAAAAGTTCATCCTCCATGGGGGCCAGTAGCAATGATTGTTGGTTCGCATAAAAAACAGTGTGCACCTGGGCCGAGGACCCAAAGATTTCTGCAGCCAGGGCTGCGTCGATCAGGAGGTGTTGTGTTCTGAGTTTTACCTGGCTCATGGTAGGGTCAATTGAGCGTGTTTGTAGATTGCTCAAAAGCTGGAAGATTGGCTTGCCCCAACTCCGTCAACAATTCCTGGTTGATCAAGTCCACTACTTTGAGCCCGGCAGCTTTTACTTCCTCGCTTAGGTCCACCTCCAAACGGGTATTGCTCACCGCGATCAAATAAACACTGATATCCGAGGGGAAATTAGGCCCCAGGATTTTTTTGGCGTAGGATAAGGCTTGATCCCATTTCAGGCTGTGCAAAAACACCATGGGATCATCCTGAATAGAAGCTGCAATTGCTTCGGCGGGTAAGCGATAAAGGGTGCCATCGGGTTCACCTGTATTGATCACCGCATCGACAAAAATGATCCGGGAGTGGCCCTGCAATTGAAAAAGGACTTCAAACGCAGAAGTACCCATGTCAAGGATGCTTAAATTTTTGTGATTGCCCCAGTGCTCCTGTAGCTTCTCGACTACAAAACAAGCGACGCCATCGTCACTGCGCACCGGATTGCCAAAGCCTAAAATTGCAGTTTTTTCCATCTCTAAAAATAAAAAATACCCGCAATCTTTTTGCAAAAATTGCGGGTTTCAAAATATGGGTAATCGATTTTATTACAACTTAAACTTCGCCAGTTTTTCTCCTGTTTTGGCATCATGAGCGTGTACCGTACATACCAAGCAGGAGTCGAAAGAACGGGCCACCATCCCCACTTCTACGGGATCGTGCGGATCTTCGATTTCGGTACCTTCCAATGCCGCTTCAATTGGGCCAGAATTGCCCGAATCGTCATTGGGGCCTACGTTCCAGGTGGTTGGTGCGATAACCTGGTAATTTTTAATCAGGCCATTTTCGATTTCGATCCAGTGGGCCAAGGCACCACGAGCGGCTTCGGTTGCACCCCAGCCGCGGCCATCGCGTTCTTGAGGTTTGACGTAGAACTCGCCGTCGAGGTTGATTTGGCTCAACCAATCGTTGATGAAGGTGTAAAGCCGTGGTGCTTCGTGTACCCGCGCCAATGCCCGGGTGAATACACTTGGCCCCATCCGATTCATGATATCCAGGAACAGTGGATCCTGGATTTGGTGAGATTGATTGCCCGGATTGGCATTCATGATCACTCTGGCCAATGGGCCTACTTCAGCTGCATGCCCGGTGTAGCGCGGTGCTTTTGACCAGGAATATTTGTTGTTGAAGTCGGTTTGTTCCAGGTTTTGTGAAGGCAAAGGGGTGGGCAGTGGCTCGTTCCATGGGTGAGCTGCTGCTACATCTTTGTACCAGGAGTGTTTGACGTGCTCGGTGATTTCACGGTGATCCAGGTTGAAAAAATTGGCACCATCATAAAAACCGCCGGGGCTGATTACGGCATCCTGGCGGCCTTCTACTGTAGGATTGTTGTACATATCCTTGTGCAAATAGGTGCCATAAGCCATGAACTTACCAACACCCTGGCCGAATTTGTCCAATCCAAATTCGATGCCAGCCCTTAGGAAAAGTCCCAAATCGCTGTTGTGGTGCGACTCGTTTTCGTGCAGCCAATTCATGAGGTCATCCCAGGATTTGATCTGCATGTAACGCTCGATGGAGCAACCCAACCAAACTGTTTCCAACCAATCGACCCGGAAATGATTCATAATGGCGTGAGCCCGGGTGATGTCTTTGAGCGTAGGGGCGCACATTACGCCTCCTGGAACCATGTAAGAGGAGTGTGGCCACTGACCGCCAAAAATGGCGTATACTTCTACTGGTCGCCCACTGGCGGTAACTCCTTTTTGAAAAGAAGTACCTACGTAAGCAGCAAAACGACGCACTACTTCTTCGTACAAAGGTTTGTTGGCAAACTTCTTATTGGCCATATCCGTCGCAAAAATGGCATAAAACCAGCGCGGAATACTTTGAATGGTTTCAGTTGCTTGCCCAATCGCACGCAGCAAGAGCGCATTAGGCGGTAAATGAGTCTTCCAGGCCGTATCCAGTGCCGATGAGGCACAATACAAATGGGAGCCCCCACAAATGCCACAAATACGCGGGGTAACAATCAAACCCGACTGGGGGTCTTTTCCCGCCATGATTTGTTCAAAGCCCCGAAACATTGCAGCCTGGGTATGCGCACGAGTCACCACTCCATCCTGCATGTAGACTTTAACATCGAGATCGCCTTCCACACGACCTACGGGAGATATGTTTAATTCTTTCATTACTGACATGACGATGGATTATTTAGAGGTGTCAAAATGGACTTTGTTGGTGCCGGTTACCTTCTCTACGCCACCCATTACTTTTTCAAAGCCTGCCCGGGTGTAATAGGCCAGTTTGGAGGTGCCCGCTGGAACATCCTGTGGCAAAAAGCCCAGGTATTTCAAGGTCTTAAACACACTTCCTTTTTTCAGGTCGTGGTGTGGGAATCCTGGTTCGGTGCAACCCAGACAAGGGTGATTGGCTCGAGTCTTGCTGGAGGTGCGGTTCCACAAAATCCGATTGCAACTTGCGCGGGTCATTGGGCCACGGCAACCTACTTCGTAGAACAAACAGCCGCCGCGTTTGCCAAATCCACCATCTACTTTTTGAGAAAAACTGATGGCATTGGGACAACCAGTTTGTACAAAATCGGTAAAGAATGTTTTGGGACGATGGTATTCGTCGATCAAAATATCGCCGATACGACCAGTTGAGATGGCCACCAGAATTTGAGTGACCCAGTCAGGGTGAGCAGGGCAACCAGGTATATTGATGACTGGAAGGCCACCTTTGGAGACATAATCTGGCCCCAGGAATCCTCCTTTGTGGGTTTTTAAAAATTGCATCCCGGTAGACTCACTCGGGTTGGGTGCTACTGCCGGAATCCCGCCATAAGTGGCACAATCCCCAATCGCTACGACGTACCCTGCCACTTTGGACAGCTCTTTTACCCAATCTTGCATCGGGCGTTCAGAGAAGTAGTTCATAGTCCCAGTTCCATTGGGCCCCTGGATAATGGTACCCTCGAACACGAAAATGTCCAGTTGAACCTTCCCTGCGAGGATGTCATTCAGTAGATCATGAACTTGATCACCGATTTCGAGGCCGATGGAGGGGTGCCAGAGGATATTGATGCCAAAATCAGTGATGAGCTCGACCACTGTGGGTTCCTCGGCATTGAGAAACGACATGGTATTGCCACTACAAGCTCCGCCCTGGAGCCAGAGTATGTTCGCCATGGTAATGATTTTTTGCGATCAGGAAAAATGTCAAAACAAATGACGGAAGTTTCGCCATGATAGCAAATATAACCATTGTTCCTGGATTAGAAAATAATTTCTAATTTTTTTAGAAACTTTTTTCTAATCTTATTTTCCACGGTCAATTTCGATAGGAGCAATGGTATCGTGGTACTCTGCCAAGCCCTTATCGGTGAAGTAAGGTTGGAATTGGATCCATAGGGCGCTCTTAAAGGAGTTTTCATCCAAGGGTAATCCTTTCAGCACTTGTTGAGGAATCCAAAAAGTGATGGTCATCCAGATGTTGTCGCTAAGGGTATCGTACAAACCTTTAGTAGGCTCAGGCACGAAGACGCCTCGTTGGATGCTGTAGTCAATCCGGCGGCGGATTTGCAAAATCATTTTGGCCACAAACTCATGCCACTGGGCAATGATATCGGGAAAAGAGCGCTCGATTTCAAAAAGATCGATCAAATAAAAACGGTACTTGCGAAAAAAGGAGTAATACCGACGCAGTTGATCGTCAAAGTCGCTGAGACTGGGCTGAGATAAATAAGTGGATAAAATTTGCTTGAGTTCCTCAAACAGGGATTCATATACGGCGGTAACAATTGCTTCCTTGTTTTTGAAATGATAAGCCAGGTTACCTACACTGATACCTGTTTCATCGGCAATTTGCTGCAAACGCACATTGGCCAGTCCTTCTCGATTAAACAACAGCACAGACGAGTCCAAGATTCGTTGTTTTGTGCCAATTTGTGACATTTCAGGTTCAATTTAAGGATAAATGAAAATCATCAATATTAACACTTATGGTTCCACGTTGGTCTTTAGCGGCCAATCGACGCATGTAAAAAGCCATTTGAGCCGCCCGCTGGGGGCTGGCGTGGGCGGTAATGCGGCGTTTGAGGAAACGGGTTGGTGCAGAGGGGTAGGCAAAAATAAGGTTGACTTCCCAGAGCCCCTTGCGGAGCTGTAGTTGTTCAATAACCGCAGTATCTCCCAACCAGTAATCGTTGGCAATGAATTTGAGGTCATCGCTGAACCCCAGTTTGTCCGAGAAGTAGAGGTTATTCAAACCATCCAGCATCTGAGCGTACATTTCTTTACTCAAAGAGAATTTGCGCATAGCCCTCTTTTGTTTCTGGTGAATCGAAACTTAATTTACGCTTTGTGCCCGGTCTTTCCTACAAAATTAGAATATTTTTTCTAATTGCAGTCCATTCAACATTCGATCAGGGCAAAATAATTTCCTATGGTTTTAACAGCAATCTAGGTTTTGGGCATTTTGCCAGTTTTGAAGTGAAGGTGCCGAATTGGAGGTATTATTGGTTGGATTGAAAAACAAAAAGGTGGTTAAACCAGGCCTACAAAACTTAGTCTTAGGATATAAAATTTATAAAAAATGCTGAAATACCTCATTCTCTTATTGCTTTTGCCCGCCTTGATTAGCCTGAGTTGCGACAAAATGAAAGACATCACCGAACCTGTTAAACTATTGGGCGATACCACGATCGTTTACAAAACACTTCCTGGAGTTGATCCAAATTTTTTAAGCCTGGATATTCATGTATTATCTAAACAAACGGACATAAAGGCTCCAGTAGTCATCTGGGTACACGGAGGTGGCTGGCGTAAAGGAGATAAGGCAAGTCAGATTCAAGCTAAAGCAAACTTAATGCAGAAGGAAGGATATGTTTTTGTTAGTGTAAATTATCGTCTTTCAGACGAAACTCTTGGGGACAAACGCGTATTACATCCTGCTCATGTGGAAGATATAGCAGAGGCAGTTGCTTGGGTCTCTAAAAATATTTCAAAATGGGGCGGAGATGCTAATAAAATGGCAATTATGGGACATTCTGCTGGAGCACATATTGTGGCTCTATTGTGCACCAATGAGTCTTATTTGAAAAAACACGAGCTGCCTTTGACTACGTTGAAAGCTTGTGCATCCTTAGATACAGAAGCGTATGATATTCCTTATAAAGTAGATAATGGGAGCTTAGAGGACAATCAGCTCATCACTAATGCATTTGGTAATGATCGCTCGGTTTGGCAACAAGCATCACCAATCAACTATATAAGCTCTGGCAAAGGAATTCCTCCTTTTTTGCTAGTGGAGCGAGGAACTGCTGATCGAAGAGCCGTGCTGAATAAATTTCTTGACAAACTCAGAATGCAAGGAATTGAAACTACAAAACTTAGTTCTGATAATTTAACCCATGAAGAGGTTAGTGAACGCATTGGTATGGAAGGAGATCTGATTGTTACTCCCGTGTTGGTGTCATTTTTGCACTTCGTGTTTAAGTAAGTTATTCCTCTGAAATTCTCCCACCGCTGGCGGGAGAATTTCAGAAGAATACACAGCATCCAACCATTGACAAAGGAAGTACTAATATCCACTAAACCCTCTACTTCAACCCCCTCAAAGCCTTCACGACCCCCTCATCACTCGGATCCAACTGATTCGCCCGTTCATACGCCCGAATCGCCGCTGCCCGATCCTCCATTTTAAGGTAATAATCGCCCCAGCGGGCAAACACAATCGCCGATTGAGGGTGTTGCTCCTCGGCCAGTTCCAGCAACATTTTTGCCGCTGAAAAATTGCCAACCGGTTTGCGATTTAGCAATTCGTAAATCTTGTAAGTAATTTGATACACGTTGAGTTGCTGCGTGCGGAGCAGGGCTTGGGCTTCGGGTAACCTTTGAGCATTGATCAGTTCTGTGGGTGTGAACTCGTCCGCGGCCATGCGGGGGATAGCGTTAGGTTGGTACGCTGACTTAAAGGAAATAGCCCGACCCTGCGCATCGAAGCGGAAATGGGCTTTGATATTAAAATCTGTCAAAACAATGCTGTCCTTGGCAATGGGGAAACAAGGAATCGGCGAACCGGAGTTGATGACCTGGATGAGATGGTCTCCTTCTCTTTGGAAGGACATCACCTCATCCGGCCCCAGTCGGTAGCGTCCTACCACCCGCTCTAATTCCGCCTTCGTCCATTTTTTCGGCTGAATGGCTGATGGTAAAAAATTGTGCCAACCATAAGTTTGGGCAATGGCCCGGCGAATTTCCTTGCCCAGGCCATTAAAATCGTCCCCGGTATTGAGCATGATGACTGCGCCGTAGCCTTCGGTAATGTTACCAATCAGGTAGGCTACAAAACCAGCATTTACCCCGGTGAACTCAAAATAACGCCCCTGCGCATCCTGATTGTCGATGCGCTGGAGTAAAAATGGTCCGACACCGATTTCTTCCCGAAAACCACCTTCGGATACTTTCGCCACTGGCGTTACCATGGATTGAGCACTGGCCTGGCTCAGCACTTTCCCTTTTCCACGCAAAGCCCGCTGGATTTCGATGAGGAAGCTGGCCAGATCGCTGGGGGTAGCGTACAAACCCGCGGCGGCTTGCTGCGGATACACGTAGGGCATTCCCTCGTACCAGGATGCGTAGGAATAACCCCAGGCCGCTTGCGCCTGAAATTGGCTGGGCAAGGGCTGAGCAAAGGTACTTTGGGGCATCCCTAGGGGCTGGAACAAAACACGGTCACACAAGGCTTCAAACCGTTCTCCGCTTACATCCATCAACGCCATTTGGGCGATCATACTGCCGCCACCTGAGTAACGAAACTCCTTTTTGGGCTCGCTGTTGACCACCACGCCCCGGCTTTCGGCATTGGGTTGGCCGGATAAAATATCGATGATGCTGGGCAGATTTTTATTGCTTGGGGGAAAACCAAAATAAGAAGTTTGGGAAGTACCTCCGGTATGGCTCAAGAGCATGCGCAAGGTAACCGGCGTCTGTCGGGTGTAGTCATTTTCTGGGATTTTCCAGGATTTGAGGTACTGGTTGATGGGCTCATCCAGGCTGAGTTTTTGCTCCTGGATCAATTGGAAGGCCGCCGCAGCCATCACCAACTTACTGATGGAACCTGCGGAGAACATCGTTTGGGGCGTAACCGGCGTTTTTTTCAGCGTATCCGCCAAGCCATACCCCTTGGCCCATTCCACTTTAAAATTGTTGACCACCGCGATACTGACACCAGGTACTTTATAGTGTTTCATCCGCTCATAGATATTCCAGGCTGGAAAACCCTGCACGGGCACGTAGGGAATGAGGCCATTTTCGACACTTTTGATACGGCTTTTTACCGAGGCAGCTTGCCCAAATAGTACCACTGAGCAGAGCAGCAGCAGGCTCAGGGCTTTTAATTTTTTTTGCATGTAGTTATTGAATTAAAATGATGCTCAAACCTACGATGAATGGTTTGAGTGGGCGCTTCAAATCGTGATTTGGGCGCAAAAGAGCAGGGTGTATATTGAGTTTTAGTTGTATTTATATTCGTTGCCCTTGCAAATTCAGGTTTATCTTTAGGGGGATAAGCTTGATTCGTACATCTTTTAGTAAACGTTTATTTATGAAATCAAGAGTACTCACTCCTATCTTTCTCTTTTTTGCCATCTCCATTGGATTGTATCCACTCGTTTATTTCCTATTTGACATGAGCAATGGCTTGATGAGCTCCAAATCCGCGCAGTTATTGGGCAATCGTTTGTGGCAAATTGGCTTTTACACCCACACCACTTTGGGCGGTTTGGCGCTCTTGAGTGGTTGCACGCAATTTTTGTCAGGCCTGCGGCAAAAACGTTTGCCCTTGCACCGCAATCTGGGCAAGGTGTATGTGGCTGCGGTTATGTTGAGTGGAACAGCGGGCCTTGGCATCGCCTTTGCGGCTAGCGGAGGGGTGTGGGCACAAATGGGTTTTGCCGCTCTGGGTTTTTTGTGGCTCTATACGACGGCGAAGGCTTTTCTGGCCATTAAAAAACGCGACATTGCCGAGCATCAAAACTGGATGACCCGCAGTTACGCACTTTGTTTTGGGGCGGTCACCCTGCGCTTGTGGATGCCACTGTTCCTGGGGGCTTTGGGTATGAGCTTCGACTTCGCTTATCCGATAATTGCTTGGATCAGTTGGGTGCCTAATTTGTTGGTGGCCGAGTGGATCATCAGAAGGCCTAAACCTCATTTAGCGTAACGAACTTTTTTCCCCCTTTTTTGTATTCTTGCAAAAAGAAGCACCATGTCCGCATCTGCAGAAATGCCCTATTTCATCAAACCTTCACTTAACCTGGACGCAGAGGCCAAAAAAGCCGCTTACGAACAGGCCGTAGTCGCCATTGATGCCAATCTGGAGGGCGAAACCGACCGCATCCTCAAAATGGCGACGATCAATTCCGTGCTCAAAACCTATTTGCCTTATTATTATTGGGCGGGTTTTTATGTGGTCAAAAATGGTCGGCTTTCAGTGGGGCCCTATCAAGGCACATTGGGTTGTTTGCACATCGAGTTTGGCCGGGGAGTATGTGGCAAGGCGGCGCGGGAGCAAAAAACGCAGTTGGTGGGAGATGTTCACGCGCTGGCGCAAGGCAGCGAGCACATCGCTTGTGATCCGAATTCGGCTTCGGAGATTGTGGTGCCCGTATTTGATGGCAAAGCTGAGTTGATCGCAGTGTACGACGTAGACAGTACCCAAATCAATTCATTTGACGCACTAGATCAGTTCTATTTGGAAAAAATAATGGAGCGGCATTTTCGACTGGAGGCATTGGATTGAGCGGAGGGCAAAAAAAAGAGGGAGCAGTTACCTACTCCCTTTCTCGGTGCATGATTACAGTTAGCCCGTATATTTTGAGGAAAACAAATTCAAAAAAATGGAGGGGCTTCCAAATCGGCAACTCCCCCCCACACACTATGAAACACTAGATCTTTAATCGGTTGAGATGTTTATCTAATATTCCAATAGCGTGCCAAACTTTCCCGATTTGGATTTTTTTTTAATGTTTTTTAAAAATTTTCTGCAAAAAAGATTTTTCCGTTCCACCAGCCCTCTTCAATAATGGCGTCGTTCTTGCGGTAAAAGCGCAGTGCGGGCTCGTTCCAGTCCAAAACTTGCCACTTCACCATGCGGCAGCCCTGATTGCGGGCTTCCTCCAGGAAAGCATCAAATAATTTTTGGCCTAAGCCATAACGGCGATGGGTTTCCTTCACCACAAAATCCTCCAAAAAGAGCATTTTACCCTTCCAGGTAGAATAAGCGACATAGTACAAAGCCATGCCCACCACTTGATTGTCCATTTCAGCAACGAGGGCTTGGAAAACGCTATTGCTAAAATCACGTTCGTACTCCTCAATGGTGGCAATGAATTCTTCTTCTGCTTTTTCGTACACTGCCAAATCGCGGACCAAATCGTGGATAGCGTTCAAATCAGCGTGAGTGGCTCTGCGGATGATGATTTCCATATTTTTTTGCTTGAAATTGATTAGA
>JAIXOO010000166.1 GCA_027486765.1 Saprospiraceae bacterium
AACTTCCTGGTTCTCCGCGCTGACGATATTTTGTTGAAGACGATCATTCGTTCAAATCCAGGGGTACTTCTCTTCAAGGATGGCACGATTGTGGAGGATTGGCACATTCGGAAATTCCCTAGCTTCGAAGAGGTGAAGGCGAAGTACATGAAATAAAATTGATTGGAATAAAAATAAAATGGGGTGCGCAGAATTTATCTGCACACCCCATTTTTTTATTCCAATCAATTTTATTTACGGCCGCCCCGAACGATCAATCACCGTTGCACTCGCCTGTTGCGTCCCATAAATCACCACATCCTGAATATTGACGTGGCTCGGCTGAGTGGCCATGTAAAAAATGGTATTTGCCACATCCTGCGAAGTCAGTGGCTGGAAATCATTGTAAATTTTGGCCCGATCCGCATCGCCATCAAAACGCACCAGTGCAAACTCGGTTTCTTCCACATGACCCGGTGCAATTTGGCTCACCCGAATGTTGTATTTGTGCAAGTCCAGGCGCATGGTCCGGGTCAACATGTCGACGGCTGCTTTCGAGGCGCAATACACATTCCCCATTGGATAAGGCTCCTTGCCCGCAATGGAACCAATGTTGATGATATGGCCGCTGTGTTGGGCCACCATCATCGGACTAATGCAACGGGTGAGGTAAAGCAGGCCTTTGATGTTGGTATCGATCATCTCTTCCCAATGCTCCAGGGAGCCATCCTGAATTTCGGACAAACCTTTCGCTTTACCCGCGTTGTTTATCAACAGGTCAATGCTGCGCCATTCTTCGGGCAAGTTCTGAATGTTTTCGGCTACACTGCTGTAGTTGCGCACATCGAAGACCAGCCCCAATACTTCCGCCCCAGCCTCAATCAATTCCGCTTTTACTGCCTCCAAACGATCTTCCCGGCGTCCGGTAAGGATCAAACGCCAGCCTGCCTGGGCAAAGGTACGGGCCGTAGCCAGACCAATTCCCGAAGTAGCTCCGGTAATTAAGGCGGTTTTGGCAGGAGGCATTTCGATGGGCTCCTCCACAACGGGCTCTTCCTCGACGGCCACTTCTTCCACCTGGGCCGCTTTGGCTTTCAGCAATTCTTCCAGGCGCAGGATGTTCTGTTTCAGGGCCTCGATGGTATCGTGTTCGATGGACAGCAGCGGTGAAAGTGCCGGAATGCTGAGCTCTTCGGCTACCCCGGCTAGCTCTTCCAGTGCAACAGGTTCTTCATCTGCAACGGATTCCTCAATCGCAGCATGAACTTCCTCCGCAATTTCTTCAACTTCTGAATCGGCAGGAGTACCTAATCCCCGGAAAGCAATTTCATTTTCCGGAGTTTGCAACTCTGGATTATTCGCAATGGCTGCTTCATAATATTCCAGAGCCTTGGCTGCATCGCCAGCGGTGTGGTAAATCAGCGCCAAGTCATAATTCGCAAAAGGGTGTTTGCTTTGAATGGCCAGCGTTTTGAGGAAATACTCCTCGGCTTTGGCGGTTTTTCCCATCACATCGGCAAGGATAGAGGCATATTGGTAATGGGCGTCGGCATTGCCGGGGTTGCGTTTGGCGGCTTTTTTGAAACATTTGGCTGCGTACTCCACCTCTTCCGGAAAATCGGCTTGGAGCACAGTGCCTAGGCGGTAGTACACATCCGTAAAATCGTCGTTTATGTCGATCAGCCGCTCGTAGTGTTTGCGGGCCGCGTTGAAATCGCCCTGGAGTTCGGCCAATTCGCCCAATAGGAAAAAGGCAGCTTCGTGATCGGGATCAATTTCAGTAGCCAGGGCCAATTGTTCCAGTGCTCCGTTGAGGTCGCGGGTGTTTTGTGCCAAAATTAAGCCATAGAAGTAGTGCAATTCAGCACTGCCAGGGTAAGTCTTGATGGCTTGTTTCATGTAATTGATGCCCGGTTCAACCTGGCCGGAAGCAACCAAACCACGCGCCTCACGAATGAGGTCACTTACTTTATCGCTGCTTTCGTCCTCGTCCTCGTCCTCATCTTCATCTTCATCCTCCTGTTCCTCCTCTTCTTCTTCAGAACCTGAGGCTTCAACCTCTAACTCTTCATGTGCTTGAGCGTCAGGAGTATCCAGCGGAGCATCGGTTTGGGTGTCGGCAATTTCGGCAGTTTCTGGCTCAACTACTTCATCAATGCTTGCTTCAGCGCTTACCTCTATTTCTGGTTCCAGTGCAGGGATCTCCAGCGGAATTTCTTCATTGGCAATGGCAGCATGTTCAGCAATGACAACACCGAGGTCTTCCAGGTTTTCGGCCAATTCGGCGCCTGTCCACTCCTCCTGGGTTTCGGCGGGCTCGTGGCTGCTTTCTACCGCTTCGACTGGTTCTTCCACTGGTACAACAGGCTCCTCTGGCGTGGCTTCTACTTCTGGTTCCTGGTATAATTCAGCGATGGGCGTATCAACATTCGTTGGTTCAGTTGGTGCTTCCAGGCTGATTGGTTCAGTTTCAGTTTCCACTTCTACCGACCCATCGACTTGAAAATTCAGGTTGGGTACATTGGCTTTGAAAGTAGACCACTCAGCGGGGTCCTCCACAAATTCAAAGAAAGCCCGCAGGTGGTTTTCGATAAAATCACTGAATTGGTAGTAGCGCATATTGCGTAGTACGCGCAGGAATTCACTGGCTTCGCTGGAAACCTGGCGGAGTACGCGTAGATTTTCGTTCAATTCATCGCGTTTGTCAGCCTCATTTTCGGCTTCAAACTTGCGCTTTTGACTGCGCAGATCCAGGTATTTGTTTTGCCAATAGTTGATATAGGGAATGATGTCACCAATCCGTTCAAACTTGGTGGGGGTGCTGATCCATTGCCCTGTAGCTTCATCCTTAGTGCGGCCATCGATGACCAAAGGAAGGATGCTGCCCGTTTTTTGTTGCACCAGTTGTAGGGCACGATTCATACAATGTTCGGAGCGCAAGAAATTGTCGCTGATGAGCAGCAGGATGGTGCCATCAAAGTCGCGCAGTTGTTCGGCCAGGGTGGCTTCATCCGCATTCTTTTTGCAGTAGTAGTGGCTTACGCTATATGATGTTTGGCTCAGTGCCTTGTAAAGCGATTCTGCAACCGGGAGGTTATCAATACAGTAAGCTAGTGCTATTTTTTTAGTTGCCATGGTTTTCTTTCGGTTTCTAGGTTGTTTGGTTTTGAAAAAAGACAGTAAATATTCCGTTCGCTATTGCTGTACGGATTTATTGCTCAAAAGTTGCGATATGAAACGGCTAAATTCCGTTTTAAATTGCTTGTACTCGCTGGTGGCTGGCCCTGCAAAGCCCGTATGAATGAGTTGAACCCGATCATTTTGGTCAACGACGATCATCGTTGGAAAGGCCAAAACGGCGTTGAGCATAGGCAAAACCTGGGAGGCTTCGGCTTTGTCGGAACTTCCGGCCAGGAGCAATTCATAGTCCATTTTGAAATGCTGCTTGTAAGTACGCAGGGCACCCATGGCCTTTTCTTTGTTTTTGTAACGTTCAAAGCCTAGGGCAATCACCTCGACGTCCTGGTCGGGATGTTCCTTTAGGTATTCCACCAAAAACGCGGTTTCGTCGCGACAATTGGGGCACCAGGTACCCATCAACTGGATGATTTTGACCTTGTTTTTGTAGCGGGCATCTCTAATGCTGACTTTTTTGCCATCAGGATTTTCAAAGGAAAAATCAAAACGGTCGTAACCAGATTTGAGGTAAGTCAGGCTATTGGCGTCGGCGAGTTTGGCTTTGGGGTTGAATTTGGCTTCCCAACTAGTTTGGTACAAATGACCGGAGCGGAAGGAGCCGATCATCGTGCTATCCTTAGGGTCAATTTTGCCCTCAAATAAAAAAGCATGGGTACCGTCGAAGCAGGAAAGATAAAGCTTATTGGC
>JAIXOO010000301.1 GCA_027486765.1 Saprospiraceae bacterium
CTCCCCAAGGCGGGTTCGGTGGCCTACAGGATGATTGCAAAACATCGTAACCAATGATGCCAAATACCACAGGAATCGCATAACGTTCGAGTGGATAGGGCGTGTATCCATCGGTCAACACCAAAATGGCATCTGGACTTGGTTTTAGGCCAAGGGCAGCCTCTATGCCCCGGACCATATTGGTTCCTCCCCCTCCTGGCAGCTGCAATAGCCTGCGCAAGTCCGCTTCCGAACGCAAAAGAATGGGTTCAAAACTTTCGGCATCACAGGGAATAAGGTTAACTTGTTGGTGTACCTGTCGCAAAATACCATACAATTCACCAATGGCTTGCTCCAATGGCTGGCCCGACATGCTCCCCGAAGTATCCACCACCACAGCGAGTTGATGGCTCTGGGAACCAGTCAGGCTCGGCAATACAATTGGCGCAAAAATGCTGGCGCGGCGATTGGGCTGAAGATACGAATAGTCGATCCGGCTACCCCTGCCTACCGCTATGGCTGTTGCGAGGCGTTTGCGCAAAACCTGTCGCCAATCAACTTTTGGCTCCAGGGTGTGCTCTACCCACATGCCCCAGCCTCCTGGCAAACGGCCCGGCAGGTGTTGCCGCATTTGGCGGGCTACCTCCCGTTGAATGATGGTTCGGGCAATTTCTGGTATCGTCTGTCGTTGAGAATCCATCCCTTCCCAGGGGCGGGAATGCCCATGTGCAGCACTCCCATCATCCCAGCTTTGGCTCGTTTCTTTTTCCATTGCCTCTTGCTTGTAATACCACTCGGCCGTTTTGCCTACTGGCAATTGATAATCTTGAGGAAGTAAAGGTGGGAATAAGGTGGGATGCCGGGTTCCTGTCCAATCGCTGTCGTTGATCTCCAGATCGGCTGCGTAATTCCAGCGAACAGGTTCTGCTCCAAAGTTGAGGGCACGAGTTGCATGTTCCCGCAAAACATGGCAGATTTCATGTATCCAGATAAAGGCCAACTCCTCTAATGCTCGTTTGCGCTCGGAGGTACTGCTGACCATGAGCTGCACGGCATCAGGATTCCAGTAGACATTGTAGTGAATGTCGATGGCGGCAACGGGCACCAGGGGCGTCACGATCATCCTGCACCGAAATAAAGCTGGAGCGAACCAGGGCAGGTGTTTTGCTGCATAGGCTCTGGCCAGACGCAAATCCGCCTCTACTTGTTCTACTTTAGGTGAGGACATCGATGAATTCTACTAAGCCCTCATCCGTAAAGAGTTGGGTGATTTTGTTCATGTAATCAGCGTATCGACTGGGCGCTTCTATACGTGCCTGGGTGATGACTTTGGTTAAAAAACCTGCTTTTGCCAGGCGTTGTAAACTGACAAAAACCACATCGCGCTTCCCATCGAGCGTTAATTGTTGAGTTAGGTTTAAAAAAGTATCGGCGTAGGTCAAAAAGTTGGCCTTCTCTCCAGGGTCTTGCAGCACTCGTTCCATGCCATTAAAAAGTACAAATATTTCTCCATCGTTAAATTCGCTCAGCTTAATCTGAATTTGTTTGTTCAATACCGCCTTTGGGTCGGGTTGCTTCAAGGAATTAAGGTACTCTGCCAGGGCAATTGCAATGCCTTCACCCAGGCAGCCCTGCATCAGTTCCAGGTTGGGGGGTAGGCCCAACACTTCACAACTTGCCAACAAATGGATGACATACTCCCAACTACGAGGACTGGCGTAGCCTCGATTCTCCTTGCCCGGGTCACCATGCAAGGCATCGGGCGAAATCTTCAAAAAAGCAGCTATTTTATCTTTCCAGGCAGGTAAGATTTTTTCATGTGCACTGGGATCAACCACCGGAAGTACTGCATTCTGCCACCCTTCTGCCAAGGCCCGAACAAATAAATCAGCAGTAATATCCCAATCCAAATGCACAAAGCGATTGCGCATCGGAGGGCTCAATTCCCAACCTCCCACCATCAGATCTGGCGGGTTGGCGGCTGCTACAATGCGAACATGCTCAGGCAGTGGTTTGAACCCAACCCGGCGTTCAAAAATCACCCTTAGCAAAGCCGCTTGCACTGAAGGTGGACAAGTACTGAGTTCGTCCAGGAACAAAATTCCATTGGGGTGGTCCACAAAGGAATCGATCCAGGAGGGAGCTACATAATGCACTCCACCTTGTTCGTAAATGGGCAATCCCGAAAAATCTGTAGGATCATGAATGGAGGCAATGATCGTCAAAACCTTCCAGTCATTCGAGGCCAAACCCTCGATAAAACTGGACTTCCCAACCCCAGGCCGCCCCCAAAGCAAAACTGGGATACCGATCAAACCTTTTGGTCCAGGTGTATTCAAGGCAATTAAAAGGGATTGAGCTCCACTAGGTAAAGTTGTCATAAAACAAAAATTTAGCGCACTAAAGGTAGGAAAACGAATGAAGATGCCGAGAGCATTTTGCTTGTTAAATGCCGAAAAAAATAAGCTTTTCCCAGCTGAAACCCGCACAAATCAAAGGGTTTGTTTAGTCTTTTTGGGAGAAAAATAAAAAATGAGGGAGTCTAATTCCACCCACACCGCTACTCCCAAGGCTAACTCCAGGGGCTTCCAACATCCCTTTTTTTCGATTGTATAGAAAAGCGGAGGCAGACCCTCCCAGCGCAATGATGTCACTTTTTATGCCTAATTCTTCTAAATGTGCGGCGGCAAATTCAATATTTCCCTTGTTGAAAGTCATGATTACAACTAGATTGTCAGTCGTGTTTCCAGGAGTACGTGCTGTGCCGATGAGCATAAATCGATCGGGTACATTTGGCCGGAAGATGTTGGCAGGGTGTTCGTCGTAGGCGTAAGTCACCAGGCCATTGTTATACTGATCCTGGGTCAAAGGAGTGCCTGCTTTAGGGTCATAATTTTGAATGGCCACCATGGAATCCGACCAAACCAAAGCTTTGAGTTGAACTTCTTTAAAGATGGGGAGCCTGGGGTTCTCGCAAGGGCCACTTGGGCTACTACCTGCCGTTAAAATTTCTCCATTTTTTTTAATCGGGAAGGCCATTTGAGTACTCGGCTCAAAACTTTCAAAAAAACCACCATTCACCATTCCTATGAAGTTCTGTTTATCCTTGCCCTTTATTTTTTTAATGGCTTCATCCACAGAAAGAGAGGAAAAAAACGGGCTATCGGATAAAGTTTTGACTCCAATATATTTGCCAGGGCCAGGTTTGGCGTTTTTATCTATTTCGATGAATTGAGCTAAAGTGTTTTGTTTCAGATCAATGACCTGGCAGTACACTACGTACTGCTGATTTCCTTTGTTCACTTTCTTCCCGTACAATGCTGCACCAGGCAAAGAATCAATTTTTGAATACTCGAATTCCTGAAAAGGGAGTTGGCAATGAGCGGTGATGGCCACCAGAAAGGACACAAACAAGAGTATAATTTTTTGCATAACTGGTTGAATTTTTGGTGAATTACTTAGTAGTGGGGCAAAAATAAGTGCTCATTTTTCTTGAGCCAAAGGATCAGATAAGACACTTGAAATAAACCGTTTACTTATCTGATCCTTTGGCAAAATGAGCACTTATTTTTTTATCGCCCTTTATGGTCAAATTTCCAATAAATTTATTGTTATGCAAATAAAAACATTAGTATTTTTCCTATCCCAAAAACGAAGCGTAAAGTAAATTTCAAAATCCAATCTTTGCGCTCATTTTTCCTCATCTATTAGGCCTTCCCAAAAAAAAATCGTATCTTTGCCTACCATTTTTTTTTGCTCAAAAAGCATTTTTTAAAATCACATTTTGCATGCCTCTAGATCAGCGCATAATTCCCGTAAACATTGAAGACGAAATGAAGTCTGCCTACATCGATTATTCGATGTCGGTGATCGTTTCACGTGCTTTGCCAGATGTTCGGGATGGCCTTAAACCCGTGCAACGCCGGGTCATGTACGGGATGTCCGATTTGGGCGTCACCTACAACAAAGCGCACAAAAAATCTGCCCGTATTGTCGGGGAAGTACTCGGTAAGTACCACCCCCACGGTGACACCTCCGTGTACGATACCATGGTGCGGATGGCCCAGGATTGGTCCTTGCGTTACCCCTTGATCGATCCCCAGGGGAACTTCGGCAACATCGACGGTGATGGCCCTGCGGCCATGCGTTACACCGAAGCCCGGATGCGGAAGATCACTGATGAAATGTTGGCGGACATTGACAAGGACACCGTAGATTTTGCCAATAACTTCGACGATACCCTGAAGGAACCCACCGTCATGCCGACCCGTTTTCCCAATCTTTTGGTGAACGGCGCTACGGGTATTGCGGTCGGGATGGCTACCAATATGATGCCCCACAACCTCAGCGAGGTCATCGATGGGGTCATTGCAACCATTGACGACCCGGAGATCACCATTGACGATTTGATGAAGCACATCCTGGCGCCTGATTTTCCCACGGGTGGCATCATCTACGGCATGTCGGGTATTCGTGATGGCTTCCGGACCGGACGTGGTCGGGTAGTTTTGCGGGGTAAGGTGGAGATTGAAACCACCCGGACTGGCAAAGAACTCATCATCATTACCGAAGTACCTTATCAAGTCAATATTTCTTCCCTGGAAGAAAAAATTGCCGAACTGGTCAATGAGAAGCGCATCGACGGCATTTCCGCCATCTCCAATGAATCCAACCGCGAGGGGATTCGGGTCGTAGTGGAAGTCAAACGCGACGCCATCGCCAAGGTGGTGCTCAGCCAGTTGTACAAATACACACCGCTGCAAAGTTCTTATGGCATCAACAACGTGGCATTGGTGGATGGGCGTCCGTATACGCTCAACATCAAGGACATGATTGTGGAGTTCATCAAGTTCCGCTTGCAAGTGGTGATTCGCCGTACGCGTTTCGATTTGCGTAAAGCAGAAGAACGTGCCCACATCCTGGAAGGTTTGTTGATCGCACTGGATCACCTGGATGCGGTCATCGCCCTGATTCGGGCATCGCGTACCGTGGATGAAGCACGAGATGGATTGATGAGCAATTTTGGGCTCTCCGAAATTCAGGCCAAGGCCATTCTGGACATGCGTTTGCAACGCCTGACTGGCCTGGAGCGCGACAAAGTGCGCAACGAATACGATGAGATCAAAAAACTGATTGACTACCTGAACTCGATTTTGGACAGCGACGAATTGCGTCGTTCGATCATCAAAGAGGAGTTAACTGAAATCAAAGCCAACTTTGGTGATGCCCGCCGTACGTCCATTGAGGCGGCCGATGGCGAGATCAACATGGAGGACATGATCAAGGAAGAAGAAGTGGTGATCACCATTTCCCACCTTGGTTACATCAAACGGACGCCCGTTTCTGAATTCCGTCAGCAAAGCCGGGGCGGACGAGGCTCCCGAGGCAGTAAAACCCGCGATGCCGACTTCATCGAACACATGTTCGTCACCAATACTCACCATTATCTGCTGTTGTTTACTTCAGCTGGGCGTTGTTATTGGTTGAAAGGATACGAAATTCCCGAAGCAGCGAAAAATGCAACGGGACGAGCCATTCAGAATATTTTGGCCATCCCTAAGGAAGATAAGGTCAAAGCCTTCATCATCATCGAAAGTTTGGTGGACAGGGAGTTCGTGGACAACCACTTCATCATGTTCTGTACCCAACAAGGGGTGATCAAAAAAACGCCGGTAGAAGCTTTCTCCCGCCCACGCGCCGGAGGCATCAATGCGATCACCATCAATGAAGGTGACCAATTGCTGGAAGCTCGCTTGACCGGTGGCACCCACGAAGTATTCCTGGCCAGCCGCCGGGGTTATGCCGTGCGCTTCAACGAATCTGCCGTACGCTCCATGGGCCGTAGTGCTGCCGGGGTACGTGGTATGACCTTATCCGAAGAAAATGGCGACGCTGTAGTCGGCATGGTTTGTATTGCCCCCGATGACAAGGAATCGACGATTCTGGTTGTTTCCGAAAAAGGCAATGGCAAACGTTCAGAAGTAGAGGAATACCGCCTGACCAACCGCGGTGGCAAAGGGGTTAAAACCATGCAGGTAACCGATAAAACGGGCGTGCTGGTGGCCATCAAATCCGTAAAAGACGACGATGACCTCATGATCACCAATCGCTCTGGCATCATCATCCGTATGGCTGTAAACGAAATGCGGGTAATGGGCCGCGCCACTCAAGGCGTTCGGGTCATCCGTTTGGACGACGACGACGACATCGCCGATGTAACTGTAGTCAAACATGAAGTCGTTGAAGAGGGAGAAGAAGGAGGGGAAAACGTTGACGCCGTAGTGACGGAATAAGTTCCAGGGTTCCAAAGTTCCAGGGTTTGGTTGCCGAACTCAGGAACTTTGGAACTCAGGAACTTTGGAACTCAGGAACCTTGGAACTCAGGAACCTTGAAACCCTGTAGATAGCTTAAGTTTTTGTTAAATTTCCCTACATTAGCTCAATCAACCGTTCCTTCGGGGGCATTATGCGTCATAACAGTGACTTTATTCAATCAAAATCATCTTTAACATGAAAAAACAGTTTTTCCTGGCTCTGTCATTCTTACTGGTCCTCACTATTACAGTAAATGCGCAGGACTATAAAGATGCTAAAAAAGCTTACAATACTTTCACGCTGGATGCTTTCAACAACAAGCCCAAACTGAAAGAAGCCAAAGAAGCCATCGACAAAGCAATGGGTGTTGCCGAAAACCAGGCCATCCTGGATGCCTGGTTAACCAAAGGCAAAATTTACAATGAAATTGCTGCACAGGTACTCCAAATCAAATCCACTGGTTTGGGTAAACTGGAAGAACTGCCTCAGGCAGAAGCTCCAGCGGTTGAAGCATACATGGCTTACTCAAAGGCATTGCCTCTGGTGACCAAAAAATTTGAAACCAAAGACATCCTCACTGGCTTGCAAGCCGTGCAGGGCAGTTTGGACAACTTTGGTCGGATGGCTTTTGAAGATCAAAAGTACCAACTGGCTTATGACAACTTCAACCTCCTCCTGGCCTCTCACGAGGACCTAAAAAAGAATGCGACCAAAAGTATTCTGGACACTGAAGATTCATACAACTACGCCGTTTTCCTGGCCGCAACTGCTGCATTGTTGGCAGAGAAAAATGACGTGGCCAAGCCATTGTTGGAGAAATTGTATGCAGCCAAATACGACAAGGCTGCCATCTACGAAAGTTTGTATACGCTGAACGCTGCAAGTGACGTAAATGCCGCCTACAAATACCTCGATGAAGGTCGCCAACGTTACCCGGATGAAATCAGCCTGCTTTTTGCTGACATCAACCACCACCTGAAATTGGGTAAGCTGGATGTACTGATTGACAAACTGAAAGCAGCCATCGCCAAAGAACCAAACAACGTTTCTTTGTACACCGTTTTGGGCAGTGTTTACGACAACCTGTACCAAAAAATGGATACCAATGGCGACAAAGTCAAAGGGGAGGAATACTTCAATGCTGCATTGGATTATTACAACCAGGCTTTGGGGAAAGATCCTAAAAACGTTGATGCTGTATACAGCGTTGGTGCACTCTACTACAACAAGGCTGCGGTAACTACGCAAAAAATGAACACCTTGGAAAACGATTATTCCAAAGAGGGTTTGAAGAAATACAAGGAAATGAAAGACGAAGTGTTCGCACAATTTGAAAAGGCCCTGCCTTTCTTCAAACGTGCCGAATCACTGGATCCTAACGATACCAACACTTTGATCGCTTTGAAAGAAATCCATGCCAAGAAAAACGACTTGGAGGCTTCCAAAGAGTTCAAGCGCCGTTTGGATGTGATCCAAGGTGGTGGTAAGAATGACAAGCCTTACTATCAGCAGTAAATAAATATTGATTCAGTATTGGAATCGGAATCCCGCGTTTTGTATGCAGGGTTCCGATTTTTTATTTCCGTTCCTAATGCACGATCACTTTTCTAGAAATCGCCCCCTTCTCCCCTCTTAGCCACAAATGGTACAAACCCACGGGGAGTAAATTAGGTTTGATCAAATAATCATTACTCCCGATAT
This sequence comes from Saprospiraceae bacterium, assembly GCA_027486765.1. Lineage (GTDB taxonomy): Bacteria > Bacteroidota > Bacteroidia > Chitinophagales > Saprospiraceae > Haliscomenobacter. Next base: position 7,996 of record JAIXOO010000301.1, read on the forward strand.
TTGTCTGGATTTTTTGTTGATGCACTACCTCACCTAAAGCATTGACCAAAACGGCATTCAAGGCCATGTTTTCATCAGCTTCAAATCGCAAACGAATGGGTTCGCCGGGCTGAATGGGATTGGGAAACAGGGCAAGCTCGTGTACCGTTTCCAATAAAGGCAAAGCCGTAGTTGATTGATTGATGGTGAACGAACGGGAAGTGGAATAAGACTTGCAGGCGTACATGGCATTGAAAGGCCGAATCCGCCAGTAATAAGGCCGGGTGCTGCTCAAATTGGCAACCTCTACCGCCGTATCACGCGTGATCCCCCGGTAAACCACATTACCAAAATTGGCCAACAAACTCACTTCAAGCAAATATCCACTGGCATTTTCGGCATGGTTCCACTGAAACATGATTCTGCGGTTGTAAGAACTTACGACCACTTTATTGCCGGGAAACTGCAGGATGTCTCCAACCGGTTCAATGCTGCTACAGGGCGCAGTGGGCATAAAATGATGTGGCAAAGCTTCACCCAGATAACTGTGCATGGCTCCTACCTGACTGGGAGAAAAGCGATTGGCGCAAATTCCCAAGGAATAAGACATGATCAAGGAGCCGTCCGAGCAGAAATAATTCCCCTCGGGATCCATTTGTTTGATGACACTGATGCCCTTGCTGTCACATTCCCAACGACCTGATAAATAATCGGATGGCGTATCACAAAAACCATCCCCGGCCAAGCTGCAGTTGCTACCATTAGCCATTTCCACTTCGACTCCCATATTGGTTTCGTGTGGAGCGGGTTTCGAAGGGTCTACATTTTCCATTTCCCAGCCATAGAAAGTATGCGGCAAGGACAAATAATGCCCCATCTCATGGGCCCAATTGGCGTCTCTGCCATTGGTACAATCATTGCTGAGTACGACGGCCATACTTTTTCCACCGGGCATGTAGTTGTATCCGCAAGCGTCCATGGGGTCGCGTACAAAGTATACGTTTACTGTTTCGGGTACATTGTAGCGGGAAAACAGATTGGGAATTTGTGGAAAAGTGGTTTTATCGTGGTCAAAGAGGATACTGTTGTTGACGTATTGTACATCTCCTTTGACAAAAAACTGTAGTCCAGTGGCGGCATATTTTTCGTTGAGTGTACACAAAGCATCCAAAATAACATTGGCACCGATGTACTCTTTGCCTTCATCAGTGCCAACCACGTGGATCGTCATGGCAATGTATTTGTTCTCGTCGGAGCGCAACTGGGGCGTCCGCTGTCGCTTTTGAAACTCGGTCAACCAGCTTGATTTGATTGCAGGAGTGGCACAAGGGATGAGTGGTTGGGCCTGTAAAAACAGCCATCCTAACAGCAGAAAACAAAATAGTAACGTATAGCGTACAAAACGCATACAGGGGGTGTTAAGTGGTGATGTAAACTAGTGTCTCTCAAAAAGCTCGTAAAAATTAGTGTGAAATTAGTAATAATCAGTCGAATTTGAAAGTTTTGCAAAAATTCAGTAAATCTTTTATCCGCAGCCAAACATTGCAGAAATAATTCCCTAATATTGCGGGTAATCTTCAAAGTGCGGTTTAATTGGGCTTTTCTGACCATTTTGACGGCACTTTATACCTTCAAATCAGTCAATTTTAACTTTCATAAAAGAATATAAAATGAGCAAAGTAACCGTTGTTGGCGCTGGTAACGTAGGAGCTACCGTAGCCAACGTATTGGCACACCGGGACATTGTTAAAGAAATCGTATTGTTGGACATCCAGGGCAATATGGCCAAAGGCAAGGCTCTGGACACCTGGCAACAAGCCCCCATCGATTATTACAGCACTCACCTGCGGGGAACCGATAATTATGCAGATACTGCTGGTTCCGATATCGTAGTGATCACTGCTGGAGTACCCCGTAAACCCGGGATGAGCCGCGATGATTTGATTTCTACCAACGCAAAAATCGTCAACAGTGTTACCCGCTCCATCCTTGAGCACACCAAAGATCCGATCATCATCGTGGTATCCAACCCACTGGATGTAATGACGTATGCTGCCTTCAAAACAGCAGGTTTGCCAGCTACCAAAGTGTTTGGCATGGCTGGTATTTTGGATACTGCTCGTTACCGTGCTTTTTTGGCGGAAGCCCTGCAAGTATCGCCTAAAGACATCCAGGCTGTGCTAATGGGTGGCCACGGCGACACCATGGTGCCACTGCCTCGTTATACCACTGTGGCGGGTATTCCAGTCACTGAATTGATCGATGCAGATCAACTTAATGCCATCGTTGAACGCACCAAATCTGGTGGTGGTGAATTGGTCAACCTGATGGGTACTTCCGCATGGTACGCTCCGGGTGCAGCAGCTGCACAAATGGTAGAAGCCATTTTGAAAGATGAAAATCGCATCTTCCCTTGCTGCGTAAATTTGAGCGGCCAATATGGCTTGAAAGATACTTTCGTTGGTATTCCAGTCAAATTGGGCAAATCTGGTATCACCCAGATGATCGAATTGAAGCTGAATGCCGACGAAATGAAGTTGTTGCACGATTCTTCCGTGGCCGTGAAGTCGGTGATGGACGTGTACGACAATATGGGGCTGTAACAACTATAAGGTTCCAGGGTTACATGTTCCAAAGTTCCAGGGTTCGGAGGTCAGCCCTGGAACTTTGGAACATGTAACCCTGGAACCTGTATCCTTGGTTCCCCTGAACCTTTTTCCCTCTCCTTTGTTACCTTGTAAAATTCTGTTTTATGCTTTCTGTTGAAATGCAAGGAGAGGTACTGGATCAAATGATCACCAACACAGGTGACAGTTTGCGCAAGACAGCTGCTAGTGCTCCAGTTTTACTCGTCTTTCTACGCCATTTCGGCTGTGTATTTTGCCGGGAAGCCCTATCCGATATATCCAAACGCCGCAAGGAAATTGAGTCAACCGGAACCAGAATTGTTTTTGTCCACATGACGGACAATGATATTGCCGAGCGTTATTTTTCCCGTTACAATTTAGAAGATGCCATTCACATCAGCGACCCCGAGTGTACTTTCTACCGCGCCTTTGGTCTGATGAAAGGCAATTTCAACCAACTTTTCGGCTTACATTCCTGGATCAGGGGGTTTTCCGCAGCAGTGGTAGCCGGCCACGGCGCTGGGCCTCAGTTGGGAGACGGTTTTCAAATGCCAGGGGTTTTTGTCATCCAAAATAGCGAAATCCGCGAAAGTTTCATCCACAGTCTTTCTTCCGACCGCCCAGACTACGAGGAGTTGCTCAAGTGTTGTGTCCTGGATTAGAGACCGAGTAAGAAATCAATCCCTTTCCATTTTTTTTCTTACTTTCGATAAACCGAATACCCCTGCTTTGGTGTTCCACTTACTTTAGCATTTGTTTAAGCTATTCTGCTCAAAATTTTCACAACCCAGAGTCCAATGATTGGATGGAAATTTGGTGAATATCAACCCGGCGAAGAAGGAGGTACCCCCTTCGAGAGGCTGCTCAAAATATTTCAGGAATTGTTGCTGCACACTTCCGGCGACGTCAATGAAGCCATGTCTTGGTTGACGGAACTGGACAAAGAATACAAGCTGACGGATGAAAACTACGGCATTGCCGATTTTTTTCAAGACCTGATTGACAAAGGCTACCTGCGCCAACCCGACCAGCAACAAGGCGGTTTCACCATTGCGGCAAAAATGGAAATTGCTCTGCGGCAAAAAGCCCTGGAAGACGTTTTTGGCAACATCAAAAAAGCCAAACAAGGCAACCACAGTACCAAATCTGAAGGCCGTGGCGACGAACTTACCGCTGAGCTCCGTCCCTATGAGTTTGGCGACCAACTGGACAAACTGGCCATCTCCGAATCGCTCCGCAATGCCCAGATCAACCATGGTATTGAAGAGTTCAAACTGACCCACGAAGACCTGGAGGTCCACGAAACCTTCTACCAAAGCCAAACGAGTACCGTATTGATGATCGACATTTCACACTCGATGATCCTGTACGGTGAAGACCGCATCACGCCCGCCAAACGGGTGGCTATGGCACTTTCGGAATTCATCACCACCCGTTACCCCAAAGACACCCTGGACATCATCGTGTTTGGCGACGATGCCTGGCAAATCGAAATCAAAGACCTCCCCTACTTACAAGTGGGGCCTTATCATACCAACACCGTTGCTGGTCTGGAACTGGCGATGGACATCCTGCGCCGCCGCCGCAATCCCAACAAGCAGATCTTCATGATCACAGATGGGAAACCAACTTGTATCAAAAAAGGGAAAAAGTATTACAAGAACAGCTTCGGCATTGACCGAAAAATCTTGACGCGTACGTTGAACCTGGCGCAAAGTTGCCGCAAGTTGAGCATTCCGATCACTACCTTCATGATTGCACGGGACCCTTACCTGGTCAAATTTGTGGATTCGTTCACACGGGCGAACAACGGTAAGGCCTTTTACAGCAGCCTGGATGGCTTGGGCGAGTTTGTGTTCCGGGATTACAAGACGAATAAGTCGAAGCGATCACGCTAACTTAGGTGTTTCTTAAGTGCCTTAGGTTTCTTAGGTGGTGAAAAAGAAAGCCTTGCGAAGCGAGGCATAATTTCACCACCTAAGAAACCACAGGCACTTAAGAGACACCTAAGGAAGTTACACGTTGAAACGGAAGTGCATGATGTCCCCATCGGTCACCACGTATTCCTTACCTTCCACGCCCATTTTCCCCACTTCTTTTACCGCAGATTCGGAGCCGTATTTGATGTAATCATCGTATTTGATCACTTCCGCGCGGATAAAACCTTTTTCAAAGTCAGTGTGGATCACGCCCGCTGCACCTGGTGCTTTGGTGCCCTTGCGGATCGTCCAGGCGCGAACTTCTTTTTCACCAGCGGTAAAATAAGTAATCAGATCAAGCAACTTATAGGCTGCGTGAATCAGTACGTTGACGCCAGGCTCTTGTAGGCCCATCTCACCCAAAAACTCCAAACGCTCCTCATAACTCTCCAACTCGGCGATGTCTGCTTCGATGGCCGCACTGATCAGGATGACCTCGGCGGGTTCGTCAGCAACTGCTTTTTTGAAGGCTTCGGAATGCTCGTTGCCACTAATCACGGAAGCTTCATCTACGTTGCACACGTAAAGAATGGGCTTGCCAGTGAGTAGCATCATGTCTTTCAAAATAGCCTGGCCTTCGTCGTCCAAATCACAGGAACGCGCCGGTTTGGCATCTTGCAAGTGCGCCAGGATTTTGTCTACGTGATCAACCACGCGCAACTCTTCCTTACCGCCACTTTTGGCCGCTTTTTTGGCTTTGTCGAGGCGTTTTTCAGCCGTATCGATGTCTTTCAGGATCAATTCGGTATCAATTACCTCTTTGTCGCGCACGGGATTCACATTGCCATCCACGTGTACTACATTGCCATCTTCAAAACAGCGCACCACGTGAATGATGGCGTCCACTTCCCGGATGTTGCCCAAGAACTGGTTGCCCAAACCTTCACCTTTGCTGGCCCCCTTGATCAAACCGGCGATGTCGACAATTTCTACGGTAGTGGGTATCACGGAGCGCGGGCCGATGAGTTCCACCAATTTGTCCATCCGGCGGTCAGGCACGGTGATCATGCCCACGTTGGGCTCCTTGGTAGCGAAAGGATAATTGGCCGCCAATGCCTTGGCATTGGTCAACGCATTAAAAAGGGTAGATTTTCCTACGTTGGGTAAGCCAACAATTCCACATTTTAGTGCCATATTGCGAGAAGTTCGAAAGTTCGAAAGTTGAAGGGTTCCAGAGTTCCAGGGTTCCCTGGTTCCTGTCCCCTTCAAAAACGCGGCAAAGATAAACTTTACGATGAATTTTTTGGCTCATTTTTTCTTATCTGGCGACGATCCAGGCCTGATGGCCGGAAATTTCCTGGCTGATTTCATCAGCAACCGGGAAGTGAACGAGTTGCCAGCCGAAGTGCAACGGGGCATTGTGCTGCACCGCCAGATTGATCATTACACGGATAGCCACGCTGCAGTGCGCCAGAGCATCCAGCGCCTGTACCCGCGCCACCGCAAGTACGCGCCAGTACTGGTGGACGTGTATTACGATTATTTTTTGACTCACAATTGGGCGGAGTATACGGCTGAGGACTTTAGCGCCTTCCGCCAGAAAGCTTATGCGGCTTTGCATCAGTATTTGCCAAGTATGTCTGCGGTCATGCAAAAAAGGGTGCAAGGCATGGTCGAAGCGGATTGGTTGCGCAGCTATGGCCTTTATGAGGGGCTGGAGTATACCTTTATGCGGATGAAAAGCCGGACATCGATGCCGGAGCATTTGGATGGGGCGGTGGATACATTGAAGGTTTTTCGGGAGGAAATGGATGAGGAGTTTCGGTGGTTTTTTCCGGAGGTGTTGGGGTTTGTGAGGGGTGTTTTTCCCACGAATCACGACACATCCCACGGCACAACCCGCGATACGTCCCACGACTAAAGTCATGGGCTGAATTGTGAGGTGGCCTCCCACGGATAAATCCATGGGTTGGCGACACACCCACACGTTCACACATCACACTCACACACTTTCTTGTGGGTTGGCAGCGTTTGTGCGGGAATGAAAGGCCATCACACTCACACGTTCACACATCACACGTACACCCTTTCTTGCGGGTTGTGGAAGTTTTTTTAAAAAAATAACTAGCCAGTTGGGAACTAAAAAAAGAGCTACTTCATTTAGATTTAAAACTAAGTACATGATCCAACTACCCTACCACCCTACCATCCTCGGTGCCATCGCTGGCGACGTCATCGGTTCCATTTACGAAATGAAGGAAATTGACAGTTTCGACTTCGATTTTTACGATGAGCATTGCCGCTTTACAGACGATACCATTCTCACGGTAGCCGTAGCCGATTGTATCCTGCACCAACAAGATTATGCCAAAACCATCTGGGAATATGGCCGCAAATACCCCGGCCGGGGTTTTGGCGGCACTTTCCGCAAGTGGCTCGAATCTGAAGAGCGGCAGCCTTATGGCAGTTTTGGCAACGGCTCGGCCATGCGGGTCAGCGCGGTTGGTTTTGCTTACGATGATCTGGATCAAGTGCTAGCAGTAGCCAAACAATCCGCCGAAGTCACCCACAACCACCCCGAAGGCATCAAAGGTGCCCAAGCGACAGCTGCGGCAATTTTCCTGGCCCGGACGGGTAAGAGTAAAGCCGAAATCCGGCAATACATCGCTCATACTTTTGCTTATGACCTGAACTTTACGGTTGAATCCCTACGGCCAAATTACGGTTTTGATGTCTCATGCCAAGGCTCGGTACCGCAGGCCATTGTTGCATTTTTGGACGGCAGCGATTATGAAAATACCATTCGCTTGGCCATTTCGCTGAATGGGGATAGTGATACGATTGCTTGTATTGCGGGCGGGATAGCAGCGGCGTATTACAAAGCCATTCCACAGGAGATTTTGGAGTTTGCAGTTGGGAAATTGGATGAGGAGCTGTTGGAGGTGGTGCTGGCGTTTGAGGGGCAATTTGGGTAGTCCAAAAACTACAAAATTGACCTTAAAACGTATTTATTTGCCTGGCGATAATGAGGCAAAGAATCAAAAAAACTAAGACAAAATTTAAACCAATTCCTACTCGCTCTACGATTTTTGGGCTCTCTTTTTTTATCAAACTTATTACACCAAACAGGAAACCTAGCAATAGAGAAAACTGAATTATATTTAGTGCTAACATATGGTGACTTATGCCAAAGCAGGCATGCATCTTCAGCGGTCTAGTAATCCATAAATATCCTAGTAAGAGTAAGGTCAGCATAGCTGCACCAAAGGATAATTTTGCATAAAAATTACCTTTGGCCTTTTCACCAAAATCCTCATCTAAAATTTCCTTCATGCCGATATAATCACTTTTAACTCAACAAATTTAAGCATACAGATGAGGGCAATACCTGGTTTTAGAAATAGTCTTCGTATTTGCCCCCCAATCCCCCGATTGTATAGATTAAAACCCTACCTTACCCTTCTCCAAGGTTTTACGCCATGCAGACCTCAATCCAAGCTATTGCACGAGCAATTTGATTGCCTCATCGACAGTTTTATCGCAGATAAAGTAGGGTTAAGTGAAGATTTTCTGGGAGAGCAGCTCGCTTCCCAGCTAAAAGCCCATTTGATCGACCTGCACGCTGGCCAACAATTCCACTCCGCCGGAATCGGCAATCAGGAGGTGCACCATAAGGATCAAAGCACCCGGGGCGACCAGATTTATTGGTTGGATCGCCAACATCAGCACCCCTTGGAAACCAGCTTTTTTGAACTGATGGATCGCTTTGTGCTTTACCTGAACCAGAGTTGTTATACCGGTATTAGTGGCTATGAATTCCATTACGCCCTGTATGAAAAAGGCAGTTTTTACAAACGCCACCTCGATCAGTTTCGCAGCGACAAAAGCCGGGCCTTTTCCATGATCTTGTACCTCAATGAGCAATGGGTGCCCGAAGATGGTGGTGAATTGTGCATTTACCACTCCGACCATGTACAAACCATTGCCCCACTCAGTGGTCAATGTGTGTTTTTCAAAAGCAGCGAGTTGGAGCACGAGGTTTTGCTGACGCAGGCACCACGGATGAGCATTACCGGTTGGTTGAAGGTAGGTTGAACAAAAAAGGTTCGTAGAATTACCTAATCTGGCATCCCACGAACCTTTTCATCAGCTAAACAGTCCTGATTTATTTCTGATACAATTCAAACTCTGTGCGGCGATTCAGGGTCCGTCCCTCTGGCGTAGCATTGTTGCCAACCGGGCGCGTTTCACCAAAACCATCGTGGGTAATCCTTGCCGCATTGATGCCTTTGGACACCAGGTAATCATTGCAAGCCTTGGCCCGCGCTTTGGACAATTTGAGGTTCAAATCATCCCCACCCGAGCTATCGGTATGGCCACTGATGCGTACGCTGTAATCAGAGTAGCGCTTCAGAATATCCGCAACCTGATCCAGAATGGCATTTGAACTGGCTTTCAACACCGAGCTACCCAATTCAAACTGCACGTTGCGTGCAGCAAAGCTCAGGGTTTCTTTGTCTTTTTGGGTGATTTCCGGACAACCATTGTTGCTGGCAGGGCCAGGCTGGTTCGGGCACTTGTCCGCACTGTCAATCACGCCATCACCGTCAGTGTCCGGGCAACCCCGATTGGCGGCACTACCTTTCACATCGGGGCAGGCGTCGTTTTTATCGGCGATTCCATCCGCATCGCGGTCGGGACAACCTTTGGTGGAAGCAGGGCCAGCCTGATTGGGGCATTCGTCGTTGGCATCTACAATCCCATCACCATCAGCATCGCGGATTGGGCAACCATTGTTGCTCACCGGACCAGCTTCGTTGGGGCATTGATCCTTGCTGTTGATGATGCCATCATTGTCTGAGTCGGGGCAGCCATTGTTGGCAGCGGTACCCGCTTCAGTGGGGCACTGGTCTTTGCTATTGATGATGCCATCGTTGTCGGTATCGGGGCAACCATTGGTGGAAGCAGGGCCAGCTTCTTCGGGGCAGGCATCTTTGGTGTTGGCAATGCCGTCGTCATCGTTGTCGGGGCAACCCATGGCTTTGGCAGTACCGGGAATGGTGGGGCATTGGTCTTCAGTGTCCACGATACCATCCTTATCGCTGTCTTTTCCAGCAGTATCGTCGCCAGCTCCGCCCAGGAAGATTTTCAAACCTGCACCCAATTGGATGTTGTCGCGCAAGTCGCTGAACCCAATGCGGTATTCAGCTTTGGTCGACAAATAAAGTGCTCCACTAAGTTTAAAATCAAGGCCAACTCCTAAGGGAAGTGCGAAATTAAAATCACTCAGGTCTTCGTAATTGGCACCCAGCCCGGCAAAAAAGTTAGGGTTCAAAAAGACGTTGGACTTGAATGGACGCAGTTGCAATAAGGCATCCAGATTGAATAAACCACCTTGCCGAAAAGTTCGACCTGTAGCGTCAGAAGGATATTTCGCCTGGGCTATTTTTAGAGGGAAAGCCAGGTTGAGTGGGCCAGTCAAATTGTGGCCATATTCGAATTCTAAACCCGAAGTCAAATCATCCCAATTCCAATCATTGGCGATTTGATACTGATAATTGGGGAAAAGGGCACGCACCGCGATGTAATCTTTGGACAAATCACGTTGTGCCTGAAGGGTAGATGTGCTCAGCACAAATACGAGCGATAGGGTAAATAAAAGCGTTCTCATGCTGCAGTAGATTGGTTTCAAATAGGTTTTGTAAACAAATATAACCATACATCATTAGAGAGAATGGCTTTTTCCCAATGATATTTGTTATAATCAACTGTAGACGAAACCCATCTAGCTTAGTCACCAATCAAACCACGTCCTTCTTTGGAAATTTTCCCTTCATCCGCCAATTGTTTGAGCAGGCGATCCAAAATACCGTTGATAAAATCTTTGCTTTTATCGGTACTGTAATTTTTGGCAATTTCAACAAATTCGTTGAGCGTAACTTTGGAAGGTATTGATTTAAAAGTCATTAGCTCAGCCAGAGCCATTTTAAGCAAAATCATGTCAATGACCGCGACCCGCTCTACATCCCAGTTGCGGAGGGTGGGTTCGATCACCTTGAGCAATTGTTCATCCTCGTGGTACACTTTGCGCAAAAGCAATTCCCCAAAGTCTACAGTTGCTTCAGCGTTCGGCTTGTAAGCTTCGAAGAAATCCATTGAGGCAGGCAGGGCCTTTAGCGTTTTTTTGATGGACCCAATGATCAACGACTCGTCGTCCTCCCACTGTGCGAAGGTATCGTCGTTTAGCTCCAAAAACAATTCATTGGCACACAAGGTGCGGTACATCAACAAGAGCATCTCTTCGTGATCCTTGTTGGTGGTCGCATCGTTGTAAACGTATTGGTTGTATTCTTCCTTTTTGGACAGCTCATTGTAAAAAGAGCGAACGTGGTCTTCGTCCAGGAAAGTTTCCGTCTTGTATTGTTTGAAAAGGCGGTAGAGCCCTTCGTTTCTGCTCAAAGACTCCATCAAGGGATTGTGGGCCAATTTGGCCTCAAACTTTTTGTCTTCTTCGCTTGGTCTCAACTTAGTCCGCCGGGAATCGGCATCCTGAATGGAAAACTGGGCAACTCGGATCAGGTACAACAAATTGAACAGATATAGCTCGAAAGATTTGTTCACCTTATCGCGATACCTCAACATGGCTTCATCAAATTTCAGGCTCTTATCTCTCCCTAAGGAATAGAGCATCTGCATGACTTTTATGCGGACGTTCCTACGACTTAACATGTCAATATTAATTTAGCTGCAAAGATAGACTTTCTTGTAGTCATTTAGTTATTTCGTCACGATTTCTAATGGATAAAAAAACGATACACATGCACAACGCAGTTCGCACCTCTATCACTTCTTGTTTATTTTGGAGTGTAATACTCTGGCTAGTAGCTCCTTGCTTTCTTTTTTCTCAGGCACAAAAAAGCAGCTTTGCCAAAAAACCAGCCTGGAAAGATGAGTTCAACAAAGCGGGGAAACCCGACGAAAAAAAATGGAGTTACGATCTGGGCTGCAATTGGTACAACGACGAAGTGCAATGCTATACCGATCGCCCCAGCAACGTCAGGGTTGAAAAAGGCCATTTGACCATTGAAGCCCGCAACGAAAAAATGGAGCATCGCGAGTTCACTTCCGCCCGTTTGGTCACCAAAGGTAAAGGTGATTTCACCTATGGCCGTTTTGAGGCACGCGCCAAACTCCCCAAAGGGGTGGGCACCTGGCCTGCGATCTGGATGTTGTTCAGCGATGCGCCTTATGGTGGCAAGGGCTGGCCCGACAATGGCGAAATCGACATCATGGAACACGTGGGTTTTGATGTCGAACACGTGCACGGCACCATCCACTGCGCGGCCTTCAACCACGTGCAGGGCACCCAAAAAGGCACCAAAAAAGCCGTCCCAGGCCTGGAAGAAGCCTACCACACCTTCCGCTGTGACTGGACACCCAACAACATCAAAATTTTCGTGGACGATCAGGAGTATTTCAGTTTTGACAAACCGGCCAATGCGACCTGGAAGGAATGGCCCTTTGATCATCCCCATCACTTGATTTTAAATGTAGCGGTTGGCGGCGGTTGGGGTGGCCAAAAAGGGATTGATAAGGCGGCGTTTCCGGCGCAGATGGAGGTGGATTATGTGCGGTACTTCCCGTATCTCGGCAAATAAAAAAACCAGAGGGGCCCTAAAACCTCCCCTCTGGCCAAATGTATGAAACTTATTTGTCTACTTGTAAGGTAGCCGTAGCCACTGGCGCGACCAAAAAATACCCTCTTGCCCCACCACTCAAATTGGTGTACACATTGGCGGGTTGGCCGCTGAACATCCCGCCATCATTGCCCAGGTTGGCCGCCAGGTCGCTGTAAAACTTGTAGGCATTGCGCGAGATGTTTAAAATTTCAATTTTGGCCTCGTCCTGGGCCGCGTAATAAATGGGAAAAGGCAAACCGTCAATGCGGCCATTCAACAGTTTGTCTTCGCTGAAATAGATGGTACGCCCTTCGTCATTCTCCAATTTGCCATTGCGGTAAAAATTGAAGAGGTAAAAATCCTCAGTTTCTTGTGGTTCTTTGACGAAGAGCAGTACTTCGTAAAAACGGGCGCTGTCTTTGGGGTCTTTCATTTCCTCCTCGTCAAGGCGGTAGGTCAAACTGTCGTAATCCACGATGTTGTTCATCTTATCGGAAGCCGTGTAGCTTTTCCCTTCTGATTCAATCAGCAAAGTGTAAGTGCGACCCGCCACCCCCGCAAAAGCCTGCTCCGACACGTACAGCCCCGGTTCTTTTTCCACAAAGCGAAACTCACGATTGGCGTCATCTTTGACCCGCACCATCGCCCCCGATACCACCGGCGCTTTTCCCGTCGAGCCAAAAGACCGGCTTTTGCTCAATTTGACTACTTGTGGCTGGTACTGGTTGTTCACACTACCCTCTACAATCAAGACGCCGTCAAGTTGTTGGAGGTCCAATTGGATGGTTTTTTCACAAGCCAAAAGGCTCAATAGCGCGAAAAGCGCAAACAGGATATTTTTCATGATAGAAGTTTTGGGTTGAGGAAGGTTGAGAAGGTTGAGGGAGGTTTAGGCTACCGCAAGCGATTTTGACAAAGTCCTTGTCTAAGTTACTCGCGGTAGCCTAAACCTTCTCAACCTCCCTCAACCTCCCTCAACTTATTTTAAAATTTAAAACTCCAGGTCACGTACGGCAATACCGAAAACAAGTACACCAGCCGCGCCTCTTTCTCCGTACCATCCCCAATGACATTGCCTTCGTCATCCTGTTTGGTGCGGGTGTAAATGGTAAAGGGATTCTGCCGATTGTATACGTTGTAGATGCCAAAAACCCAGGTATTTTGCCAACGGCGGCCCTTGTTTTTGGCGGGATCAAAAGTAGCTGCGATGTCCAGACGATGGAAATCCGGCAAACGGTACCCATTGCGGCCCGAGTACAAATTCGCCTCGTAGTTGCCAAAACTGTACTTACCCGTAGGCAAGGTAATCGGGCGGCCCGTAGCGTAAGTAAAATTACCCCCAACGCTCCAGCGGGGGCTCAAATCGTAGGTCAAGGAGAGGTTGAAGCTGTGGCGGCGATCGTAATTGGCTGGAAAAGCCTGACCATTGTTCACCGTAGGAATTGTTACGTCCGTTTTGCTGAGGGTATAGCTCGCAAAACCCCGCAGGTCGCCCACATTCCGGCGCAACAACAATTCCAGTCCATAAGAAGTGGACTTGCCCTGACGGAATTCCGTGGCAATGTGTTCGTTGAAAAAGATATTGGCGTTGTCCGCAAATTCGGTGATGTTGTCCGAGGCTTTGTAGTAGGCTTCTGCCGAAAACTCCCAGGTGTTTTTGTCCAGGTTTTTGAAGTAACCAAACGCCACCTGATCCGCTTTTTGGGGCTTCAGGTAAGGAGAACTGGGCGACCAGGTGTTGAAGGGAATCGGTACCGTAGAATTCGACAGCAGGTGGATGTACTGCACCATGCGGTTGTACGAAAACTTCAACGAACTACTGTTATTCAACTGATAACGCGCCGCAAAACGGGGCTCTGGATTGGCAAAAGAGGCAATCACCTGCCCTTTTTTGTAGCGGGTTGAATCGGTGATCGTATAATTCACATTGTCCGAAGCATTGGCGTAGGTGTAGATGGTTTCTGGCCCCAAATGTTGGAAGAGGGAAAAGCGGACTCCGTATTGCATGGATAAACGCTCGGAAACCTTCTGTTCAGCGCCTACATACAAGGCCTGATCCAGCGCATACCGAGCCTGCAATTTGGTGGGTTTAAAAATGGTGTTCTCCCCATTGGGCCGGATGTCGCCGGGTTGAAACTGGCGGTAAGTCCCCTGGTAACCAAATTGCAAAGTGAACTTTGGACTGGGGAACCAGGTAAAATCCTGCTTCACGGAATACTCCTTTTGGTTAGCATCCCAGCGGAAGCCCTCCAACGCGTCATTTTGCTCCAGGGTATAATCAAAATCGCTGTACACCAAGGTGGTATTGGCAAACAAACGCTCGTTGAACAAATGGTTCCAACGGAAAGTGGTGGTTTTGTTGCCCCAATCCATTTGAAAATCATCGTTGAATTTCCAGATGTCACGCCCGGCGTAGGCGGACAGGAAGAAGCGGTTGTTGTTGTTGATTTTCCAGTTGAGCTTGCCGTTCAGGTCGTAAAATTGGACGCCAGTGCCCTTCAAATCGGGGATCTGTTTCATGATCAAATCCACGTAGGAGCGGCGGGCAGCCAGGATAAAAGAGGCTTTGTCTTTCACAATCGGCCCTTCCAAACTGGCTTTGGCTGCCAATGTACTCACACTACCCGCTGCTTCCAATTGCCGGGCATTACCGTCTTTGGTGCTGACTTCGAGCAGGGAGGACAAACGCCCGCCGTATTTGGTGGGAATCCCGCCTTTGTACAGTTCGGCACTTTTTAAAATGTCGGCGTTGAACACCGAAAACAAACCAAACAAGTGCGATACATCGTACACCGGGGCTTCGTCGATCAGGATCAGGTTTTGATCCGCTGCCCCACCCCGCACGTAAAAACTGGAGGTACCTTCCCCGGCACTGGTGACTCCGGGCAGGGTTTGAATGGTTTTGATGATGTCGGGTTCACCCAGCAGTGCGGGAAGTTTTTTGACCTGCGCAATGGGTACGTCCAGGCGGCTCATAGCTACTTCACGCACGGCTTCATCGGCTTTTTTATCCGAAATCTGCACCTCTTGCAAGGTCTGGGCATCGGATTGCATTTCGATGTTCAATTCCAGATCGCGGTCCAAGTTGATCTCCTTGCTGATGTTTTGGTAGCCGAGGTAAGAAAAGGTGAGGCGGTACGCGCCCGGTGCCAGGGTCAGGGAATAAAACCCGTAGGTGTTGCTGGTCGCCCCGCTTTTGAGGGGCTCTACCCACACGTTGACGTAGAGCAGCTCTTCCGCCGAGGCGGCGTCTTTGATGTACCCGCTCAGGGTGTACTGTTTTTTGGCGGCTGATCCTGGGTTTTGGGCAAAAATAGTCCCAAGACTCAAGGTCAGCACGACCAGAGTGGCGATGATTTTCATAATAACAGTCGGTGGTTTGGTGGGTTTAGGAGGTTGAGAAGGTTTAGGGAGGTTTAGGCTACCGCGAGCGACTCAGACAAGGACTTTGTCAAAATCGCTTGCGGTAGCCTAAACCTTCCTAAACCTCCCTCAACTTTCCTCAACCTCTCTTTAAATCCTTTCATCAACCTAGATGGGAAAAAACACCCCAACCCCTATCCTATTCAAAAAAAACTTTTTTGTTTTCAAGGGGCAAAAATTAGCGCTCAATTGAATTTTCCTATATTTAAACTTTAATAAAACCCGGTAAACCATGCCTGAAACCATTTCTACACCCCGCGTTGAGCAAGATTGGGAAGAGATCATCGACAGCCTCGAAGCCGAAAAATGCGTCATCTTCCTCGGCAGTGGCATTTACCAGGCTCCTGATGGCCAAGGCATTGAGCGCGCCCTCGAACAATGGCTGGAAGTCAACAAACCCGACCACCCCGCCATCCACCTCTACAACGACGATGGCTTCTTCCTCTTCCGCAACGAGCGGCGGCACAAGCGCAAGGTCATCGAACAAATCAAAAGTTTTTACAACCAGCCCTTCCCGGAAACCAGCGCCCGCTTTGCCGAACTGGCCCAAATCCCCTTCAACATCATCATTTCCCTGATGCCCGACAACATCCTGGCGCGCACCTTTGATGAACTAGGACTGGCCTACCAACCCGATTTGTACTTCCGCAATCGCCCCCACGCCAAGGACTTTGAAAAGCCTAGCCGCAACAAACCGCTGATCTACAACCTCCTCGGCAACATCGAAGAGCCCGAGAGCCTGGTGCTCACCCACAGCGATTTTTTTGACTACCTGGAATCGGTCTTTATGGCCAAAAGCATGCACCCCCAACTGAAAGAAGAACTGGAAAAGGCCGAGCGCTACATTTTCCTGGGCTTGCCCTACGAAAAATGGTACTTCCAACTCCTGCTGCGGGTGTTGTCCATGCATTCTGAAAAACTGAAGGACGTAGAGCGGATGGCCCTGGAGGAATTGGAAAATCACAAGTTGCAGAAGTTGTATACGGAGGAGTTTAAAATCAATTTTTTTGCCAGCAATCCGGAGGTTTTTATCCAGGATTTGTATAAGGCCTGCGCCAAAGCTGGCACTTTGAAAAAGTTGCCCACTCCCGATCCCAAACTGGCCGGGCTACCTGATCTAAACACCGAAGCCATGAAGGAACTGGTGGCCAAAGCGCACACTCAGGAGGCATTCCTGCACCTGAAAGCCTTGCTGGATCGCCGCAAACCGCGCAGTTAC
>JAIXOO010000088.1 GCA_027486765.1 Saprospiraceae bacterium
AATAATTCCCCTCATGCGTATAAGCATCAGTTAAGGTTACAATTCGCTAGGCAACCTCGGCTTACACTCACTAGTTGCTACATAGCAAAATCTTTTATCAGCCCGAGGTTGCCTTTTTTATTTTCTCTTGCCTTTATTTTGATTCCATCCAATAAGGATATTGCCCACCACTTCACAACAAGTAGGAGACATCCTCATTTAAACTCATACCCTAACATTGGAAAAAGAAAAAGGGGTATCAAGTTCGTTTGCCCGGATCACTCGATACCCCGCAGCGCTTTAATTACAGCGTTCTAACCAATAATATAAACAAACTACAACAAGTAATGCAAAAATCCAAATAAAAAAGCGCTGAAAAAGTTAGTAGTGCTAATAAACCGTATGTTGCTGTGAATTACATTCCTTCTAAATCTATAGTTCCAATCTTTCCCCCCGATGAACATTCCACCATCGTCTCGTCCACATTGGTTTGATTGCCCTCTTCAATGGTGCTTGTTTGGGTATGCTGGGCACTTTGGTCCAGGTTACCAGTATTCAAAACAAAGTCTGCGTTGCTGAAGAACAGCAACAAGCTGATGATAATCGCCTCCATAAGTCATTGATTTTGTTAAGACAAAGGTAGGACGGCCTAAAGTTTGTGACAGTTACGTTTGACAGGGAAAATCAACAGGTGAGATGAATGTAGGTTTAACTAAATTTTTTTACTAAAATTTTGATAAATAGTTGTTTCTTTTTGTTATTTTTAAAGCAATCTATACACTTTAGAAGAAAAAAATTATTTATCCGCATGGATCATTTGATCGAATTGGTGCAGTTTTTATCCAAAAACAAGTTCAAACACCTGGAGGTGTTTGCCAAAAACTCCCGACTGCGGGTGTTTTACGAAAAATTGCGCGATGGCTCACTCAAAACCGAACAAGCAGCCCGGGATTATTTTTTCCCCAATGACAAAAACGCCAAAACCTACTATTACCGTTTGGCCCAACAACTGGAAGAACGGCTCACAAATTTGCTCTTTTTGGTCGATTTTAACCAAACTGCCGCCAATGAACTACAAAGGGATGCCTTGATTTGTTACCGCAATTATGCGGCCTTTCAATCCCTCATGGTACGCTTTATGCGCAATGCCGCCATCAAAATTGCCGAAGACACCATCAAAATTTCCCTTAAAAACGAATTTACCGATATCACTTTGCCTTTCGCACGTCAACTTGCCATGCACTATGGTTCTTTTGCTAAAAATAAAACTAAATTTGAATACTATACCAACCTCTTGGAAAACATGCAAGAGTTGTTAGAGGCTGAAATCCTCGCCGAAAAATACTACACCAAATTAAACATGCATTACAATTTAAAAAGATCTGCTGATTTGGTTTTTGCCCAAAAAATTGCCGGCTATGTAAAAAACCTAAAAACCTACACCGATCGACTCTCCTCCTACCGATTGAATTTGTACGCGCATCAGGTTTTTATTTACCAGTCCATGTTTATGACCGATTATGCAAAAACCGCCGAAACTTGTAGAAGTGCATTGCAATATTTTGAACAACAAAAACAAAGAACCCCTCGAGCAGTTTTTATAACCTTTTCTAGTCAGCTGATCGCTTCTCTGCAAATGTTGGGGCAATACGATGAAGGCATCAGGATCGGAAAAAATATATTGACAATCGCCCCTCCCCATAGTATCAGTTGGTTCACTGTAATGGATGACATTTACCGCTTGTACCTTCATTCCGAACAATACGAACTGGCTTTGGAAAACATCATTGAAGTCAAAAACAACCCAGCCTTGTCAAAACAAGCCCCTCAACAGCAAGAGAGGTGTCGTACGAATGAAGCCATGGTATATTACCTCATTCGTGCTGGAAAATTACAACAACCTCAAGGAGTTGAGTTCAAATTTCGCACCAAAAAATTCATCAACGAATTCAATCAATCCATCCACGATAAATCCGGCAACAACATCCTCCTGATCACCCTGATGATTTTGTTTCTGTTACTGGACAAAGACTATTCCAGCATCATCGACAAAATTGACGCCCTCAAAGCCTATACCCACCGCCATTTGCGGCGTGACGAGACTTACCGCACCAACTGTTTCATCAAAATGATCATGCAACTGGAAAAAGGGGATTTTCATCCGGTTGCGGTGCAGCGCAAGGCCGAACCCTATTACCAAAAACTGCTGTCGGTTCCGCTGCACAAAGCCAAACAGGATTATGACCTGGAAATCATCCCCTATGAAACCCTCTGGACCTTTATCCTGGAAAGCCTTGAACCTTCTCGCAAAACAAAAGTACAGGACAGATGAAATAAAAGTAGTTGCATTTTACGGAAAATAAGAACAGGCCAGAAATAATATTTTTGTTCAAAATTTTAACTTAATAAATTGATATTCAATAAATTAAATTTATTTTTTTACTGAGTAATTGTACAAATCACCCCAAAAATAATTACATTTTTATCACCATAAAACCCGCTCAGATCAATTCCCCGATGTGCATTTGGATGTTTCGGCTGATTTTGCCCAGCGGCAAGTCGTTTTCATCGGCTCCAAAAGGCTCCTCAATCTCCTCGGCGATGATCTCCAAGCTGGCCAATACGTAAAA
>JAIXOO010000363.1 GCA_027486765.1 Saprospiraceae bacterium
GCAATCACCTCCAGATCGACCAGGGTTTCCAACCAACTGGTCTGATTGGAGTGGTGCTCCATGTGACTGATGAACACAATCGGGCGCTGATTTTCGGGCAATTTAACCAGGTGTTGGTGCCGCTCGTGGACTTTGAGCCCCAGAATGCGCTGAAATTTATTGACCACCCCGGTCATGCCCGAGTTGGAGGATATGAGTACATCCGAGGTTTGTGCGCCCACATAAGATTTGATGATGGCCTTAGCCTGGTGGTAGGCCTGGGTCATGGCGCTACCCGTAATGGTGGTTTCAGTATGGGTATTGCCCACAAATGGGGCGATATCGTGGGTCAGAATGTCTTCGATGGGTTGGTAAAGTCGGCCACTGGCGGTCCAGTCGGCGTAAATGATGCTTTTTTCGCCGTATGGGCTCTGGAATTTCTGATTCGCACCAATGACATTTTTGCGGAAGATTTGGAAGTAGGCTTCCAGTGAAGCAACCATTGTTGGGCTTTGCATGGCTTATTTGGTTTTGATGAGTAACTGGGGCGATTTTGGGTGCAAAAGTACAAAAAGGGTGGGATGTGAGAAGGGGAAAATTTCAGTAAAAATGTATCTATTTATGACGTTTTTTTATTCACCACCTAAGAAACCTTAGGCACCAAAGAGGCACCTCAGCTACACAGATTTCAGACAAAAAGCAATTGGCAACCAACATCCCAGGACATTGACTGCCAATTGCTTTTCACTATTCACTTTTCGCTTCTCACTTACTCACCGTTACCCACATCCCCTTGGTATTCGCACTAATCGAGTTGTCGTACATCGCTGCACAAGACACTGCAGGCAAATAGTACCGCCCGGGGTAAGCCGCGTTCAGCCTCACCTTGAAGGATTTGTTTTGGCTTTGGCCCAGGTCAAAGAAAGTATTTACCCGATCATCCCGAATATCCTGATAGTCGTAGCCTGAAGAGGACGTACTCTCGATATCCGTCATGCGGCTGTTGGAGATTTCCCAACCGGAGGGGAAGGTTTGATTCAGCGCCAGCTCGTCGAATTGGATTGGACGCGAGTTGGGGTGATTCACCCGTACCTCGGCGATGAAGTCCTTGCCTTGTTGCAAATTGGCTGGATCCAGCACTTTGCCGGCCATGTCGGTATAGACCACACTGATTTTCAGGTCATTCGCCTGAGGCGTTTCCTGCCCGGCAGTCGGTTGGCCTTTTTGCATCACCCGTACGAAGAGTTTGGCTTTGCTGGTGTTTTTTACCATCAAAGTATTGCTTCCACCAGTTGGCAGGTTGATTTGCATCACCGCGTTTTTGGAGTTGGCCGATGTTGAAGTGCCTCCGCTGAGCGAATAACTGAAGCTGAAGGCCTGCGTCGCCTTGTCATCGCCCAGGTATTTCGATACGGCCATGAGGCTGTAGGCTACAGTTTGGGTGGAGTACCAGCTTTGGCTGCTCAGCCCCTTGGAGATGTATTGTACCAAAGCGCCAGCCTTTTTCATGTCCTTGAGCAGCACCAGCGTTTCGAGGATCATTGCGCGGTCGCGCATACCCGAGCCGTAGGTGTAACTCAATTCCGTGTAATCGGGTACCTCAGTCGCCTGATTTAGAATCAATTCTTTGGCTACTTCAGCTTTACCCGCCAAGGCATAAGCAGCAGCCAAGCGCCAACGAGCACTCAGGGTCAATTTTGGGTTTTCGCGCAAGCGGTTCATTGAAGCCATGTCAGCTTCACCCGCCAGGGCCAGCGTATAGAGGCGATATGCCTGGTTCAATTCATGGCCTTCATTGCTCCAGAATCCGTAATTGGGCAATTTTGAATCCCACATCCTGGATACTTTTTTCTGGAATTTCACCCAATCCTTGAGCAAGTTTTGCGGTACATCGTAACCTTTGGCTTTGGCCTCAACAAGGAAATGCCCCGCGTAGCTGGTCGACCATTGATCAGGCGTACCACTGCCACGCGGCCAATAAGTAAAGCCACCTTCGTTGGTTTGGAAACCTTTGATGCGTTCGATGGCCGCCTTGATGTTTTCGGCGACCTGCTGCTGGCGCTCCTCATTCAACTCCATCATGTTGCCGACAAACAACTGCGGGAAAGCCGCCGAGGTGGTTTGTTCAATACAGCCATAAGGGTAGGAGAGGAGGTAACCCAAACGTTCGCCCAGGTTGAGCGGTGGTACATTGGACACTTCCAGGATTGCACTGCGCGTGCCAGCGGTTCCGAATACTTCCAGCGGTTGCTCCCAGGATTTACCTACTTCAACCACTTCAGTAAAGATTTTGGTTTGGTAAGGGTTCGGATTGCGCACATCGATTTCGATTTCTTCCGAAGAAGAAGCTCCTCCACCCGTGGCGACAATTTTGAACTTGGCAATGCCAATTTTATCCTTCACCTTGATTTTGAAGCCTGTAATCTGATCTGAATTGTTGCGGCTGAAACTCATGCTTTGATCGCCGTCTTCCACCGTAACCAGGCCCGAACTTTCGCTCACTTTCACCTGTACATTGGTGATTTTAGCGTCGGTCACAAACACGTTGACTGGCAGCTCGAATTGATCACCCGGCGAGATCACCCGGGGTAGGGTAGTGCGCACCATCAGCGGATTGCGCACGGGTACACTCTTGCCGGCTGAGCCGTAAGCGTGGTCTTGAGCGGCCACCACCATCACTCGCACTGCGCCGATGTAGTTGGGTATTTTGATTTGGTGTTTGTTGCTGCGGCCTTTGGCCAATTGGAAAGGCCCCTGGCAAACCACCATCGGTTTAAAACGATTGGCGGTATTGTTCAAGGCACTAGGATCGATGTTCCCGTCACCTCCAATGCTGAGGATACTTTCCAGTTCTCCGGCATAAGCGCCGAGTACTTTGTCGTAAATGTCCCAGGTTTGGACGCCCAGGGCTTCACGGGCGTAGAAAGCGGCATGTGGATCGGGCGTTTTAAAGCGCGTCAAACCCAAGAGGCCTTCATCCACAATCGCCAGACTGTAAGCCATTGCCTTGCCCGCTTTTTCAGCCACTTCTATACTCACCGTGGTTTCAGGGCGGAATTCAGCGGGGCACTCAATGGTTGGAGTCAGGATGGTTTCGGCATCTTCAATCTGAATTGGAGTGACCCCGTACAAACGAATCGGCAAGTCGTTTTCTACTTGTCCGTGTGGCTGAATCAGCGCCACGTTGGCGTAAACCGTGGGTGACATGTCGGGCGTGGTTTTGAAGGTGATTTTATTTTCGCCTTCTACCGATTTGACCCAGAACGTTTGTAGGATTTTAGTGCCCGTTTCCAGCGATACCAACACCCGGCCATTTTTCCCACCAGGAATGGTCAATGTCACGGACTCACCTACGTTGTATTTTTCTTTGTCAGCGCGGAAACTCAACATCGCTGCGGCTTCGCGGAAACTATCATCCATTTCATCTCCTTCGTACCAAGGTGTACCGATGTACACAAAACCACCAGTGCAGTGGCCACTTTCGGTATCACAGATACGGACCATGTAGCGGCCCCAAGTTTCAGTTTTGAAACTCCAGGAAGCTTCACCCTTGGCATTGGTAGTAACGGCAGCGGTTTTTACGGCACCAACGTGCTCACCAGAGTTGTAGTTCGCTTCATTTTCCTGGTATTGGTCCCACCACCAGCGCCATTCTACCTTGTACAAGCCAATGGATAAGCGGCGATTAGTCAAGGGTTTGCCATTTTTATCCACATTGACCAGGCCGATGGAGTTGTTTTTACCTACTTCAAATTGCGGACTTCCGTATTTGTTGCGGGGAATCTCCAGTCCTACATAACTGTCGTAGGGAGAGTATTTCACCGTCATGTTGTCGGTGCTGAAGTCGCCACCTTTTTCAAACACGCGGGTTTGAAAAGAAGCGCTCAACATACCAGGAGCCAGGTCTGCTTCCAATAGCGTAGCACTCAATTTAGCGTGGCCAGCGGCATCCAAAACGTTGTCAAAAATGACCTTTGGCTCCGTTTTGGTCAGTTTACGCGCTGGATCATCGAAATCGAAGCTAGGATATTTGGCAAAACGAGTACTTGATTCCCGCAATTGCACCTCTACCACTGCTTTCAAACCACTCGCTGCCGAACCCGTCAACCAATCGGCCTGCAATTCGGCACTCATTTTACCGTCAGTAGCGTACAATTCATTCTCAGCACCCGTATTCAGATCAATGCGGATGCGGTTGGGTTTGACGGTTTCAATTTTGAGAATTTTTTCAAAAATGGCCCCGCCAGCCTTTACTTTTACCCGCCAGTTGCCCGTTGGAGCATCGGGGCGGGTTGCGAAATAAAGCGGATAAATGCCACCGACCGTTTTGGAAGTGGTTCGTTTTTCCTGCAATTGTCCCCTTGCATTGTACAGCTCCATGGTGATGGGATAACTTTCGGGCAGGCGTTTTTCGCGGTCTTCGATCATAAAATTGAGGAAAACTGAATCGCCGGGGCGCCAAACGCCTCTTTCGCCGTACAAATAACCTTTCAGTCCTTTTTGGGTTACGGCACCATCTACGTCAAACTTACTGAGTGAAAGAGACTCACCATCTTCCAGGCGAACATAGCCGCGCTGGCCATTGTGCGTGACGATGGCTACAAAAGGCCGTCCTTTGTACGCCACATCGGCAATTCCTTCACCGTTGCTGCTGCCCTTACCAATGGACTGGTTCTGACGGTCAAATACCTCTACTTGTGCGCCACTGATTGGATCGGTACTGCGCAAATCGCTCACGATGACCATGAGCTTGCGGTTGCCTCCTTTTTTGGCAATCAAACCGAGGTTGGAAGAAATGACGTTGCGCTGAACAAAATGATCGGCATTGTAATATTCACGAGAACAAGCGTCATCGCGCTTGTCCCAATCGTAGTCTTCAAAATAACCATCGTAACCATAATAATTGTCCATGATGCTTTCAAGGGGCTCGTCCTCGTCTTCACCTGCGCGGGAGAAAGGATCGCCGCTGAGCTCAGCATTGCCGGTGGAGATTTCAGCCATACAAGCAATGGCTGCGTATTCCGGGCGGAAACCAATGCGTACCTGATAGATGGCCTGCTCGTCGGCTTTGATCAATTTACCCAAATCAATGGCATACCGCGACCAACGACCCGCTTTGGCATTGGGACTAAGGATGGCCAGGTTTACTTTTTTCTGCAAGACCACCCGGCCTACTTTGTACAAATCGTATTCCCCGTCAATGGGGTTGTCTTGTAAAAACTGGAGGATGTTGTTGTTGTAAATTTTGAAAATTTCAATGTCTACTGCTTTGAGCCCAACGGACTCGAAGGGGAACATCAAACCTTCAGAATTTGGCAAAATCACCCCTTGACCCACCAGTTTTACCCCTGGCTTGATCTCTTCAAAAGTGACATCCCAAACGGTTGTTTCTGAAAAAGTACTGCCTTTGGTGTTTTTCACCCCAGTTGCTACCCTCACCCGATAATCGCCTTTGAGGGTTTGATCGGGGTAAACCCTTACCGTGTTGTCCTCAATGATGAAACGCAGGGTGCCTTCGTAGTCGTCAATGCTGACCAGACCGTCAAGGTTTTGAGATTTTTCCAAGGGGTCGGAAAAGATAAGGCGGATGTACTGCTCGGGCAATTGGATCGCCTCGGCGTCCATGACACTGAATTGGTTGACCGCAGGGATTTTGTAGGTCTCAGATTTGTCCTCTTTGACGCCAATGGAATTGCCATCGTAAGACAATTTGACTTCCGATGGCTGCTTGCTGCGGTTGACCGATTTAACTGTAAAATAGTGTACCAATTGATCGCCGGAATGTTTCCAATCTACCTTGAGGTCATTGCCTGACTGGTTGGCGTCCAACATTTTTTCTACCTCATCAGTTTGCGCTACGTCGGAGGTGTAAACCGTGCCTTTCAAGGTTTGTTTGCTGTAATCGGTTGTGCTGGCTGAGCGCATACCTTCCAGTTCGACCTGATAGTGTTGTTCGCGAGTGTGGAATTGGAAGGCAAAACTGGCGTTTTCACCTTTGGCGTCCTTGATGACTTGTTTTACATTGACCGAAACATCATAGGTAGTGCCTGAACTGAGTTCCTGATTGGGCTCCAAACGCAGGGTGTTGGCATTTTCCCAGGTCAGTGTACCTTTTACGTTGGGGGAAATCGACAAAACAGCGGGTGCTTCTTTGCCAATTTCATCGGGTTGAGCGACATTTTGGGCAAAACGTACTCGGATTGGGTCGGTTTTGGAAATAACCCCTGATGTATAAGCGTATACAAAAGGGTTTTCTGCGGAAAGGGTACTGATTTCGCGGCTTTTTCGGCATCCTGTACTCAATAGAGCTAAAAAAAGAATGACCACACTCGTTCCGAAAACGAGTGGCCGCAAGGCTTTGGTGCTGAGCTTAGACATGGCAAGTTGTTAAAATGGTTTTTATAGGATTAAAATTGCAACTATTGGGCTTAGTTCATGTTTTGTACTTTTGCATGTGCAGTAAACAGGCTGATTTAGCTTTTGCCGCCATTGCGCTCTCTGAACACTCGTTCAATTTAGGTTGATATACGAGGAATTCAAACAAAGGTTACATATATTTTTTTTAATAAGTCAAACAAAAAATAAAAGCAGTATGGATTTTGTTTTGTTGCCACAATTTCCGCTGCAGATTGTCGTATACCCTAACGAAAATCTGAACCTACATATTTTTGAGCCCCGGTACCGCCAACTCGTCAAAGAGAGTGAGGAAAATGGGGTGACATTCGGGATTCCTACTTTTCTCAACAATCGTGTGATGCCCTATGGTACTGAGATCCAATTGTTGAGCATCGAAAAGCGCCACGAGGGCGGGGCCATGGACATCAAAACCAAAGGGTTAGGAGTGTACCGCACGGAGCAATTCATCAATCCAATCCCGGGTAAATTGTACGCAGGTGCAACCATCGTTCGCCTTGAAACGGATCGTGAATTCGACTGGACATTGAATGAGAAAATTTTAACTCATCTCATTGAATTGTTCGATTTGTTGAACATCGATAAACGATTGCCGGATGGCCCCAGTGGTTTCATCACCTACGATGTGGCTCACCACGCCGGTATGTCGACCGAGCAGGAATACGAACTACTGACCCTTCAAACCGAAAAAGAACGCCAAACTTTTTTGATCAAACACTTGGAGCAGTTTTTGCCGATGGTGCGCGAAATGCGGAACTTGCAACAAAGGGCTTTGTTGAATGGGCATTTTAAGGACTTGAAGCCGCCACTTTGACGCAAATTGTACTAATTCAAGTTGATTTTAAAAACTCAATATTCGTTCGTTGCTCATTCTCCCCAAAATCTTTACTTCCTTCCCTATTTTTTCCAAAACCTGCCTATCTTACTCTATCAAAAGATAGTGTATGTCAGCAGACCAAAACAAAACGAATCAGTTGCGATCTCGTCGCAATTTCATCAAGAACTCCGCCTTGGCCATCGGCGCGTTTAGCATTGTACCGCGTCACGTATTGGGCAAAGGATTTTTGGCCCCTAGTGATACCCTCACCAAAGGAATCATTGGCGTGGGTGGCATGGGACGCGGCCATTTTGGCTACGAAGGCACCAAACTGGTTGCGGTGTGTGATGTCGACAAAAAGCACCTCAAAATGGCCGTCGACCAATCTGGTGGCCAGGCTCGGGCTTATTCCGACTTTCGGGACTTGATTGCTCAGCCCGATATCGACATTGTCCACATCGCCACGCCGCCGCACTGGCACGGCGTGATGTCGGTAATGGCCGCTCAGGCGGGCAAGGACGTCTGGTGTGAAAAACCGATGACCCGCACCATCGGCGAAGGCAAAAGGGTAGTGGAAGCCATGGAGCAATACGGTCGAATGTTTCGCCTCAATACCTGGTTCCGCTTTACCGACCAATTCTATGGATTGAATACTACGGTTCAACCGCTGAAAAAAGTAGTTGAAAGTGGTGTTTTAGGTTGGCCACTCACCGTAAACATCAGTGGCGTAACGGGCTTCAACTGGAAATTCTACTGGGTGGGCAAAAGCAACCTGGAACCCACTCCAGTGCCTGCTGATCTGGACTATGACATGTGGCTCGGCCCAGCGCCCTACAAACCTTACAACCCTCATCGCGTACACACCACCTTCCGGGGCTACTGGGATTACGACGGCGGCGGCTTGGGCGACATGGGCCAACATTACATCGACCCCGTGCAGTACATCCTTGGGAAAGACAACACCAGCCCAGTCAAAGTAGAGGTTGATTGCCCCCAGCAGCACGACGATGCCGTGGGTACCTGGCGCAAAATCACTTTTACTTATGCCGATGGTTGCAAAATCATTCTGGATGGTGAAAACAAAAACCCGGATGCAGCCTACATTGAAGGTCCCAAAGGGAAAATCTACAAAGGGTTTAAATCAACCATTCCCAATCTGTTGCAAATGATTGACAGCTTCCCTGATCCGGCGCCCCAGGTGACCAGCTTCAGTGAATCGGTGAAAACCCGTCAAAAATTTGCCCTCAACGAAATCAATGGCCACAACTCCTGCACGGTAGTCAACATGGGTAAAATTGCCCTGCAACTGGGACGCAGCCTCCGTTTTGATCCCCTCAAGCAGGAATTCATCGACGATGAAGCTGCCAATCGCCTCATCAACCAGCCCATGCGTGGCCCCTGGAAAATCTAATCATCGCTGCAAAAACCAACTATGAAACCACATCCATCCATATCTTCGATGCCTAAACATAACCATCAAACATCCACGCCGCCAACCCACGGTTTTAACCGTGGGAGGCACCACCACCGCCCCAACCCACGACTTCAGTCGTGGGAAAGTTCATCGTGGGAAAACCAGTCGCAGCGAAGCCTGCGACTTCAGTCGTGGAAAAACCTCCTGAGCCTCACCTTGCTCCTGAGCCCCTTCCTCCTTTTCGCTCAACCCAACACCCCCACCAAAATCGCCGACATCCTCGCGACCCTCCCTGCCACCAGCAACCAAGCTGCCGAGCGCAACTACGCGGAACTGCTGGCTACTGGTGCGGTAGGCCTTGGCTTGGTCTGCGAGCAGGTGGCACCCAGTGGTCAGGCCGCCGGAGTTGCCCCACGTTACGCCGTTTCACTGCTGACGCACTACGCCAAAACCGCTGTAGACAAAGCTTTGATTGAGAAAGCCTACCTCCAAGCCTTAGGTAAAGCGTCCGACACCGAGGTGAAAGCCTATTTCATCAGCAACATCCAGTTGGTGGGAACCACGGCTAGCGTAAAACCGCTAAGTGCCTATTTCTCCAACGATGCTTTGTACGCGCCAGCCATTGCTGCTTTGGTGACCATTCGCACACCTGATGTAACCCCAACTTTGGTGGCAGCCTTAAAAACAGCCAAACCAGCCGTGCAAAACCGCATCATTGAAGCCTTGGGTGAACTAAAAGCAAAAACTGCCATTCCTTCCATTTTGGCGTTCGCCTCCAGCGCGGATATGGCCTTGCAAAAACAGGCGCTCTGGAGTCTGGCCTTGATGGGCGAAGGTTCAACCTATTCCCTTTTGCTGAACAAAGCCAAAGCGGTGGATTTTAAAAATGATCCAACCGAAGCTGCTAGTGCATTGGTGGAATACCTGAAGCAATTGCAGCGCCCCCAGAACATCGCCCTGGTCAGTAAATTGGCTAGTGATATCCTGGCGCTCACCCTCAAAACCGAACAGCAGCACTACCGCTTGGCTGCCCTCAAAGCTTTAAATTGGGCCAATGCTGAACTGGCGGTCAAAACTTTGAATGCTGAACTCAACCGTTTTGATGCAGAATATCGCCGGGAAGTACTGAAAGTTGCCGCAAGCTCTCTCAAAAAGCCTACGGTGAAACCACTATGGGAAGCAATTTACAGCAAGGCCACGGCGGATACCCAAGGCGAAATCCTGGCCATGTTGGCTGCAGTTTCCAAGTCAGATCCAGTTTTTCTGGAAAAACGTTTGCTACCTGGTTTGAGCTCCAACAATGCAGCAGTTCGTACCGTGTCTGCCAATGCAATTGCTTTGACCGGGAACAAAAAATACGCTACAAATTTGCTGGATTATTTGCTGAAAGCGACCTCCAATGAGGAAGCCAAACCTGCTCAGCAAGCTTTGTTGCAAGTAGTGGACAAAGACAATTGTAAAATTTTGGTTGAAAAACTGGGAGCTGCTTCGCCCGCAGCACAATTGGCTTTGATCCAAATTCTTGGCGAACGCCGCGCCAGCGCGTATTTCGACAACATTGCTGCGTTGACCCAGTCTGCCGACACGACGGTACAAAATGCCGCCTACCAAGCCCTAAGCCGTTTGTCTACTTCAGCCAAATTGCCCAACTTGTTGGGCATGTTGCCCAAAACGGATAAAGAGGCCCACCTCAAAGCCATTCAGGCGGCGATTGTTCCTGTTTTGGATGCCAGTGCGGTCGCTTTAGTCAATGAAGCTTACCAGAGCAACAAAAACAAAGTCATTCCAATTCTGGCTTATCTGGAGGACAAAGGCGCCTTGGAAAAAGTCAAAGCCAGTTTTGAAAAAGGTACGGGTAAAGAAAAAGAAGCTGCTTTTGCTGCCTTGTGCAATTGGAACAACAGCGAGGCCATTCAGACTTTGTTGAAAATTCGGCAAAACCCAGATTTGAGTGCTTA